>JAHFUI010000013.1 GCA_023265175.1 Acidobacteriota bacterium
GTGGGGCCGGGCGATTTTCGGCTGCGACTTCATCGCTCGTCCTCGACGTAGCGCTGCGGCTACGCCGTCGTCCTCGCTCTTCGTCTCGCTCGAAAATCGCCTCGGCCAGATGGTCACTTTATTCCTTGCCGGTCCCTAACCCGTGGTGAAAGTCTGGCGTCGCACCGAGACGGGCGAGGCGCCTCGCTCCCAAGGCGCGACGACCGAGAATACCGGGAGTATTTGACGGAGGAGCAACGCAGCCAGCGGGGATGCATCGCTCGTCGAATGCAGCCAGACTTTCACCACAGGCTGCTAAACCGCGTTCCACCAGACGGCCGCCTGTGTGGTCGTTGAGCGGCCGCTGGTGAACGCTGGACTGTTGATATGGCTGTCACTTGCTGGGGCACCGGCGATGTGATTACAATGTAGTCACATGATTGCCAAGACGCGAATCGTTCAGATCGGGAATTCGAGAGGTATCCGTGTTCCCAAGGTGCTCCTCGATCGTGCGCACCTGCCGGACGAGGTCGAGCTCCAGGCTGAAAGCGGTCGGCTGATCGTCCGTGCCGCTCGGGGTCCCCGGGCGGGTTGGGCCGACGCGGCCAAAGCGATGCACGCTCGCGGCGACGATCAACTTCTGGATGGGGCGGCGGCGAGCCGGTTTGACGAAAAGGAGTGGCAGTGGCGGTAGCGCAGTCGCCGATCGCGCGCGGCGATGTGCATCTCGTCCGCCTCGACCCCACGTTGGGTAGTGAAATCCGGAAGACGCGCCCGTGCGTGGTCATCTCACCGGACGAGCTCAACCAGCACCTGCGCACCGTCATCGTCGCACCCATGACCACGGGCGGGCACGCGTATCCGTGGCGAGTGGCCTGCCGCTTCCAGAATCGTTCGGGGTTCGTGGTCCTCGATCAACTCCGAACGGTCGACAGTGAGCGCCTCGTCAAGCGCTTGGGCCGCCTGTCATCCGGGACGACGACAGAGGTATTGGAAACACTGCAGGAAATGTTCACGGAATGAGCAGGCCAAGTACCTACATTCACGGCACGGAACCGAGCGAGCAGGAGAGACTGGCGGGCTTGAACCGGCTCTCGAATCGGGCGTTCGTCGAGTTCTTGCGCGTACCCTCCGGCTCGCAGGTTCTCGAAGTTGGAAGCGGACTGGGGCTTCTTGCCGTTGACGTGGCTTCCGCCGCCGTGGGCGTCCAAGTTGTCGGACTTGAGCAAGCCGCTACCCAGATTGCGGCGGCGGCGCCTCATCCCGGCGTCCGGTATGTTCAGGGAGATGCCCACCGCCTAGAATTTGGCGACGGTACGTTCGACCTCGCGTATGCACGCTATCTTCTCGAACACGTGACAGACCCGGCGACGGTACTGAGAGAGATGAAGCGAGTCGTGCGCCAGGACGGTCGCGTCGTGGCCTGTGAGAACGACATCAGCCTGCTCCGAGTGGACCCTCCATGTGCGGCGTTCGACAGCGTGTGGAAGGCTTTTCAGGAGCATCAGCAGCGTCTGGGCGGTGACAGTCGGATTGGTCGACGGCTGTATCGGCTATTCCGCGACGCAGGGTTCTCGCGGATCGAGTTATCGGTTCAGCCCGAGGTTCATTGGCACGGGTCAGCCGGTTTTGCAGGCTGGATCCAGAACCTCGCCGGGAATATCGAGAGTGCCCGACATGGACTACTCGATTCTCGGTTATGCACCCAGCGGCAGATTGACGACTCGCTCGCCGAACTCGCCAGCCTTGTTCAGAACAGCGACGCCAGCTCGTGTTTCGTCTGGAATCGGGCGGTCGCTTCACGGTAATAATATGTGCGGACCGCATCTCTTCAGGGAGACTGAACGATGCCTCTTCGCTCGTCGAAACTGACCCCTCTTGTTTGCACGCCCTTGCTGGTTGCCTCGGCGATGGTGTTTGCCGCGGACTACTCGCTCACCGTCAACAAAGACCGCCTCGTCAACGCCATGAACGAGCCACAGAACTGGCTCCTGATGAACGGCGACTACGGCTCGACCCGGTACTCCAAGCTCACGCAGATCAATCGGGACACCGTCAAGAACCTGCGTATGGTGTGGGCGCTCGCGCTGGGCGGCATGCAGGACGTGGGACAGAACGGTCCTGAGAACGAAGTCAATCCGCTGATCGACAACGGCTTCATGTACACGAGCGACGGCTGGGGCACGGTCTACAAGATCGACATTCGCAATCCCGGCAGGGGCTCGTTCGTGTGGACCGCCGATCCCGGCGTGAAGCATGAAGGCAACGCCCCGCGCACGCGCGGCATCGCGCTCTGGGAAGACATGGTGATCGCGAACCTGCCCGACGGCCGCGTCATCGCCATCAATCGCGACAACGGCGATCTCGTGTGGGACAAGAAAATCGCCGCCAAGACCGAATTCGGCAGTCAGGAGAAATTCCTCACGGCGCCGCTGGTGGCTGAAGGCAAGGTCATCATCCAGAACGGCGCCGGCGACGCCGGCACGCGCGGCTGGGTTGCCGCGCTTGACGTCAAGACCGGCAACGAGCTGTGGCGCTGGTACGTCGTGCCGAAGCCGGGCGACCCGGGCAGCGAAACCTGGAGGGACGACCACAACGCCTGGAAGACCGGCGGCGGCGGCATCTGGCAGACCGGATCCTACGATCCGGCCACCAAGCTCTACATCGTCGGCACGGGCAACCCGTATCCGATCTACGACCCGCAGTTCCGGCCTGGCGACAATCTCTACACGAATTCGGCCGTGGCGCTCGACGTCGAGACCGGCAAGCTCGCCTGGCATTTCCAGTACACGCCGAACGACTCGTGGGATTTCGACGAGGTTGGCGTCCACATGCTGTACGACACCACGATCGATGGCGTGAGGCGCAAGGTCGTCGGCCACTACGGGCGCAACGGGTTCTTTTATTCCCTCGATCGGACCAACGGCAAATTCATCAAGGCCGAAAAGTACGTGAACGATCTGAACTGGACCAAAGGCATCGACCCGAAAACCGGCAGGCCGGTCGAATACAGTCCAAAGTTCGAGGTGCAGCTCTACAATCCAGAGGCGCGCGCGCTGCGCGGCGACGGCCAGAAACGCACCTGCCCGACCTGGCACGGAGGCGTTGCCCATCAGCCGCTTGCGTTCAACCCCGTGAAGAACATCGCCTACGGCGTCGGCACTGAAGGCTGCTTCACGCAGAACGGGGCCGCGGTCGGGGTCCTTTCGAAAGACGGTGGGGTCGATCCGAAAACCAGCCAGCCGCGCAAGTACAGCAGCGATCTGTATTACGGCGCGCTCACGGCGTTTGATGCCGTCAACCACAAGGTCATCGCGAAGGCCGTTACGGACATCGAGATTCGATCGGGCGCGACCGATACGGCCGGCGGCCTGGTGTTCACGGCCTTGCAGGATGGCTGGGTCGTCGCCTACAACGACGAGACGCTCGAGGAACTCTGGCGCTTCAACGTCGGCACGCCGCTCAAGGGCTCGCCGGTCACCTATGCGATCGGACCCAAGCAGTTTCTCGCGGTGCAGACCAGCGGCCGCCACCTGCATCCGGTGAACTGGGACAAACTGCAGAACTCGAGCTATCTCTTCGTGTTCGCGCTGAATTGAAGGCCGGTCCGGCTAAAGCCGGACACTACCGGGAGAGCCGCTCACCGATCGCGAAAGGTGCCTCCTCGGAGATTCTCCAAGGAGGCGTTCTGGAGGCCACGATGAAACGCCGCAATGCCGCTTATGCCCTGGTGCTGACCGCGTGTGCCGGCTCACTCTACGTAGGCCACACAGAGTCGATCATCGCCGCGCAAGGCCGCGCCGGCGTCCAGGCGCCGATCTTCGAAGTGGATCCGCTGTGGCCCAAGCCGCTGCCGAATCACTGGGTCCTCGGATCGACGATCGGTTTGTCAACCGACGCCGGGGATCACGTCTGGATCATTCACCGTCCGCAGACCGTCGAGGACAACTTCAAAGCCGCCACCTTCACACCGCCGATCGGCGCGTGCTGTACGCCGGCCCCTCCGGTTCTGGAATTCGATCAGGCCGGGAACCTGATCGGCCATTGGGGCGGTCCTGGCCAGGGCTACGAATGGCCGGAATCGAATCACGGGATCACCGTCGACCACAAAGGCAATGTGTGGATTGGCGGGAACGGAGACAAGGACACACACGTCCTGAAGTTCAGCCCGAGCGGAAAGTTCCTTCTGCAGATCGGTCATCAGGGCAGGCACGGCGGAAGCAACGACGTCGAGAACTTGTGGAGGGCCGCGAAGATCTTCGTCGATCCCGCGGCGAACGAAGCCTACATTGCCGACGGTTACGGGAACCGCCGCGTCATCGTCTTCGATGCGGACACCGGGAAGTACAAACGCCATTGGGGCGCGTACGGCAACAAGCCCGACGATGCGCCGGTTGGCGCGTACGATCCTGCGGCGCCGCCGTCGAAGCAATTCAACACCGTGCACTGCGCCAACGTCTCGAAGGACGGGTTCGTCTACGTCTGCGATCGCGTGAACGATCGCGTGCAGGTATTTCGAAGAGACGGAACGTTTGTGAAGGAAGGCTTCTTCGACACGAAGACCCTTCGGTCCGGCTCGGTGTGGGACATGACGTTTTCACGAGACCCGCAGGAAACCTACATCTACATCGCCGACGGGGTGAACGAGAAGGTGCGCATCGTCCTGCGCAGCACGCTCGAGGTCCTTACCAGCTTCGGCGATGGGGGACGGCAGCCCGGCCAGTTCTTCGGCGTCCACAACATCACGACCGACTCGAAGGGGAACATCTACACGACCGAGACGTACAACGGCGCGCGCGTCCAGCGCTTCCTCTACAAAGGTCTGGGGTCGGTTGCGAAAGCCGAACAAGGCGTGCCGTGGCCGCGGACGCGGTAACACGCGTTGCAAAATCGAGAAGTGTCAACACGAGTCGGGAGGTCGGCATGAGAAAAATTGTGTTGGGATTGCTGGCGGCAGGCTGCGCGGTTGCTGCGCTGATCGCGCAAGGGGACAACCCGCAACCGACCTGCAAGATGTGTCCAGGGACATATATCCCGGTCGATGAGCTTCAGGCGTATGCCAGGAAAGCCATCGCCGAGAAACTGACCGATCAACAAGTGCGAGATGTTGAGATTGGCAAGGCCCACATCGGCATTGGCATGGTCTATCGCGGGAAACTCGATGCCCCGGCGCCGGATTCAGTCGCCGAACATGACCTGGTCAGTGAGGTCTATCACGTGATCGAGGGGTCGGCCACGCTGGTCCTGGGTCCGGATCTCGTCGGCATGAAACGGCGTCCCGCAGATCTGGAGACCGTCCGTTTGTTCAACGGGCCGGGGAACAATTCATCGTCGATTCGGAATGGCGTGGCCCACCAGATCAAGACTGGAGACGTCGTGGTCATTCCGGCGGGCACAGGGCATCTGTTCACGAAGATCGACGATCACATTACTTACCTGATGATTCGCATCGATCCCGACAAGGTCACCCCGCTCAAGGACGAAGCGGCGTCAAGGGCGTATCTGGAGAAGCCCGCGCGCTAACGCGATTTTCCGTCGTGCGTAGCAGCACTGAGGCACCACAAAGGACACCAAGGACACGAAGGACACGAAGGTAAGGCCATCTAAGTTTCCTTTGTGTCCATCGTGTCCTCAGTGGTTCCTCGGCGGCCGGAACGAAACGAGCTGCGCGCCTGAAATACGCGCTAGTTCGGGAACTCACTGCAGGCCTCGACGTCCGATCCCCAGTACTCGATGCACGTGGCGCGATCCATCGGACCTTTCCCGATGACCTTGGCAAACAGGAAGTCGACGAGCAGCTCGATCTCTCGCGGCTGGAGCGTCGCCGGCGGATCGGGCAGCTGCAGGCCGAGCCGTTTCAGGTCGGCCTGCTTCATGTCGTAGCACCGCCCGTCGCTGTAGGCGAGCCGATCGAACGCCGGCATCCCTTTGCCCGGCCGTCCACATTTGATTGCCGTAATCAGCGCGTCGCGGTTGAGCCGCGTCGTGCGAAGGTTCGCGCCGTCCGGCATCTGGCTGTCCATCTTGCGACCGTCAGCCGCCCAGCCATGACACGCCTGACAGTCGCCCTTCTGCCGGTAGATCCGCATCCCTTCGGCGACGTTCTCCGCGTCGGGTGTCTGCACCGCCGCGCCTGACGGAACGCGCATCGGTCCAACAATCGCCACGCACAGCGCGACGGCCAGCAGCCAACCGAAGCGTCCGGAGTTTCCGCGTCTGTTCAACTCGTCCTCCTGCCGGCAAGCCTCCAAGGCGGAAAGCGCGATCACCATGATGTCACACGATAGTTGATGTCAAGATGTCACGCGCGTCCCCAGCCCCGTCTTGAACGCGTGTCATCCGCAGACGGTGTCCCGGCGGCCTCCGCGGCAGCATCTCGGGGCGGATTCACGACCCGCGTTCCCATCGTTCGGAACCAGTCCGCGGTGTGGTGCGCTACACTGCGTCTTCAATCAGAGGTGCCCGCAGGGTGGACGAGACAGGGAGGAGCCATGAAAGGGACGTTCGCGTTGGGGCATGATCGATGAGGACGGCGTGGCCGGTGGAGTGAGCATGGTCCGGCGGGGCGTGAGGATTCTCGACACGTTTGCCGAGGCGTTCGACATGCGCGCCGCGCGCGTCGTGATCACAGCCCAATCGCCGGTCTGGGCGCGGACGGCGGCGCAGTCCATGACCGGCTTTGCCACCTCAGTCATCGGGTGCAAAGTCGAAGCGGGCATCGAGGCCGATCTCCTTCCCCAGGAGACGCCCGACGGGCGGCCGGGCGTGAGCGTGCTGGTGTTTGGCTTCAACGTCGAGGGACTCGGCGGCCGGCTGGTCGACAGAGTGGGCCAGACGGTGCTCACCTGTCCGACCACGGCCTGCTTCGACGGTTTGCCTCAGGCGGCCGATCGAGTCGTCGTCGGCGGACAGCTGCGCCATTTCGGCGACCAGTTTCAATCGAGCAAATTCCTGGACGGTCAGCGGTACTGGCGGATCCCGGTGATGGAAGGCGAGTTCCTGGTGCAGGAAGCGTTCGGGATCCAAAAGGCCATCGGCGGCGGCAACTTCCTGATCCTGGCCAAGGATCAGGACGCCGCGCTCACGGCGGCGGAAGCGGCGGTCGAGGCCATGCGCCGGCTGCGCGGCGTCGTGCTGCCGTTTCCCGGCGGGATCGTGCGCGCCGGGAGCAAGGTGGGCGCGAAGCACTACAAGAAGATGATTGCCTCCACCAACGACGCGTACTGTCCGACGCTGCGCGGGCGGTCCGGCGTCGCCAGCGACCTGCCCGAGGACGTCAACTCCGTGCTCGAGATCGTCGTGGACGGCCTGGATCGTCCGGCAATCGAGCGCGCGCTGCGCGCCGGCATCGAGGCCGCCTGCCGTCCTGGTGTCGTCGAGATCTCGGCGGGTAACTACGGCGGCAAGCTCGGAAAACACCACTTCCGGCTGCATGAATTGGTGAATTCGTGAGGACGGGGCGGGTGACGATCCATAATCACATCAATCCGCACGCTTTCTCCGCCACATGACTGCTCGACTCGTTCGGAAGCTCGCCGTTATGCTGGCGCCCCTGTTGGCCTCCAGCGCGGTCGCGGCGCAGTCCCGCGAGGGTCCACTTCCGCCCACCGTGTACGCGGCCGACGTCGACAGCATCATCCATCCGGTCTCCGCGGAGTACATGATCGAGACGATCGACCGGGCCGATCGCGCCGGCGCGATGCTCGTGATCTTCACGCTCCGGACGCCAGGCGGCCTGGTCGAGTCCACGCGCGACATCATCACGCACATGCTGGCCGCCAGGACGCCGGTCGCGATCTTCATCGGGCCGTCGGGTGCTCGCGCCGCGTCGGCCGGCTTCCTCCTCACGATCGCCGCTGACGTGGCCGCGATGGCGCCGGGCACACATATGGGCGCGGCGCATCCCGTGGCCGGTGCCGGCGAGAAGATGGACGAGACGATGGCGAAAAAAACCGCGGCGGACGTGGCGGCGTACGCCCGCACCCTCGCGAACAAGCGTCATCGGAACGTCACGCTTGCGGAGGAGGCCGTGAACAACAGCCGCGCCTTCACCGAAGAGGAGGCGCTCAACGCCTTGCCGCCGCTGATCGATCTCGTGGCCCCTGACGTCTCCGGGCTGCTGCGAGCACTTGATGGCCGCAGCGTCACGCGGTTCGACGGCACGACAATCCGCTTGAAGACCGCCAACGCACGCGTCATCCCCATCGAGATGAACCTGCGGCAGCGCCTGCTCAGTGCCATCGCTCATCCCAACGTTGCCTACATTCTCCTGACTCTCGGCACGCTCGGGCTGACGATCGAGTTGTGGAGCCCGGGCGCGGTGCTGCCGGGCGTCGCGGGAGGACTGTGCCTGTTGCTGGCGTTTTTCGCCTTCCAGATCCTTCCGGTGAACTACGCGGGCCTGTTGTTGATCCTGTTCGGTTTGCTGCTCCTGGTGCTTGAAGTCAAGGTCCCCAGCTACGGGCTGCTCACGGTCGGCGGGCTCGCGAGCCTCATCTTCGGTTCGATGATTCTGACGAGTTCCGCCGAGCCGGAGCTGCAATTGAGCCTCCGGCTCGTGCTGCCGATTGTGTTCGGGCTGGCCGGAATCGCCGTCTTTCTCGTACGGCTGGCTGTCGCCTCGCAGCGGCGCCTCCCGATCGCTGGCGTCGCGAGCATGATCGATGAGGTCGGACACGCGTTGACGGCCATCGAGCCGGGAGGAACCGGGCGCGTCGCGACGCACGGCGAGATCTGGAACGCGATCGCCCAAGAACCCGTCGCCCAAGGCGATCGTGTCCGCGTCACGAGCGTTGACGGCCTGACGCTGACTGTCCGCAAGGAATGAGGTGCCGTGATGGTGATTTCCGAGATTTCCCCGCTCCTGATCCTCGTGCTGATCCTGGCGGTCTATCTGATCGCGTCAATCAAGATCCTGGCCGAGTACGAGCGGGGTGTCATCTTCCGCTTGGGGAAGGTGCTGCCAGAGCCCAAAGGGCCCGGCGTGATCCTGGTGTTCGTACCCATCGACCGCATGGTGCGCGTCAGTTTGCGAACGGTCGCCCTCGAGGTGCCGCCTCAGGATGTCATCACCCGCGACAACGTGTCCGTGAAAGTGAGCGCGGTCCTCTACTCTCGGGTCGTTGATCCCCGGCGAGCCATCGTGGAGGTGGAGAACTACCGATACGCGACGTCGCAGCTGGCGCAGACGACGCTCAGGAGCGTGCTCGGCCAGGCGCAACTCGATGACCTGCTGGCCGAGCGCGATCGCCTGAATCAGCAGCTGCAGCAGATCCTCGATCAGCACGCCGAGCCGTGGGGCATCAAAGTGTCGGCCGTCGAAGTGAAGCACGTCGATCTACCAGCCGACATGCAGCGATCGATGGCCCGCCAGGCTGAAGCCGAGCGGGAGAAACGGGCGAAGATTATTCACGCCGAAGGCGAGCTGGAAGCCTCGGCCAAGCTGGCCCAGGCCGCCGCCGTCATCGCCTCGCAGCCGCTGAGCATCACGTTGCGCTACCTGCAGACCCTCACGGAAATCGCGGCCGAGAAGAACTCGACGATCGTCTTTCCGCTGCCGATCGAGCTTTTGGAGCTGCTCAAGGCCGCCGTGCGGAGCACTCCGGACGCGCGATAGGTCCGCCTGATGAAGGATCTGATCGCCCAAGACAGGAAGACTCGGCTCTTCCTCGTGAGCAGCCTCGCGCCCGCGACCGCCGGCATCAGCGCATCGCTTCGGGCGAACACCGCGAGCGACCTGCAGCGGATCTTTTTCGATCCCGTCGACAAGGCGCATTCGGCGCGGATGATTGCTGCACCTGAAGGACCGGAAGAAGAATCAGGGCGACAATACCGTCTGGGGCCAGGGTGAGACGCCGATCCGCGACGTGCTGCAGTTACTGAAGCGCGAGCGGTGGCCGATTCCCGCCTATATCGAGTACGAGTATCGAGGCGAAGGGACACCAGTGGACGAGGCGAAGAAGTGCTACGCGTACGCGAAGCAGGCGCTCGCGTGAGCCTGCCGCGCGCGTGCTGACTTCAGCCGTCGCCTACGCGCGCCAGCGCGACAGGGCAAATCCGACCTTGAAGGAGCCGGGCCGGACCCGGTAGAATCGTGAGGCGCAGTATTTTCCGATAATCGGAAAGCTTGTCCATCGAGAAAAAGCGCTCGAAGGCAGATTCAACTCCCAGGCGGGAAATCACGTCGAAGGGTCAGTTCTTCACGGCCCCAGAAAGCGAGGAGCACGTGTTTGGTAACAGTTCGCGGTCGCCGGTGGCGCATCGTTACGCCCAAGATGACTTTCTCGATCCGGTGTTCAGGCGATCACTTGTTGTCATCGCTCTCATCGGCTGTGGTGTCCTGGGGCTCGTGGCGCACGCGCAGGTCACGAAGGAAACGGTGCCCGGCATCACCAATTTCGCTCGCGTCGAATCGACCGTCGCGTGTGCCGGCGCGACGACCCCCGCGGCGCTGACGGAAGTGAAGCGGCTCGGTTATGCGTCGGTGATCAACCTGCGGCAGGCGAGCGAGCCAGGGGCCGACATCGACGCCGAATCGGCGGCGGCAAAGGCCGTGGGGTTGAATTTCGTCCACCTCCCCTTCAACGCGGCGTCGCCGGATCCGATGCTGGTCGAGCGGTTTCTGAAGGCGGTGACCGACCGCGGCAACCAGCCCGCGTTCATCCACTGTGCGAGCGGGAATCGCGCGGCCGCGCTGTGGCTGATCAAGCGTGTCGACGTGGACGGATGGGACGTCGAGCGTGCGTCGGCCGAGGCCGCCGCCCTGGGCCTCACCAGTTCCGCGCTCAAGACGTTCGCGCTCGAGTACATTCAGGCCCACAAGAAGTGAACCGGTCGCAATCAGGATCGATTGCCAGACACGATGTGTTACACTGTAACACATGAAAGGGACCCTAACGATCCGCATTGAAAAGGACCTTGAGCGCGTTCTCGACCGCCTGTGCAAGCAAACGGGCCAAAGCCGTAGCGAGATCGTGCGAGATGCGCTGCGCCGCGAGCTCTCCCTGCGCCGCTTCGAGGATCTCCGCCGCCGAGTGCTGCCTTTCGCCGAGGCCAGAGGCTATCTGACCGATGAGGACATCGCGCGGACCGTGTCGTGAGGGTATTCCTCGACACCAATGTGCTCGTCGCCGCTTTCGCCACTCGCGGACTGTGCGCCGATGTGATGCGGGTCGTCCTCGCTGAGCACCAACTGATTACAGGCGAAGTCGTACTCGCTGAACTCCGCGCCGTGCTCATCCATCGCATCAAATTGCCCCGAGCCACAGTGGAGGACATCGTGGCGTTGCTGCGAGATCAAGAAGTCGTGCCGAAACCGAGTAAGCCTTCCGAAGTGCCAATCCGAGATCCGGATGACCGCTGGATTCTTGCGTCAGCGACGGCTGGACGAGCCGATGTCCTGGTCACAGGCGACCGAGATCTTCTCGACGTCGCAAGTAAGGCTCCGTTGCCGATTCTTGCCCCACGAGGATTCTGGGATCTGCTGAGCAAGCCCTGATCAGTTCGCAGGAATTCATTGCTGATCTTTGTCCGGCTAGACGCCTTGCCGTTCAGGCGCGGCCAGTTCTTGGCCGTCGCCTAGTCGGCGGTCGGATGCTCGACATGGTCGATGACGAGCACGTCAACCGGCTCTTTCGTCGATTCGAGCTTCAGCCCGAGTTGCTCCTCCAGGGCCGTGAATAGCGAGGGTGCGTTGGAGTCGACCGGTGGCAACGGCGCGCCGTGATTGTCCGCCGTCGTGTCGGGCGTCCACGTCAAATCCACGTCAAACGTGCCAGTCAGACCCGTGCGGTCGAGAACAATTCGATTGATGCCGGGTATGAGCCGGGCGAGGCCGCTGACGATGTTGGTCATCGTCGCGCCGGTGGCGGTCAGGCTGCCGGGACCAACTCTACCGCCGCATGTTCGATGGTCCGCCGGCGCTGGATCGAGCGGCCTCGTGCGATCGCCCGCCGTGGCTCGAGCGGCGCAATCAACGGTCCTGCGCCGCAGCCCAGGCCCGAGCGTGCCGTCGCGCCGCGCCAGAACCAGCGCGAACACGGGCAGATCTTTCGTCTCAAGATGCGTTTGCAGTTGAAACCGCTCCTCGATTAAGTTGCGGAGTATCGTGAGCACCGGCGAGGCAAACGTGCCTCGCGCGGAATCGGGCGTTCCGGGAGCCGTGGCCACGACATCGAAGCGATCGGAATCGAGCCACTTCGGGCCGCCGGATATCTGGTAGTCCGGAAGCGGCTGCTCCGACATGCCGTATGCGGTGCTGATCAGCGCTTTCAACGTGACGCCACGAGCGGTGAACCGACGGCCCTGAAATGCCGACAGGGTTTCAAGGTCAGACGTGTTCGGCTTGACGGATGCCACGTCGAAACGCGGGCTCTGCGTCTGGGCCGACAACGCCACTCCGGCAGAAACCACGGCGACCGCCAAGAGCAAGCTTTTCATCTTCACCTCCCCTTTTTCGCTCACCTCCACTCTGACGCTCGTCCCGTGCGCTCGGCCTTTGCTTTCTGAGGCGCCTCCGTCTCGCTGTCACAGCTTTTCGAAATCGACCAACGGTCTGATCCGTCAGCGTCTGACTGACGTTGGACTTGTGGACCAGCCGCGCGCGCTTGGGCTGGAGGCTGGACGGGGCAGAGCGAGGAATTACGCTTGATTCTGCTTTGACAGCGTAACGAATAGTCGACGGCGAAGCCGCGCGTCAACATGGCCGGATTGCACCGTCGTGTACACGCGCAATCTGCAGAATCGAAAGGGATTCTAGCAGGAATCTCGCCCATCCCCGATTGGGTTACGCGCGAAGGCGATCACCGAACCTGCGCCAAACGGCAGATCCGCCTTGATCTCAAGCGCGTCGGGCCGAGGTGACGACTGATGGTGTCGTCATGTCCCGGTTTCCACGGCTGTCTGATACCTCGCGCGAATCGCCTGTCCGATGGCATCCGCGACGTCGCGCGGGTCGTCCGATTCCACGCGGGTCTCGACCTCGTGAATGTGCGCGGCGAGCGGGCGATCGCGGAACACGCCCTCGATCCAGCGGGAGAAATCGTGCCGCCGGAGGTGGCCCGCCAGCCGATCGGCGGGCAGCGCCGCTAGGAGTCCGGTGAATTCCTTCAACGTGCGGACCCGCGCACCCGGTCGCCCGTCGCCCGTGAAGACGAACGCCTGCGACTCGAGGACCGGCATATCGAGGTACTTCGTGCGGTGCCGCACGTGCGCCGTCAGCCGGGGCGCCAACTGGAACCGACGCACCTGGCCATGCGCCTCTTCGGTGCCCGGCAGCAGTGCGGCTTCGGTCGTCTGGAGATTGCGAAACAGGTCGGGCGACACGCCGGCGCACGGCTGAGGCCGGCACATCGCCAAGAGCGTCTTCGTTTCCTCGGGATCGGTCTCACGCGTCACCATCACGACGGCGTCCGGGGTCGCGCGAACGGGAGCCGGCAGGCTCGAGATGCGGTAGGTCACGAAGATGTACCCCGCCAGCTCGAGATCGATGAGGTGGGAGACATCGGGGCCGCTGAGAAAATAGTGCGCTTCGTCGAGCAGGATCTTGTGCGGCAGCCCGGTGTTGCGCCGCAGGGTCACGAGCAACGGGAGCAACGTGCGCAGGTATTCACGCTTCTCGCGGTGCGCAATTTTCGACAGATCGACGATGACGGTCACATCCGGGTGGCGCAGCGCACGCACCAGCTCGCGTGCGTGGGGCGCCGGATCGTCGCCTCCGAGTGTGATGACACCCGGCAGCGCTTCGAGCGATCGATAGTCACCTTCGGGGTCGATGATGCACAGGCAATAGCCTTGAAGAATCGATTGTTCGCAGAGCAGGCCCGCCAGCCACGACTTGCCGGTGCCAGGCTCTCCGGCGATGAGGATCGTCCGCCCTCGAACAGCCAGGCTGACCTCGTCTCCGTTGTGTTGGCGACCGAGCATGAGGCGTCGCCGGCCCATCTGGCCGGCCGACAGACGCGGCTGCTGGGACACCCGCTGGATATAGTCGGCCACCGCGCTCGGGCCTGTGCCGGCGATCACCTCGTCGGCGACGGCGCGTAACGCGGCGCTGCCCCATCCCACCGCCACGCCGACTTCGCAGGCGTCGAGCAGATCGTGATCGTTTTCCGCGTCGCCGACCCCGACCGTGTTGTGGATCGAAACCCTGAGGGCGAGAAGCGCCTGTCGCAATCCCGTGGATTTTCCAATGGACTGCGGCAACACCATCAAGCGGCCACGATTGAACGCGAGGATGAGCGGCTGCTCGAGCGACCGGATCACCTCGAGAATCGGGCCGGCCCACTGCGCATCGGCCTCCACGACCGACTCGCCGGCCGCGAAAGGGATGCCGCGTCGCTGAAGCTCCTGGAGGAAGGCCGGACTGGGCACGTGTCCAATGACGACGTGCCGCCCGCTCGCTGGAAACTCGAGCACGGCGCCATTCTCGGCCACGATGACGTCAAAGCAGGTCAAGTCTCCAGCGACCTGATGGAGATCGGGCAACCGACGTCCAGTAACCAGAATGACCACGATCCCGCGCCGCCGCGCCTCGCCGACCGCATCGCGTACAGCCGGATCGAACACGCCGTCCACGGCGATGGTGCCGTCGTAGTCGAGCGCAAGGGCAGAGAATTTCATCGCATTCGGGTTTCCAGCACGACCGCCGGTTTTCCGGCAACCTAAGAGCCCTCCGAGTAATACCGAACGGGCTCTTACTAGGTGCGCAACGCGCGCTCCATGCTTCGAAATCCTGGCCGTTTTTACCGGCGAAGCCGGCCTACCAGGAGCGTGCTCCGATTTGGCGAGCACGCTTCCATCTGGCTGGTATTGCAATTGCCTTGCTAGCACGGCGTGACTCGGCAGCAGACGCTGACCGCCGCACGGCGCCGGGCCGAGCAGCTCCGCGCCGCCATCCGGACGCACGACTACCGGTACTACGTCCTCGATCGTCCGACGATCTCCGACGCGGAGTACGACCGCCTGTTTGGGGCACTGGTACGTCTCGAAGCCGCGCACACGGAGCTCGTCACGCCTGATTCGCCGACCGAGCGAGTCGCAGGCGCACCGCTCCAGGCCTTTCCGACGATCCAGCACCTGGCACCGATGCTCAGCCTGGAGTCGGTGACGGACGCGGACGCGGTCCGGCGTTTCGACCAGCGTATCCGTGCGGTCTTGGGCGGCAAGCCAGTTCGCTATGTGCTCGAGCCGAAGTTCGACGGGCTGTCTCTTGAAGTTGTGTATCGCGATGGCGTCCTGCTGCGGGCCTCGACCCGCGGGAATGGCGAGCGCGGCGAGGGCGTGACCGAGAACGTCAAGACGATTCGATCGGTGCCGCTTCATCTGCGCGGGAATTGGGTGCCGCGGCTGCTCGCTGTACGCGGCGAGGCGATCATGCGGCTGGACGATTTTCGCAGGCTCAATGCTCGTCTCGAGCAACAGGGCCAGCCGCTGTTCGCCAATCCCCGCAACGGGGCCGCGGGATCGATCCGGCAACTGGATCCGCGCATCACGGCCGAGCGGCGCCTGGAGGTGTTCTTCTACGACATCCTGCACATGGAGCGTGGACCGCGCCTGGCCGATGACGTGAGCCTGCTTCACGCGCTGGCGGCGTGGGGACTCCACGCAAGCCCGCATGCGCGCGCCTGTTCGAGTGTCGACGAGGTCTTTCGCTACCACCAGGAGATGGAACGCGTCCGTGACTCCCTGGAATACGAGATCGACGGCATCGTCTTGAAAGTGGACGACCTCGCGCTGCGCACACGCGTGCAGACGACGGCGCGCCACCCGCGGTGGGCGCTGGCCTTCAAGTTCGCGGCGCGGGAGGAGGAGACCACGATCGAGGACATCGTGGTGCAGGTCGGGCGGACCGGCGTGCTCACGCCGGTGGCGGTATTGCGGCCGGTGCAGATCGGCGGCGTCACGGTGACGCGCGCGACGCTGCACAACCGGGACGAGATCGCGCGCAAGGATCTTCGCATTGGCGATGTCGTGCGCGTCATCAGAGCCGGCGACGTCATCCCGGACATCGTCGAACGCGTGCGCACTAGGAGTGTGTCGGAGAAATGTGAACACGCTCCTAGTAGGCCGGCTCCGCCGGCGAAAGACGACCGGAATTCACGCGGCCATTCCGCGCGAAGCGCGCTACTGGGAGCCCGTGGGGCACTACTCGGACGGGCTCCCAGTGCGCGCCGCCATCGGCTGTTCGTCATGCCGGCACGCTGTCCCGTGTGCCACACGCCAGTTGTGCACGAGGGGCCGTTCGACCGCTGCCCGAATGGCCTGGCCTGTCCCGCGCAGCTCAAGCGCACCATTCAGCACTTCGGCTCACGGGACGGGCTGGACATCCGTGGCCTTGGCCCGGAGACCGTCGACGCGCTCGTGTGCGAAGGACTCGTGCGCTCGGTGGCCGATCTGTTCACGTTGAGCCGCCACGATCTGGTCAAGGTGGAGCGATTCGCCGACGTCTCGGCGACGAATCTGCTGAAGGCGATCGATAAGGCCAAGCAGACACCGCTCTGGCGGTTTCTTCACGCGCTTGGCATTCCGAGCGTCGGCGCCCAGACGGCTCGCGATCTCGCCGAACATTTCGGCACGCTCGACCGCCTTCAGTCGGCCGACGAAGCGGCGCTGATGGCGGTCCCAGGCATTGGCCCGGCGGTCGCCCGCGATGTCGCCGACTTCTTTCGTCGTGCAGTGAACCGCCGCGCCATCGAGTTGTGCCGGCGCCGTGGCGTTCAGGTGATCGGGACGACGGTCGCGCGGCGAGGGCCGCTGGCCGGAAAGACCGTGGTCTTCACCGGCGGACTCGAATCCATGACTCGGGAGAACGCTGAAGAGCGCGCGCGGGCCAGCGGGGCACGCACCGCGCGCAGTGTCAGCGCGGAGACCGATCTGGTCGTTGCGGGGACCGACCCAGGGTCGAAGTACGCCAAGGCCCGCGCCCTCGGCGTTCGCATTCTCGATGAGGGGCAGTTTCAGAAGTTGATCGGGGCGCACGGCTGACAGAGCGCGGTTCCCGCGGAGCACGGAGTGGGGGCGTTGGGGCCCCACGCAGTGCGGAGCGGGAAACCGGGGGAGGGACCCCGGAGTAATGATGGAGAACATCCAAATCGCGAAGACGTTCGAAGAGGTGGCGGATCTCCTCGAGATTCAAGGCGCGAATCCGTTCAGAGTGCGTGCCTATCGGAACGCTGCGCGCACGATTGGCACGCTCGGCACGCCGGTCGAGACGATCCTGAAGAACGACGGGCATGCCCTCGAAGAGCTGCCGGGCATCGGGGCTGATCTCGCGGGAAAGATTGGCAGAATGTGCCGGACGGGCGAGCTTCCGTTGCTCACACAGCTCACACACAAGACGCCTGAAAGCCTTGTTGCGATGTTGCGCATTCCCGGTGTGGGGCCCAAGCGTGCCAATCTCATCTTCAAGAAGCTGGGCGTGAAAACGCTCGCACAGCTCGAGAAAGCCGCGCGGGCCGGCCGACTCTCGGAACTGCGCGGCATGGGCAAGGCGCTCGAGCAGACCATTCTGCGCGGCATCGATCAGGACAAGGCGCATGTGGCCCGGGTGCCGTTGGCCGACGCTGAGGCGTACGTACGTCCGCTCGTGGAGAGGCTGCGGGCGACGCCAGGCGTCGAGCAGTTGGACGTCGCCGGGAGCTTTCGGCGGCGATCCGAGACGGTCGGCGATGTCGACATCCTCGTGGCGTCCAGCCATGCGCCGGTGGTCGCCGCAGCCTTCCTCGGTTACCCCGACGTCAAACAGGTGCTCGCGCGAGGCGACACGAAGTGCTCGGTCGTCCTTCGCTCGGGGCTCCAGGTCGATCTGCGGATTGTTCCGGGATCGTCCTATGGTTCAGCGCTCCACTATTTCACCGGGTCGAAGCCCCACAACATCGCGATCCGGCTGCTCGGCGTCAAGCGACACCTGAAGATCAACGAGTACGGCATCTTCCGCGGCACGCGGCAGATCGGGGGTCGCACCGAAGCGGAGGTCTTCAAAGCGGTCGGTCTGCCGTGGATTCCGCCGGAGCTGCGCGAGAACCGCGGCGAGATCGAGTCCGCCCGAGCGGGGCGGCTTCCACGCCTCGTCGAGCTCACGGACATCCGTGGCGACCTCCAGATGCATACGGACGCGACGGATGGGAAGAACACGCTCGCTGAGATGGTCGCTGCGTGCGAGGCCCGTGGCTGCGAGTACATCGCGATCACCGATCACACGAAAGCCGTCCGTGTGGCGGGTGGCCTGACCAAGGCGGGCTTCCACAACCAGTCACGGGCCATCGATGCGCTTCGGAAACGGATATCGAAGCCGGTCGTGCTCAAAGGCGCCGAGGTCGACATCCTCGACGATGGGTCGCTCGATTTGGATGATGAAACGCTTGCAGCGTTCGACGTCGTGATCGTCTCCGTGCATTCACGATTCAACATGTCGAAGGCCGAGATGACGCGTCGCATCGTGCGCGCGCTGCAGCATCCGCGGGTGCACATCCTCGGCCATCCCACGGGGCGCCTCATCGGCAAGCGCGAGCCCTATCCCGTCGACATGGCGGACGTCATCAAGGCCGCCCGCGATTACGGCGTCCTGCTCGAAATCAACGCGCAGCCGGATCGGCTCGATCTGAACGATCTCCACATCCAGATGGCCCGGCAGGCCGGCGTGAAGCTCGTCATCAGCACGGACGCGCATCGCATCCAGGAGCTCGATTGTATCCGGTACGGGGTCGACCAGGCCCGGCGCGGGTGGTGCGAGGCCGCGGACGTCGCGAACACCTATCGCGTGGCGGCGTTTCGGAAGTTGATTGAGAAGCGATCAGAGCGCAATAGTCGTAGTGCGGGGCTTCAACCCCGCCGTGTCGAGCAGGCCTGAAGGCCTGCTCGACATGTGGGCGCCGAGGCGGCACGAACGCGGGAGGTATCACCATGGCTCCAGAAGGTGAAATGAAGCGTAAGACAACGCCGGTGCAGGTACCGGTTGGTGAAGCGCGGCTACACGGCGACCTTGGGATACCGCCACAGGCGCACGGGATCGTCTTGTTCGCACACGGCAGCGGGAGCAGCCGCCATAGCCCGCGGAACCAGTACGTCGCACGCGCGCTCGAGCGTCGTGACCTGGCGACGTTGCTGATCGATCTGCTGACGCCGGAGGAAGAGTCCGTTGATGACCGCACGGCACAGCACCGATTCGATATCCCCATGCTCGCCGGCCGGCTCGTGACGATCGTCGACTGGCTGCGACGTCGCAAGGAGACCGCGTCACTGCCGATCGGGCTGTTCGGCGCGAGCACCGGCGGTGGTGCGGCCCTGATGGCCGCGGCGGATCGGCCGCACGAGATAGCGGCCGTCGTGTCCCGTGGAGGACGCCCCGATCTCGCCGGTCTGTCGCTGGCGAAGGTGACCACGCCGACGCTGCTGATCGTGGGCGGGCTCGATACGCCGGTGATTCAGATGAACCGCGACGCGATGAAGCAGATGCGCGGCGAGGTCATACTCGAGATCGTACCGGGCGCGACGCATCTGTTCGAGGAGCCCGGGACGCTCGAACGCGTGGCGGAGCTCGCGGGCAACTGGTTCGCTCGCTGCCTGCACGGTCCTGTAGTCTTCTAGGAGCCCGTCCGAGTAACGACCAAAACGGGCTCCTAGTAGGCGGGCTGCGCGCGCGTTGCTCAAAATCATTGGCGTTCTTGCCGGCGAAGCCGGCCTACTAGCCCGGGCTAGGAGCGTGTTAGGGTTTCTCAGACACGCTCCTAGCCGCGACGCGTTGAGGTCGTGACAATGGACATCAAGTGCATTCTGTGCCCCACCGATTTCTCGGACGCGTCGACGCACGCGATCGATCAAGCGGTCGTCATCGCCGGCTGGTACAAGGCGCGCATCACGGCGCTCCACGTGTCCAGTCCGATCTTTCCGGCAGTGCCCGGCCTGGCGACGTCAAGCGGCGAATCGGTTGACGAGACGGAAATAGAGCGCCTCCGCAAGCAAACCGCCGCGCGGTTTGGTGCCGCGACCGCGGCCGGCATTGGCCTGGACATCCTGGTCGACGTGGGACAACCGGCGAGCCGCATCCTCGACCGTGCCGCCAATCTTCCCGCCGACCTGATCGTGATGGGCACCCACGGGACCAGCGGCTTCGAGCACCTCGTGCTCGGATCCACGACCGAGAAAGTGCTGCGGAAAGCGACCTGTCCGGTGCTCACAGTCCCGCCGCGCGCACACGCGACCTCGCAGCTGCCGTTCAAGCGACTGCTGTGCGCCGTGGACTTCTCGGACTCGTCGCTCGCGGCGCTGCAGTACGCCTTCTCGCTGGCACAGGAGTCCGACGCCGCGCTGACCATCCTGCACGTGCTCGAGTGGCCATGGGAGGAGCCGCCACCGCCGCGGCTGGAGGAGCTGCCGTTCGAGCAAGGATTCGCGTTGACTGAATACCGCCGGTACTGCGAGAAGAGCGCCACGGCGCGGCTCGAGTCGCTCGTACCCGCTTCGGTAGGTGCCACGCCCGTCACACGACTCAGGAATGGAAAGCCATACGTCCAGATCCTGCACGTCGCCGCCGAAGAGCGCAGCGATCTCATCATCATCGGCGTGCGCGGCCGCAACCCGCTGGACGTGACCCTATTCGGATCGACGACGAACCAGGTCGTGCGTCGGGCGGCATGTCCGGTGCTTACGTTGCGGCGATAGGCGAATGACGACATTCACACACATTCTCTGCCCGATCGATTTCTCGAAGGAGTCTCGTCACGCACTCGGCTGCGCGATCGCGCTCGGGCGCCGCTCCAAATGCTCCATCACAGGACTGCATGTGTATCCGGTCACTGTCTTTCCCGGCGTATCCGGTTATCCGACGCTCATGCCAGGCTCACCGGATGTCGACTCGCTTCAGGGCGACCTCCGCGCGTTTCTTGCGCCGGCCAAAGCCGCAGGGATCGTTGTCGAGGCGCTCGTGGAAGGTGGGGACCCGGCCCGGAAGATCGTCGAGCGTGCGCACGCGCTGCCGGCGGATCTCGTCGTGATGGGCACGCACGGCCTGAGCGGATTCGAACGCTTCGCGCTGGGGTCCGTGACGGAGAAAGTGTTGCGTCGGGCCGCGCCTCCCGTCCTGACGGTACCGCCGTCGGCCCCGTGGGCCGCTGACGTGCCGTTCAAGAGGTTCCTCTGCGCGGTGGATTTCTCCCCCTCATCGCTTGCGGGCCTGCGACTCGCGGTCTCGTTGGCGAGGGACGCCGGCGCACGCCTGGTGATCGTTCACGTGCTGGAGGCGCTGCCGGACGAGCGCGCCGTCATTGCGCAGCCGCTCAGCGTGGCCGAGTACTGGCGTGAACGTGAGAGCGACGCGCGTCGCCAGCTCGAGGCGCTCGTGCCCGCTGACCTGGCAGCGCCGGCCGAGAC
This sequence comes from Acidobacteriota bacterium, assembly GCA_023265175.1. Taxonomy (GTDB): domain Bacteria; phylum Acidobacteriota; class Vicinamibacteria; order Vicinamibacterales; family CAVVIG01; genus JAHFUI01. Next base: position 21,346 of record JAHFUI010000013.1, read on the forward strand.
GCTGCTGGGACACGGTAAGCCGTATGTGGAAATCCTGGCGGCTGCGACCGAGGGCCACTCGGATCTCATCGTCCTCGGGATTCATGCGCGAAGCGCGCTCGATGTCGCGATTCTTGGGTCGACGACGAATCAGGTCGTGCGACGGGCGTCGTGCCCGGTCCTGACGGTGCGCCTAATATAGTTGAGCTTGACGGAGGTGAGTGATGTTGAAGCATGTGATCCTTGCGATATCGACCGGTCTTGCCGTTGTTGCTCTCTCGTACAGTGGGTTCGTGGATGTCGGACCGAATGTCCGACTGCTCGCGGCGGTCGGGTCTCAACAGACGCAGTCGCCAACGCCATCGTCGCCGGGCGGTCAGTCGCCGCAAGCCGACATGGCCGAGATGATGAAGATGCACCAGCAGATGATGGCGGAGATGAAAGCGGCGGACGTGAAGCTCGACGCGCTCGTCAAGGACATGAATGCCGCTACGGGCGAGGCGAAGATCTCCGCTGTTGCGCAAGTCGTGAATGAGCTCGTGCGTCAGCAGAAGACGATGCACGAACACATGGGGACGATGGATCAGCAGATGATGATGCAAATGATGATGGGTGGCAGGGGAATGATGAAGAAGTGAGGACTGAGGGGCTCAAGACGCCGTCAAAATGAAGGCGGTTCCCAGCGACGTCACGCGATTCGGCGCTGCTTGTTGAGTCGATCGAACGCGATCAGGGCGATAGCAAACGGCACGGGCACGAGCCACACGATCAACGGAATCGCCGCCGTTGCGAAGAAGGCATTTCCAAAGGGCGTGTAATCGATTGCCGCGATGAGCACGAGCTCGACGGCAATGCCCGTGACGATGAGGCGATTCTGCAGCAAACCGCGAAGTGAGGCTGGCAGGAGCTCGCTGCGGCAGGCGAACGCGTTGGCCACCTGCGCGATCACAATGGCCGTCAAACATGCGGTCGTTGATTGGCGGTACAACACGGTCGACGTGGCGAGCGGTGTGCCCCACCGCCAGCCGGCACGGGCGAGCACGAAGGCATAGGTGGTCATCGCGGCGGCCGCTTCGATCCCGCCAAACAGGAGATAGGCGCGCGCCAGCAGCCGGGCGTCGATGATTCCGCGGGTCGCCGATCGCGGAGCTCGCGACATCACGTCGGCCTCGGGAGGCTCAGCGCCGAGGCCGAGTCCGGGCAGCATGTCCGTGCCAAGGTCCACGGCCAGCACTTGCATGATGGTGAGCGGCAGTGGAATACGCAGCAGCACGAAGGCCAAATACGGCACCAGCTCCGGGATGTTGGACGTGAGGACGTAGGTTGTGAACTTTCGAATGTTATCGAAGACGCCGCGTCCCTCTTCGATCGCCGCGACGATACTCGCGAAGTTGTCGTCGAGCAGCACGACGTCGGCCGCTTCGCGCGCGACGTCCGTGCCACTGATGCCCATGGCCACGCCGATGTCGGCGGCCTTGAGGGCCGGAGCGTCGTTGACGCCGTCGCCCGTGACGGCCACGATCGCGCCGGCCTGTTGAAACGCCCGCACGATCCGCAGCTTCTGCTCGGCCGAGACCCGCGCGAACACCAGCTCGGGCTCCTCGAGCATGAACCGGAGTTGCGCCGCCGACAGGCGCTCGATGTCGTGCCCGGTCACGACCCTCGGCCGCTCACCGTTCGCGAGACCAACAGCGCGGGCGACCGCGAGACCGGTCTGCGGATGATCGCCCGTCACCATCACGACTTTGATCCCGGCTTCACGGCATCGTGCGATCGCGGACGGGACTTCGGGCCGCGGGGGATCGTGCAGGCCCACAAGTCCGGCGAACGTGAGCGCTTCTTCCAAACGCTCGCGCTCCGGGACCGTGGTCAGACGTCGATAGGCGAACGCCAATACCCGCAGTCCCTCAGACGCCATCGTCGCCTCCGCATCGAGGACCGTCCGGCGCAACGGATCGGTCAGCGCCGCGACGGCGTCCTCGACTTCATATGTGGCGCAGTTGGGGAGGATGGCTTCGAGCGCGCCTTTGACAAACAACACAAATCCTTTACCGTCGGTGTGGAGCGTCGCCATACGTCTGCGGTCTGGACTGAACGGGACGATGTCGACGCGCACGCGCTCGCGGATGTCGGGCAGCGCGGCGTGCGCCATCTCGACCAGTGCGACCTCCATCGGATCGCCTCTCCATGACCGGGGTTCCCGACGCGCGTTTCCCAGCGCGTTGGGGTGGCGTGGTGGTCCCTCGACGCCATCGTTCGCTCGCACGGTGTGGCACAGCGCCGAGGCTTCGAGGAGCCGCGGATGTGTGGCCGCGAGCTCCGTTCGGCTCTTGATCTCCGACACGGGAACGAACTCGTTGAGCACGAAGATCTGTTGCGCGACCATCCGGTTCTGGGTCAGCGTGCCGGTCTTGTCCGTGCAGATCACCGTCGCCGACCCGAGCGTTTGTACGGCCGGGAGATGTCGGGTGAGTGTCTGTCGCGCGGCCATGCGCTGGGCAGCCATGGCCATCGACAACGTCAGCGTTGGCAGCAGGCCTTCCGGGACGTTGGCGACGATGACGCCGATTGCAAACACGAAGTTGTCCCAGAACGGCAACCCTACAAAGCGGCCAACCACGAACAGCGCAAGACCGAGCACGATGGAAAGCACGGCGATGAGCCGGCTGAGGCGCGTGATTTCGTGCTGAATTGGCGCGACCGTTTCCGGCGCGGTTTGCGTGAGATGGGCAATCCGGCCGAACTCGGTGCGCATGCCGGTGGCGACGACGATGCCGACTGCCTGACCCGCGACCATCGACGTGCCGGCGAGCACCATGTTGCGCCGTTGTGCGGGAGCGTCGTCCGGCGAGTTGGGATCGGCCTCGGCGACGCGGGCCTGGGGCAGCGACTCGCCCGTGAGCGTCGCGTTGTCCACCTTGACGTCGAAGGCTTCGATCAACCGGCAATCGGCGGGTACGTGATCCCCTTCCGCCAGCTCAATCACATCACCAGGCACAAGGTCTGCGCTCGGGAGATCCCGCAAGCGGTCATCGCGGCGCACGCGGACGGATTGAGGGAGGAGTCGCTGCAGCGCAGCGATCGCTTTGTGCGCACGCCGCTCCTGCCAGAACGAAAACACGCCGTTGATGAGGATGACTGCGACAATCGCCTCGGCAAGCGCGCGCATCCCGGACCCCGGACTGCGGTGTTCCGCGAGGAGCGCCAATGCGGCCGCCGCCCAGAGGATGAGCGCGAACAGGTGCGTGAGCTGTGCGAGGAGTTGAAAGATCGCTGGACGCCGTCGAGTCCGGATCAGCCGGTTGGGGCCAAACTCGCGTTGGCGTGCCTCCGCCTCGCCGCTCGTCAGCCCATTCACGCCAGAACGGAGGCTGGCGAGCGCCTCGGCGGCGCTCAACTGGTGAATAGCACCCGTCATTGCGCCTGGAGTGATAAGTACCGCAACCCGAGTGCCAGGTCCGCACGCCGGCAAGGCGACAGAACCATGCGCCGGACCTCCGGGATCGCGGCGCCACATGCCGTGACTTCGGCAGCCGGTGGGCTTTGGGCCTCATAGAGCTGCGTTTGGAATGGAGGATTCAGCATGACGGCGAAATGAGCAAGGCAATTGCAGGTTGGGGTGCGGAGGTACGCATGCTCGAAATTCAACGCATCCTTTGTCCCATCGACTTTTCGGACGCGTCGCGGCATGCGCTCGCACACGCTGTCACCATTGGCCAGTGGTACGGGTCTCACATCACCGCGCTGCACGTGGGCGACCCGATGATCGTGCTCACAGTGACCCCGCCTGTCCTGTTCGCCGAAGCCTCTGATGGCGTGCTGGCTGGCAAGACGAGTCGGCTGGAACTTGAGGATCACGTGGGCGAGTGGCTGGCACCGGCGAAGAGCGCTGGACTTCAGACCGACGTCATCATTGACGAAGGCAACCCTGCGGCGCGCATTCTCGAACGTGCAGCGTCACTCCCCGCAAATCTGATTGTGATGGGCACGCATGGCCGAGGCGGCTTCGAGCGGCTCGTACTCGGCTCGGCCGCCGAGAAGGTGCTCCGCAAGGCGACGTGTCCGGTGATGACCGTCCCGCCACCGACGGCTGGGACGTCGAAGCTCCCGTTCGCACATCTGCTGTGCCCAGTGGATTTTTCCGATTCGTCGATTGCGGCGCTGCGATTTGCGTTCTCGCTGGCACAGGAGTCGAACGCGCGCCTCACGCTCCTGCACGTCTTCGAGTGGCCGTCTGACGAAGCGTCGGCCAGACGCGTGCTCGAGACGTCGGAGTTTCACCGACGGTGGGAAGTGGAGACCAGACAGCAACTCGAGGCGCTGATTCCGGACGACGTCAGAAACTGGTGCACGCCCGAGCCGAAGCTGGCGTTTGGTAAGGCCTATCAGCAGATTCTGAGCGTTGCTGCGAGCGAGCATGTCGATCTGATCGTCGCTGGTGTACAGGGACGCAACGCGCTCGATCTGATGCTCTTCGGATCGACAACGAATCAGGTGGTCAGGCAGGCAGTCTGCCCCGTGCTGACGCTGAGGAGCTGACGGCGACGTTCGCCGCCGGCGCATGTTCGCTCTCCGCTTCTCGCCCGCGGACAAGGGTCGTGCCGTTGAGATTCGCGACGAACCGATCGGCATACAGACGCGCCGTCGGGGCGCGTCAGGCGCCAGCTTGTGGCGACCGATAGGCGCGAGAGACGTTCACGCTGGTAGGGTGTTCCTGCGACGGCCTTTACCCGTCGGGCTCAGCCGCATGTGCTTCGCGACACGACGTGAGCCACCCCGCCGGCGCCTGATAGTGATTTGCACTTCGCTGTCCAATGCGGCTGCGATCTTCACGAGCGTTCGTAATTCGAGATTGCGCGCCCGGCCAGCTTCGATCCGGGCAATCACGGGTTGGCTGACACCGACCATTAGGGCTAACTTGCGTTGAGAGATCCCGCGGTGCTCGCGGAGCGCAACGAGGTCTTGCTCGAGCCGGAGTCTGACAAGCTCGGCGTCGACCCGTTCGGCGAGCCTCGCGTCCTTCGCCAATTCCTCGTCAATCCAACGCATCACGCGGCTCATGAAATCGCCTCCTTCCGCAGGCGTCGTAACCGTTCGAGCTCTCGTGCGGGAATGTCCCCGCGCTTCTTGATCAAGCCGTCGAGCAGCACGATGACGCGACCTGGCTTGAACGTGTAGAAGATACGCACTCCCGATGTCCGACCGCGGAGCTCGAACAGCCCGTCGCCGAGTGCCTTCGAGACCGGCTCGCGCAAGGTGTTGCCGCGCTCTGCGGTGAGCCTCAGCACCGCGATCGCCTCGGTCTTTGCGTCGCCGGTGGGCCCTTGCAGAAACGCCAAGACGGGTACGGCGCCGCTCGGCAGCGCGTACTCGGTGACGGTCCAGGCCATCGAGGATTACGATAGCATTTAAGCTATCGAGACGTCCACCAAGGAAGCACTTGGTGGTAGCGTTTCAGACGTCGCGATTGCTCCAGTGCCGGGCCGCGTCGACGATCTGGCGCGTGCGGCTGGGACGGACTAATGTTTGCTGAGGGGGGCACTCCATGAGTCACTTTCGTCGGATTGTTTGCGCTTCGGACTTCTCGATCGCGTTGCGTCGAGCGTTCATGACGGCCGTGATGATGGCGAAGGCCAACCGCGCGGCACTGACGATTGCCCACGTCATCGCGCCGATCGGGGCGCTGGTTCCCGAGCAGTACATCGACTCCTCCACGTTGGGTTAGTGAAATTTTCCCAACATACGGAAAAAGTCCCCGCCCATACTAGGCGGCCGCTCCGCGGTCGCAGGTAAGTGGCCGACGTCGGCTTTAGAAGATGTCTAGCGAGGCTGTGCCTCCTTCAGACGAACGAGAAACATGACGGTCCCGGCGCCGCCTCGCGAGTTCCACCTTTATCACAGCCCCGCTACGCGGGGGCTAGCCGTCTTGACCGAAAAACTTGACTCGTTTGGTGCAAGTTTTGAGAGTCAAGACGGCTAGGCACGGCGATTGCTCAGGTGCAGCGCGGCGACCGCCAGCCACGCTGTCGTTTCTTCCACGCATTACGGTGCGCGACCTGAGGTGACCGAAGACATCGGCCGATGACGGCCGGCCCGCCTCGCACCTGCTTTGGAGAGGAATTGCCATGACCATTACCACGCTGGTCCCGACAGATGCGGTCGTCGTCGGCCGCAGCGCACGCATGCGCGCCGTCTTCGAATTCTTGCGCGTCATCCGGGATAGCGAGAGCACTGTCCTCATCACCGGTGAAAGCGGCACGGGGAAGGAAGTAACGGCGCGACTGCTCCATGACACGAGCCGCCGGAAGCACCGCGCGTTTGTCGCCGTGAGTTGTGCGCTCTTCTCCGAGACGCTGATCGAATCAGAGCTTTTCGGCCACGAGCGCGGCGCCTTTACGGGTGCCGTTAGAGATCGACCCGGCCGGTTCGAGCTGGCTGACGGCGGCACCCTGTTCCTCGACGACATCGACGACGTGCCGCTGTCGATGCAAGTGAAGCTGCTGCGCGTCCTGCAGAACCGGACGATCGAGCGACTTGGCGGCGCGCGCACGGTGCCGGTGAACGTGCGCATTATCGCCGGTACAAAGCACGACCTGAAGCGGATGGTATCGGATGGCACGCTTCGCGAGGACTTGTACTACCGCCTCAATGTTCTGCCGATCGGGCTGCCACCGCTGCGCGAGCGTCGTGAGGACATTCCGTTGCTGATGGATCACTTTCTCGAGCGGTACTTCCGGCGCCGGGGCGAGGACGTGCCGGCTGTTTCAGAGGGTGTCAAGCAGGCCTTCATGCGCTATGGGTGGCCGGGAAACGTGCGCGAGCTCGAGAACGCCTGCGAGCGAATCGCGCAGACCTGCACATGCGGCACCCTTCGTGCCGGCTGTGTGGCTGCCGGCGTGTTGCTCCGCGCCAGCTCGGAACCGCTGGAGGTCGCTGTTCCACTTGCCGTTCCGCATCGCGACGGCCTTCTGCGCCTCACGGCGGCGATCGCGAAGGCGGCGCCGACGACGGTCGAAGTGAAAGCAGCCTGACCGCCGCTAGCCGTCTTGACTCTCAAAACTTGCACCAAACGAGTCAAGTTTTTCGGTCAAGACGGCTAGCCCCCGCGCAGCGGGGCTGTGATAAAGGTGGAACTCGCGAGGCGGCGCCGGGACGTCATGTTTCTCGTTGGTCTGAAGGAGGCGCAGCCTCGCTAGATTCTTGAGCGGCGGCATGGGCGGGAGCTCATGACGGGCGACAGATTGAGACGACGAGATCTGGAAGGTTCAAACAGCCTCGGGACGCCCGAGGGCAGCAGGGTTGCCGATTTCCGAGCGGGCGAGCGGAAGATTCACAACGACAGTGGTACCAACACCAGGCGTGCTCAGTATCGTGATCGATCCGCCATGCTGCTCGACGGCCCGTTTCGTAATCGAAAGACCGAGTCCCGTTCCGCGATGCTTCGTGGTGAAGAATGGCTCGAAGATCTTCTCGCGCGCATCAGGCGGGATGCCCGGGCCGGTGTCGGCGATGGAGATGCGGCATGTGTCTTCGGCCCTCTCGATGGCAATGCGTATGTTGCCTGCGCCCTTGATCGCCTGGGCGGCATTGGTGAGCAGATTGAGGAAGGCGCGCTCCATCAGACGTTGATCGATCTCGACGCTGACGTCGGATCCGTCGAATTCAATCGCGATCTGCGAGAACTGCGGGTCACGGTTCAACAAGTCCACGAGGCGCTGGAACATTGGTACGAGTGCGGCACGGTTCACCTCGGGTGGCTTGGGTCGAGAGAACACGAGCAGATCGTCCACAAATTGATTCAACGAGTCGAGGCGAACGATGACGTCCTTCAGGACGCCTTGATCGCGGCTGTCGACCAGCAATCTGGCTCCGATCACTTCAAGAACCCCGCGGATGCCGGCCAACGGATTGCGAACCTCGTGGGCCACGACCGAAGCCATCTGACCGAGGCGCGCCAGCTCTGCTCGTTCGCGAAGCTGGGCCTCGATTCGCTTTCGTTCCGTCAAGTCGTGCACGACGCCGGTGAAGGTGTGTTCGCCGTCGACGCTCATCTCGCTCACCGCGAGGGCGACCGGCACGGTGCTGCCATCCTTCCGAAGCCCGACGACTTCTCGTCCAACGCCGATGATGCGCTTTTCGCCGGCGGCCAGGTACCGAGCGAGGTAGCCGCCGTGGCGCTCGCGATCCGGGCTGGGCATGAGCATCGACACGTTCCGGCCCACCACCTCATCGGCCCTGTACCCGAAGAGCCGTTCGACTGCGGGGTTCACGAGCTGAATAATTCCGCGGACGTCGATGACCACGATAGCGTCCACCAAGGTTTCGAGGATGGCGCGAATGCGCGCATCGTGAAGGCGTGCCGCCTGCTCGGCTTGCCGTTGCCCGGTGACATCCCGGGCGATCGTCGAGGCGCCGACGATTCGTCCGGCTGAATCTCTTACAGGTGAGACGCTGAGCGAGACGTCGATGCGTTGGCCGTCCTTCCGTACGCGCACACTCTCCATGTGCTCAATCCGTTCACCACGTTCGATGGCTGCGAGAATCGTTGAGCGCTCGTCCGCCCGGTCAGGCGGGATGAGCAGCGCAATCGACTGACCGCGCGCTTCGCTGGCCGTGTAGCCGTACATGCGCTCGGCGCCTGGACTCCAGCTCGTGATCGTGCCCTTGAGCGTCCTGCCGATGATGGCGTCTTCACTGGATTCGACAATGGCTGCCAGACGCGCCGAGTGCTGACCAGTCTGTTTGACGCGAGCGACCATGAACGCCGTCGTCCAGAGCGCGACCATCGCGAAGATGCGGTTCATAACGCCAACCGACCAGTCACCGCCGCCGGGGGACAGGAACAGCGCGGCCACGGTCAAACCCGTACAACCGGCGGCCGCGATGAAGGTGTCGCGATTGTGGAGCTGCCAGAGGCTCAGCAGAAGCGGAAGCATGTACAGAACGGGAATGTTGACGCCAAGCGGGTACTGCAGATCGACTACGAAGATCAGCGCTGCGAGGATCGCACTCGCGATCGAAATCGATGCGTGCAGCGTACAGGCGCCCCGTTTCATCGACGTTCGCAACTATGGAGTCGTCATGCTCTCGTTCGCGACGATATTCCCGAGATCGTCGCGGATTTGGAAATTCACCGTCCGACCGTCGGACAGTTTCAGCAGGAGTTGCGCGCTTCGGCCGGAGAGCTCGAGCAGATCGACCTTGTCGGCAGCCGTGACGCGACCCTCGATGTGCTGCACGCCGGCGACGGCCCGATCCGCGCCTTCGTCGTACTGCTGATACACGTTGAGGTTGTAGTGAACGGTCCCCAAGCGTCGGCCATCCTCGTAGAGCTCGCCGATGCCGGTGGGTTGATCGATCAAGCGCATCATCCAGCAACATCCTAGACGATTTCATCGATGAACAGACCTCAACCGTGAGGCTCGAGCCACCCTTCCATCAATTCAGCCGGCTAACACGGGCAGCAGCGTGCGAGGCAGCGCATTTGCAGTCCTCAGCGACTGGTTGTCCTTCGCCATCAAGAAGCGCCGGAAGTGGCGTTTGATTCGGGGTTTGTGCCGGTAAACCGGCAGCGGTTCTGCGAGAACCCGGCAACCTCTCGCGAGAGGAGCGGTTATGAGAGTGTTTGAGGTAATGACCGAAGGCGTTCAAACCGTGCCACCGACGATGCCGGCCGCTGACGCATGGGAGTTGATGCGTCGCAAGCGGATTCACCATCTGGTCGTGACGGAAGGATCAGAGGTGATCGGCATCTTGTCGGATCGCGACACGGGAAGTCGTGTCGGTCCCAAAGTTCGAGCGGACCATACTGTTGCCGACTTCATGACGAGGCATGTGGTGACGGTGGGTCCGACCGACACGATGCGAACCGTGGCGAATCTGATGCGTGGCAGGACCATCGGCTGCGTGCCTGTCATCGAAGGTGAACGCCTGGTGGGCATCGTGTCCGTTTCGGACCTGTTGCAACTGCTCGGCCGGGGCATTGACCGGCCCTTGAAGAAGTCGCGGCCAATGGCGACTCACCGCGTGCCGCACCGCAAGAGCCGTCGCGGTGCTGGCGTTTGGTAGCTGACCGTCAAGGCCTGAAATGCGTCCTGTCGCCCCTTCCTTGCCTGCCCTTGACGACGTGGGCGCACCTCAGATTGTGCTGCGGGACGGGTCCGTCGCGAGTGTACGCCCTGCGACCGGGGCCGACGTTGACGCCATGCGACAGTTCTTTCGAGACCTGTCGCCAGAAGCCCGCTACCGCCGATTCTTGTCGGCCGGCGATCCTCCCGATGCGGTCATCACGCGTTTGAGCGACTCAACCAATCCGGCGCAAAGCCTGACGTTGATCGTTCAGCGCTCGGTCGGCGGCAACATCCGGGTCATCGCCGCCGCGTCCTACTTTGCGTTGAGCGCCGACACGGCCGAGGCCGCGTTCGCGGTCGCCGACCAATTTCAGGGCAAGGGTCTTGGCACGGCGTTGCTCGAACGGCTCGCCGTTGCAGCTGCAGGGATGGGGATTCGCCGTTTTCAGGCGACGACGCTTGCTGGCAATGCGCGGATGCTGGAGGTATTCCGCGATTCGGGATTCGAGATTCGATCGAAATCGGCGGGCGGGAACGTTGACGTCCAGCTCTCGTTGGTCCCGTCGGTGACGAGTGTGTCCGTCGAGGAAGAGCGGAATCGGCGTGCGACTGCCGCATCGCTTCGTCCGCTGCTCGAGCCACGGGCTGTCGCCGTGATCGGGGCATCGCGCGATCGATCGCGTATCGGTCGCCGAGTGCTGGACGCACTGGTGTCGGCCGGCTTCAAAGGACCAATCTACCCCGTGAACCCGCATGTGGCTGACATCGCCGGACTGACGGCATACGCATCCGCACGCGATCTGCCGGCAGACGTCGATCTGGCCATCGTCGCCGTTCCCGCGTTAACAGCACTGAGCGTTGTCGACGATTGCGCGGCGGCCGGCATCAAGTCGCTCGTGGTAATCACGGCGGGCTTTGCCGAAGCGGGCGTTGACGGTCGCGCGTTACAGGAACAACTCACGGACAGAGTGCGCAGCTACGGCATGCGAATGGTCGGCCCCAACTGCATGGGGCTTCTGAATGCGAATCCGTTGGTCCGTCTGAATGCGTCGTTTTCGCCGATCTTCCCGCCGAGCGGACACATCGGTCTGCTCTCGCAAAGCGGCGCCCTCGGGCTCGCGATTCTCGAGCTGGCGACCGAACGGCGCCTGGGGTTGTCGACGTTCGTCAGCGTCGGCAACAAGGCAGATGTGTCGGGGAACGATCTCCTGCAGTACTGGGAAAGCGATCCGTCAACTCACGTCGTCCTGCTTTATCTGGAGTCGTTCGGTAATCCGCGGCGCTTTGCGCGCCTCGCGCGGCGGATTGGAAGACGAAAGCCGATCGTCGCGGTGAAATCCGGCCGCACGCGTGCCGGCTCGCGCGCCGCCAGCAGCCACACGGCGGCGCTCGCGGCCAGCGATGTCGCCGTCGACGCACTGTTCCACCAGGCCGGGGTCATTCGCGCCGACACGCTCGATGAAATGTTCGACATTGCGGCGTGCCTGGAGACGCAGCCGCTCCCCGGCGGGCGGCGCGTCGGGGTCGTGACGAACGCCGGGGGGCCGGGCATTCTCGCGGCCGATGCCTGTGAAGCTGCAGGCCTCACGCTGGCGACCCTTTCAGCCGAGACGCGCGCGCGATTGACCGCGTGCCTGCCGGCCATGGCCAGTTGTGGCAACCCCATCGACATGATCGCGTCGGCGGACACCGAGCAATACCGGCGGACGATCGAAACGATCCTGACCGCTTCCGAGATCGATTCACTCATCGTCATCTTCACGCCGGTTGATGTGGCACGCGGCGGCGAGATTCTACAGGCCATTCGAGACGGCGTGGCGGCCGGGCGGCGCGCAGGCGCGGTTGCGAAGCCGGTGCTCGCCTGCGTGATGGCGGAGCCCGGCCGCCCAATTCCGATTGAGATCGGTGACGAGCGAGTTCCTGCGTACGGCTTTCCCGAAAACGCGGCGCGCGCGCTCGGAAAAGTCACCGCGTACGCAGAGTGGCGTGCTCAGACACCGGGACTCCTATGGGGATTCGACGACCTTCACGTGGACGACGCTCGACACGTGTGCCGTGAGGCCCTCGGCCGGCAAGGAGGAAACGGCTGGTTGACCGACGAAGAGGTGCACCGGGTCCTCAGCGCCTTTGGCTTACCGGTTGCGGTCGGCGCGGTGGCACACAGTGCAGATGAAGCCGCGGCGTTTGCCGCAGTGATGGGCTTTCCCGTCGTCGCGAAACTGAGCTCGCCGCGTGTGCAGCACAAGTCCGACATCGGGGCCGTGCGACTGAATTTGACCGACGGGCCGGCGGTCCGCGACGCGTTTGGTGAGATCGTCAAGACCGCTCGCGGCGTCGCCCCGACAGAGGCGGCCGATGGCGTCCTGATTCAGCCCATGATCGCCGGTGGCGTCGAAACCATGATGGGCATTGCTCAGGACCCGCTGTTTGGCCCGCTGATCGCGTTTGGGCTGGGCGGCATCCACGTGGAAATCCTTGGCGACGTTCGCTTTCGGATCGCGCCGTTGACGGATCGGGATGTCGACGAGCTGCTCCACGAAATCAAGGGCTTCCCCCTTCTGCAGGGATATCGCGGGCGCCCGGCGGCCGATCTGGAAGCGCTGCGTGAGCTGCTCTTGCGTCTCTCGCGCCTCGCCGACGAAGTGCCCGAGATTGCGGAGCTCGATCTCAATCCAGTGATCGCGTTGGCGCCTGGCCACGGCTGCCGCATCGTCGACGCGCGGATTCGCGTGAAGCCGACGAGTCGGATGACCGGCGCGGTGGATTCCTCAGGTTGCGTCACCGCAAGCAGATAGGTCCGCGGCAACAAGCTGGCAGTTAGGAAGTGCGGGCGACCAAGGCGTGGGGGGAGGTTATCGATCTCGCGCAAATCCTGAACGAGTGGCGCGGCCGCGTCTGACGTGGCGCGACAGTCCGTTCGCAGTACCAACTACTAAGTGGCTTGCGAGGGCGCCGGCTCGCGCGCACCCTCGAGTGCCGCAAGGGCACGCCGCAGACGTTGATCGGCCTCGGTGGCCACAGCCTGCAAATCAGGATTCTCGCCCACGAGTCCGAGCGCGGCCAACGGGGCCATGGCGGCCACGACACTCCCTTTGGCGCTCGTCTCGTACACGACGACATTGCATGGGAGGAGCAGGCCGATCTCGAGCTCCGCGTGAAGGGCACGGTCGGCGAGAGGAGGGTTGCACGCACCCAGGATCACGTACTTGCGAAACTCTCGGCCGAGCTTCTTTCGAAGCGTCTCTTGCACGTCAATGGTCGTGAGCACGCCAAAACCTTCGGCTTTAAGCGCGTCGATCGTCTGCTGAACGGCGGCGTCGTAGGGGATTGGGACGTCGATTCGCAGCCCGTATGCGGTCTGTTCCATGGTGTGTTGCCTCCGCGCGCCTGACAGATTTGGCGCTGCGAGATGGGTTATCCATGACGCGTGCCGCCCTAGATCCCGTGGTGAAAGTTGCGACGGCATTCGGGGCCCCGCCTGCGTTCGGGCGTGAATCTTGCGAGAACGAAATGTCGCATCCAGGACGGCTCTGGGCCGCTTAAGCGGAGTGTGAGATTTCACCCACATGCAGGAAAAGTCCCCATCACTTCGAGTGCTTGTCGTCGACGATGAGCCGCTGATTCGGTGGTGCCTCACAGAAACACTCGCCAGCGCCGGCCACGTGGTCGTCGAAGCCGGAGATGCCGAAACGGCGGTTCGGACACTGACTGAGAGTCCGGAGCCCGTCGACGTCGTGCTACTTGATTACCACCTTCCCGATTCGAGCAGTCTCGCGTTGCTCTCGACCATCAGACGGCTTGCGCCCCGCTCCCAAGTGATCTTGATGACGGCGTACGGGTCTCCCGAAGTCACCAAGGGAGCACTGGAACTTGGCGCCTATCGTGTGGTGAACAAGCCATTCGAGATGCGCGATGCGACGGCCTTGGTCGCGCAGGCGCACAGCGCGCGTCCTCAGTAAGCCGTGGGCGAGCGGATTGGCGTCGGACGCGTGCGCGTGGTGCGAGATGCGCCGCCATCGCAACTGCCGTGCGCGTCGCGGCGGCCGAGGCGAAGGCCGGCCGGCCATTGGCGGCTGTCAGATAGCTAAGGCCCCGTCTGCGAATAACTGTACCACTCTGGCCGCCGATGCGCCGTCCTCCCCAACTGCCGGACTCGGAGCTCGGGGCTTACTGGGCGCTTGACGCCGAGGAGATCGTGCGTCAGCTCCGCTCGACGGCTGAAGGACTCTCTTCCGCCGAAGCGGCCCGGCGCCTCCGCGACTACGGGCCGAATGAACTTCAGGACCATCGACCGCTGTCGAGAGTGGGCGTGCTGCTCAGGCAGCTCCGCAGTCCGTTGCTGCTGCTCCTCATCTTTGCCGCGGCCGCTTCGGCCCTCTCGGGCGAGTGGCTCGATTCGGCCATCGTTCTGACCATCGTCGTTGCGACCGTGGGCATCGGGTACTCCCGGGAGTACAGCGCGCAGGCCGCTGCCGCGGCGTTGCGCGCGCGTGTGCGGGTGCGGGCCAACGTGCTCCGAGACGGGCATCCAGAGCTGGTGCCGATGGAACATGTGGTGCCAGGAGACGTCGTGCTGCTGTCGGCCGGCAGTCTCGTCCCGGCGGACAGCGTCGTGCTCGACGCGACGGACTGCTTCGTCAGCGAAGCGGTGTTGACCGGCGAAAGCTTTCCCGTTGAGAAAAGAGCTGGCATCGCTCCGGTGTCCGCCGGTCTCGCCAAGCGCAGGAATTGCGTCTGTCTCGGCACGAACGTTCGCAGCGGCACGGCGCGCTGCCTCGTCGTCAAGACCGGAGCGGCAACGGAGTTCGGGGCCATCGCGCATCGCCTCACGCTGCGGCCACCCGAGACGGAGTTCGACCGCGGCATCCGCCACTTCGGGTATTTGCTCACGAGCGCGATGCTGATGATCGTGCTCCTGGTCTTCGTCGCCCATATCTTCCGCGGGCGGCCACCTGTCGACACGCTGCTCTTCTCCGTCGCGCTTGCTGTGGGGCTCAGCCCGGAGCTGCTGCCGGCCATTCTCAGCGTCAACCTGGCCAGAGGCGCCCAGATGATGGCCCGCCACGGCGTGCTGGTACGGCGTCTGAACGCGATCGAGAACCTGGGGAGCGTGGACATCCTCTGCACCGATAAGACGGGCACACTCACTGAGGGCGTCGTTCAGGTGGAAGGCGCATACGACGCCTCCGGCGCACCTTCAAGCGAGGTGCTGGATCTCGGAAGCTGCAATGCGGCGCTCGAGACCGGTGTCGCCAGCCCGCTCGACGAGGCAATCCTGAAGGCCCGAACCCCGGATCTCGGCCGTGTCCGCAAGGTTGCCGAGATTCCGTTCGACTTCGTCCGCAAGCGGGTCACCGTCGTGGTTCACGATCCGGAGGGGGTGCGCCTCATCACGAAGGGCGCCTTCCACCATGTACTCGAAGTCTGCACGCGATCCGCCGATGGCACCGCCCTCAATCGCACACTGTCGGCTCAACTCGAGCAGCGCTATGAGGAGTGGAGCCGTCACGGTATTCGAGTGCTGGCCATCGCGGCTGGACACATCGATGAGAAGCCCGCGTACAGTCGCGAAGACGAGCGCAACCTGGCCTTCATGGGGTTCTTGACGTTCCTCGATCGTCCGAAAGAAAGCGTGTCCGAGGCACTTGCGGGCCTCGCGGAATTGGGCGTCTCCGTCAAGGTCATTACAGGCGACAACGGTCTCGTCGCGCAGCACATCGCGACGCTCGTCGGCATGCGCGCGGATCGCGTACTCACCGGGCGCGAGCTCGACGAGCTCAATGACGAGGCGCTGTGGCACGCGGCCGAGAAGATCGACCTATTCGTCGAGGTGGATCCGAATCAGAAGGAACGGATCATCCTGTCGCTGAAGAAGATGGGCCACGTCGTCGGCTTCCTGGGGGACGGGGTCAACGACGCGCCGGCCATGCACGCGGCCGACACGAGCCTCTCGGTGGAGCAGGCGGTGGACGTGGCGCGAGAAGCGGCCGATTTTGTGCTGCTGGAGCGCAGCTTGGACGTGATCCGGCGCGGCATCGAGGAAGGTCGCAAGACGTTTGCGAACACGCTCAAGTACGTGCTGATCACCACGAGCGCCAATCTGGGGAACATGGTCAGCATGGCGGCCGCCTCGCTGTTCCTGCCGTTTCTGCCGCTCACGGCAGGACAAATCCTGCTCAATAACTTCCTGTCCGATGTGCCGGCCGTTGGGCTGGCCGACGACAGCGTGGATACAGAGCTCGTGGATCGCCCGCGCCGCTGGAACATCGGGTTCATCGGTCGCTACATGTTGGAGTTCGGCATGTTGAGCTCCATCTTCGACTTCCTCACGTTTGGCGTGCTCCTTGGCATTTTTCGCGCAGACACAGCCACGTTCCGTACGAGCTGGTTCGTCGAGTCCCTGCTCACCGAGCTCGTCATCGCACTGGTGGTGCGCACGAGACGACCGTTCTTTCGGAGTCGGCCGGGCACGGTGCTCCTGGTCTCAACGGCAAGCCTCATCGTGCTGGCGTTCGCGATCCCGTATGTGCCCTTTGCGAGCGTGTTCGGCTTCGTTCGGCTTCCAGGGACGCTGCTCGTTGCCATATTCGCAATCACCGCGCTCTACGTCGCCGCAACGGAGCTCCAGAAGAAATGGTTCTATCGGAACGCTGCATAGGGACTCCTTCGAAAAATAGGCGATTGCTGCCGCCGGCAGAGATGTCGTGACGTCTGCCCGTGCGGTCATCGGGGCGCGATGCCGTCCACGGTTTCCGGCAACACAACAGCGCGGAATCGAAGAATCGTCGTCGTACCGTCGGCCGATTCGATCGCGAGGGCGGCATCGGCGCCCTCATCGGTGCGCTCGATGTAGACACGCGTCACCCCGTGAATCGTGTGGGTGATGTGTACGGAGGCCGCCCGTGCCGCCGAAATCGAGATCGTGCCGTCGTGATCAATGCGGTCGGCCGAAACGCCGAGCAGCGGTAGATCGTTGATTTCCAGTTGAGCGCCAATCGCGGGACCCAGGACGTCGAGGGAAATGAGCCAGCCCTCGTGAATCGCCGTGAATTCGTCAAGCGTCCGGGTCCACTCGTGGCGGGGAATTTCAGCGGTTCGCATGGCGGCCTTCCTCCTCGGCTTTCCGGCCCGAAACGTTCGCCAGTCATATCAAAAGTGACGCAAATGCAATACCGCCGGCCCAGCAGCGAGAAGCGCCCGTTCTGAGCAGGCTATTTGCAGTCTAATTCAAGTGGCAGGGTGGCGTGCCGGAAATCCGGCACTTCAACGTGAACGAAACGCTGGACGGAGGTCTGCAGTGCCCCATAAACGCTTGCTCGTGCAGTCCGCGGCGCGCGAAAAAATCCTGCACGGTGCGTTGGCGCTCGCCGATGCCCTGCGTGTGACGCTCGGCCCAAAATCGAAGTGCGTCCTCATCGGGAAGAAATGGGGCCGTCCCATCGTCTGCAACGATGGTGTGACGATCGCCAAGGAGTTCGAGCTCCCGGATCCTGAAGAGAATCTGGGCGCGCAAGTTATTCGACAGGCGGCCGAGCGGACTGGCGACCTCGTTGGCGACGGGACCACGACATCCACGCTTCTGGCGGCGGCGATCTTCGCCGAAGGCGTGAGAAATATCGCGGCTGGCGCCAGTGCCGTCGACCTGAAGCGCGGCCTCGATCGCGCGCTTCACGCGGTCGTTGGGCGACTGAAGGAGCTGTCGCGCCCCGTGGCCGACCACAAACAGCGGGTGCAAGTCGCGACGATCTCGGCCCACAACGAGGCCAGCATCGGCGAGACCGTCGCCGATGCGCTCGAGCGGGTCGGAGCGGAGGGCACCACGTCAGTGGAGGAAGCCAAGGGGACCGAGACGATGGTGGAAGTGGTCGAGGGCATGCGGCTCGACCGCGGCTACCTGTCGCCATACTTCATTACGGACGCCGAGAAAATGAAGGCCGTTCTCGAGGAACCCGTCATCGTTCTGCACGAGAAGAAGATCAGCACGATGACCGATCTGCTGCCGCTGCTCGAGCAGATTGCGAAGAGCGGGAAAGCGTTGCTCGTGGTGGCTGACGACATTGAGGGCGACGCGCTAGCCACGCTGGTCGTCAACAAAGTGCGGGGGGTGCTGCCCTGTGTCGCCGTGAAGGCGCCAGGCTACGGTGATCGACGCCGCGCGACGCTCGAAGATATGGCGATTCTCACCGGCGGGCGTCTCATCGCCGAGGAGCTCGGCATCAAGCTCGCCAACGTGACGCTCACCGATCTCGGTCAGGCCAAGCGCGTCGTGGTGGACAAGGAGTCCACCACGATTGTGGGCGGCGCGGGCACGAAGGACGCCATCAACGGACGCGCGAATGAAATCCGCACGCAGATCAAGGCCGCCACCTCCGACTACGACCGCGAAAAGCTCGAGGAGCGGCTTGCGAAGCTGACCGGCGGCGTTGCGGTCATCCGCGTGGGCGCGCCATCGGAAGCCGAGTTGAAGAACCGCAGGGAGGCGTTCGAGGACGCCATCAGTGCGACGAAGGCGGCGATGGCGGAGGGGATTGTGCCCGGCGGTGGGCTCGCGCTGCTGCGAGCGATTGACAGCGTCGAGCAGGAGGCGTCCGCCTGCACCGGCGATGAGCGGACCGGCGCGCTGATGCTCAAGCGCGCGCTGGAGGCGCCGACGCGCCAGATTGCGGAGAACTCCGGCGTCGACGGCGGGGTGGTCGTGGATCGCATGCGGACTGGGACTGGCGCGTACGGGTTCGACGCGGGTCGTGGCTGTTATGTCGATCTCATCGATGCGGGCATCATCGATCCAACCAAGGTCGTACGGATCGCGCTCGAGAACGCGGTCTCGGTGGCCGGCGTGCTGCTGTTGACCGAGGCGACGTTGACTGACGTGCCCGAGCCCAAAGCAGAGACGCCAGAACCAGCGGAGATCGGTTAAACGCGTGTGAGTGAATGACGCGTGCCGAACGTCATCACGGCTTCTGGGTTTTTTTCCGGCTCAGTGATTGACAATACGCGACGAGATAATCGATCTCCTGCCGGCTCAGACTGCGCCCCCACGGCGGTGACAGCGGCGAACGGCCGACCGCCGCGCTGCCCTGTGTGATCACCTTTTCGAGGAGCGTGGCGTCCAGAATGCTCTTCGAGGCCGTCATGTCGGGCGGCGGCGGACTCAGATTGGACGCGTTCTGGCCGTCGCCTCGTGCCTCATCGCCGTGACACGTCGCGCAGTAATGCAGGAACAGATGTTTGCCCTGGCTCTCGACGTACGACAAGTCGCCCTGGCGCTCTTCCGCGCGAATCGCGTCGAGCATGGGGTCGCCGGGCTGCGATGGCGGGCCGGTTCGGCACGCGACCGAAGTGGTGAGCGCCAGCGCCATGATGGCCGCCGCTCGCGATGCCCGCGCTCTCATCGTGCATCTCCTCCGCGCGCCTTGGCAGCATCCCTGCGCCCGAGGCTGCTCAGGTAGGCTGTGAGCGCCCGCACGTCCGTGCTCGACAGCCCGTAATCGGGCTGAAGCGTGTCCGGCTTGTATCTCTGCGGAGTCGAGAGCCACGCCGCTATCCATCCCGCCTTCAACCGGGCGCCACTCGCCGAGAGCTCGGGCCCGACGTAACCGCCTTTCGTCCCGAGTTGATGGCACGCCTCACATCCCAGTTGCCCGTACAGTTCCTCGCCACGACGCGTTTCTGCAGCCGTAAAGTTGGTGTCGTACTGCTCGATGCTGTCGTCAAGAAACACTGTCGAAAAGTAGTCGGCGATCGATGTGGCTTCCTCAGGCAACATGTGGAAGACGGGCATACGGGCCTCGACGCTGACGCGCACGGCTCCTGGATTGAGCAGGTACTTCGCGACGTAATCGTGCTGGAGCTGGCTGCCAATCCGATCCAGCGGCACGGTGGACAAATCGCCGCCGAATCCCCCGACGCTGTGACAACTGAGACACCGATATCGGGTGACCAGCTCACCGAACTTGCCGCCCGGCCGGTACGGCACCGGCGCCGGACGCCGTAGCACGTAGGACGCCGGCAGATCGGTTTTCCGAATGCTCGCCAGCGCGAGGGCAATCTTCGCGGCGTCGGCGGGCGTGAAGCCGTATGTCGGCATCGAGGAGGGCTGGCCCAGCGTGTCGGGCAACAGCACTTTCAGAAAGATGTAGTTATCGGTGGTATGCCGGACGATGTTGCTGCCGTACGGCAACTCGTCGGGATCCCGATCGGCGATGCCCGCCAGGCTCGGACCAATGCGGCCGGTATCTTTGGTCCCCGCGAGCTGGTGGCAGCTCGCGCAGCCGCGGCGTTCGAACACGGCGTGTCCCGCCGCCAAGAGCCGGGCGTCCTGGTACGTCGCCGGTGTCGGCTCGGGTCCGGCGCCGGCGGAACTGTATTCTTCGTACAGGAACGCTGTGAGATCCCGCAGTTGATCGTCGGTAAGGCGATACCGCAACATCGGGGTGTCGGGCTGAACACGATGCGGATCCTTCAGGTAGCTGAACAACCAGGGGCGCCGCACCTTGTCTCCGATCCGTGTCAGCTCCGGTCCCATCGTCCCGCCGCGGCCGTTGACGGCGTGGCAACTGACGCATCGGAGCTCGCCGAACAAGGCGCGGCCATTCGCTGTGTCGGCTTTCTTCCAGTCGACGCCGGTGTTGTCGAGGGGCGCTTGGGCTCGTTGTGAGAGCAAGAACCCTTGCAGGTTGGCGATTTCATCAGGGGAGAGCCGGAACTTGCCCATCCTCGACTGCGGGAGATAACTTTTCGGATCGCCCAACCACACCGACAACCATCCGGGCCGAACTTTGTACCCGATGCTGTCGAGCGCCGGCCCTCTGAACGTCAGCCCTTCGAAGCCGGGAATGTCGTGGCAACTGAAACAGCCCCACTCGATGATCAGCCGTCGGCCTTCGGCCAGGCGCGGCGCATCGGGCGGATCGAGCGCGCGGTGGCAGGCGCCGCAGTTCGCTTCGATGGTCTCGAGTGGCCGCATCGGCCGCGACACGAACGGCTGCGGCTGATGCGCCGCGTTGGCATAATCGGTCGCCTGCCCCTGGCCGTCGTGGCACGCCGTGCAGCCGAATCGATCGGTTGGATGCGTCGACAGCCAGGTGCCCGGATGCGCTGCGAACGGCCGGGGCGCGCCCGTGAACGCTGGATCGTCGATGCCGAGATGGCACGTCCCGCAGCGGTCGACCCGCCCGAGATCGGGCAGCCAGATCTGGCGGAGCCCGGCGACACTGACCGACTGGGCGAGCTGGTGCGGATTCTTGACGGTCGTTTCGAGCCGCCGAAAGCGCGCCTGCGTTGTCCTCCATTCCGCCGTCCCTTCGTGAAACAGCACCCACGAGAAGATCAGCAGGAACGCGAGGCCGAGGCCCGCAAACACGAGGTGCAGCCGGGGCGGCGCGATGGTCTTCACTTCCACGGCCACACCCACGCCCAGTTCGGTCCACGAAACAGCGTGCCGATGATGGTCAGGCCGGCGAAGATCACCGCCAGCGTGGTGAAGACGGCGTTGGCGACCCGCCGTTCTGGGGCGAACCACTGGCCGGCGCCTGCCTTGCCGCGGTCGAAGTAGGGCACGACCAGCAACGCCAGCACGAGCAGCGTGGGGACGATCACGCCACCCACCAACGCCGAGTAGTGTACGAGCTCCTGCAGCCCGAGGAAATACCAGGGCGCCTTCGCCGGGTTCGGTGTGCGCGTCGGATCCGCCATCTCTTCGAGCGGAGCCATGAACACCAACGACACGACGTGGAGGGCGACGCTCACCGCCAGGGCGACCAGCAGTTCGCGATACAGAAGCTGCGGCCACGCAAACACGTCATCGTTGGGGTCGCGCGCCTCGACTGACGTTCGCGGGCGTTTGCTGAGCGCCATCAGCCCGTAGGTCTTCGTCGACGGCGGAAAGACGCCGGCCACTTCCTCTGCTGCCGGCGCGTGGACTTCCGCTCCACTCAGCCCGTCCTTCCGCACACGCCACACGTGCAGGGAGATGAGCAACAGCATCGCAAGCGGCAGCATTACACAGTGCAGCACGTAGAAACGCAGCAACGTCATCGGGCCAATCACGTGACCGCCCAGCAACAGGAACTTCACTTGATCGCCGACGACCGGCGCGTACGCCGCGATGTTGGTGCCGACGGTGATGGCCCAGAACGCGAGCTGATCCCACGGCAGCAGATATCCGGTGAACGACAAGCCCAGCGTCAGAAGCAACAGCAGGACGCCGACGACCCAATTGAACTCGCGTGGCGGCTTGTACGAGCCGGTCCAGAACACCCGGCACATGTGCAGGAAGACGACCATGACCATGGCGTGGGCCGACCAGCGATGCATGTTGCGCAGCACAATGCCGAAGGTGACGACGAACTGCAGGTCTTTCATGCTCCTGTACGCTTCGGGCGGATACGGCACGTAGTAGAGCATCAGCGCCAGCCCGGTCACGGAGAGGACCACGAACAGGACTCCCGCGATGAGCCCCAGCGCACACGTGTAGGCCGGCTTGAGCACGTGGCGGCTGACCCGCGCCGGATGGATGTGCAGGAACAGGCTCGAGATCATCGCTGCGGCGCGGTCCTTGTCCGTCGCGGGCCAGCCGACGCGGGAGACAGAGCGGCGCACAGCGCCGGACCATGTCAACGTGCGGTTCCACAACGTCTGGCTCACATCACACTCCACTTAACAGCCCGTGGTGAAAGTCTGGCAGCATTCGGGGCCCCTCAACGCGGCAGCCGCGTTGGGGACCCCGTTCGACGGGCGATGCATCCCCGCTGGCTGCGTTGCTCCTCCGTCAAATACTCCCGGTATTCTCCGTCGTCGCGCTTTGCCAGCCGGGGTTCCCGGCGCGGCAGCCGCGCTGGGGTGGTCGACGGGGCGCCTCGCCCGTCTCGGTGCGACGCCAGACTTTCACCACGGGCTGTTAAGCGCGGAGGCGAAACTCTGGGTTCACGGGCTGATCCAGGTCGACCACGAGCTGTGCGTGCGGCGAGAGGCTGAGCGCGTACCACGCCAGCGCCTTGGTGGCCGGTCCTTGGACGACCTGACCGTTCTCGTCGAACTGACTTCCGTGACAGGGGCACTCGAACCCGGGTCCGCCGCGTTTCACATTGCAACCGAGGTGCGTGCACACCGACGAGATGGAGTAGAAGCCGTCGGCCCCATTGAACACGTACAGTCGCCGGTCGGGCAGGAAGGTCACGGCGCCTGGCGGGAAAACCGTCGGCGGCCCGATGCCGAACCGGCGCGATGGCTCGTACAGCACGTTCGGCACCAGGAACCGAACGGTGGCTGCGAGGAAGCCCGCGGTCGCTGCGCCGATGCCGATGCACCCGATGACGAACATGCTGCGCCGCACGCGATCGGGGCGTTCCGGTTTCTCGGCCACGCTCCCAGGCGGAACGCGATCGTTCGTCATGCCCGCCCCTCGTCCATTGATTCGTGATACAACCCGAGCGCGGTCTGCGGCGACTCGTCGATTTCAAGGGCTTCCATCGTGATGGCTCCCGTGGGACATCGTTCGGCGCACAGCCCGCACCGAATGCACCGCGCTTCGTCTTTGACGATGGCGGCCACGTCGGTTCCGGCGCCGATGGCCTCACGCACGGCGTCGATCGCCGCCGATGGGCGCAGGCGTGACGCCGGCACGAGCGCGAGGCAGGCTTCGGGACAGATCTCAACGCACCCGCTGCAGAGGATGCAGCGCTCCGAGTCGAAAATCGTCTCGACGTTGCACCACAGGCAGCGCGACCCCTCCAGGCGCGCCTGTTCCTCGCTGTAGCCCACCTCCACTTCGCGAAAGCCGGTGCGCCGCGTGACCGGCAAGGTCGGAACGGTCTGGCGTGGGATCCGATCGTATCGATCGCCCGCGCGGTTCAATGCGATGGGCCGGAACCGCGCGTGTGCGCGGGGCACGGTCCCGCCGCCGAGCGATTCATGAATCGCGAGCGCCGCGCGCTTGCCGTCGGCCTCCGCCTCGATCACGATGCGCGGCCCGAACGCCAGATCGCCGCCGCAGAACACCCCCTGCATCGTCGTGGCGAGCGTGCGGGCGCTGACGGCCACCAAACCGCGCGGAGTGATCTCAATCTCGGAATCCGCCGCCAGACAGCTCGTGTCCGGCTGCTGGCCCACGGCCAGGATGATCGTGTCGGCGTCGACACGCCGCTCGGTGTTCGGCGTGAACGACGGATTGAAACGACCGTTCGCGTCGACGAGCGCCGCCACGTCGAGCGTCTCCAGTCCAACGACCCGTCCCTCCCGGCCGAGGATCGCTTTCGGGCCCACGCCCGGCAGAAGCGTGATGCCCTCTTCCTCGGCTTCGCGCACCTCGTCGGGATGTGCCGGCATCTGCGCGCGCGATTCGAGCGAGACCAGTTGCACGTGCCGTGCGCCGAGGCGCAGGGCTGTTCGCGCAGCGTCGATGAACGCATTGTCGTAGCCCCACGTCTGCAGCAACTGCTCGGCGCCTCCGGACAATTCGGGGCGTTCTTCTGCAGCCGCGTACCGGAGGGCCGTCCGCGCAACGTCGATGGCGACATTACCGCCGCCGATGACGATCACGCGCTCGCCAAGCGCGACCCGGTAGCCCAGGTTCGCGTTCAGCAGAAAGTCGACGCCGTTGATGACGCCGTCGAGATCGTGGCCGGGAATATTCAGGTCGCGGCCGCGCGACGCGCCGAGGGCGAGAAAGACCGCGGCGTACCCGTTGCGGCGCAGATCGCCGACCGTGAAGTCGCGGCCGAGCCGCCACTCCAACTTCAGCTCCACACCGAGCGACAGGATTTGATCGACCTCGGCGCGAATCAGATCGCGCGACAGCCGGTACTCGGGCACGCCCTGATAGAGCATGCCGCCGACGACCGGCGCGGCGTCGAACAGCGTGACGCGGTAGCCAACGAGCGCCAGATCGTGCGCGCAACTCAGTCCGGCCGGACCGGCGCCGATGACGGCGACGCGGGCGGCACCGCCCGCGCCCGTGACGGCCAGCTGCAGCGGCGTCAACGGCGCCGGTTGGGCGCTCAGCGTGTTTTCGACGCCGTGCCGCTCGGTCAGCGTCCGCTTGAGCGCGCGAATCGAGATGGGCTGATCGATGACGCCGCGGCGACACTTCAACTCGCAGGGATGCGCGCAGATGCGACCGCAGATCGATGCGAGCGGGTTCGGGGCGCGGGCAATCCGATATCCGCGCGCGGTATCCCCTTCGGCGACGGCGCGAACGTACCCGCCGGCGTTGGTGCGCACCGGGCAGGCGGTGCGGCAGGGAAGCAGATTGAGGAAGTACTGGAAGTCGGGAACGACCGCCGAGTACTCTCGCGCCGCCATAATGTAACCGCGCGCTCAACGCGCGAGCACGAGATCGACAGTTGCCGGCTTACCGGCGTCGACCGTCACGGCCTTGGGTTGAGCCTTCGCTTTCGCGTGCCACACAGCGAGCTGGTAGCTTCCCGGCGGCACATTCTCGATGTCGTAGCGGCCGTCTTTGTTGGTCACAGCAAAGAACGGGTTCTGCAGCACGACGACGTACCCTTCCATCTCGGGGTGGACGCGACAGAGCTGCGTGTAGACGCACGGCGGTTTCGCGCACTTGCTGAACACGTAATCTTTGGTCTGCCCCTGGGGCCACGTCCCGAGGTTGTACTTCTCGTTGTCGGGCGAGAACACGTTGTG
This sequence comes from Acidobacteriota bacterium, assembly GCA_023265175.1. Lineage (GTDB taxonomy): Bacteria > Acidobacteriota > Vicinamibacteria > Vicinamibacterales > CAVVIG01 > JAHFUI01. The sequence goes on from JAHFUI010000013.1 coordinate 47,040, forward strand.
CGGCGTCGGATCGCTGTTCAGAAACTTCACCGTCGTCCCCGCGAGGATTGGGAGGACGCGCGGGATGAACTGGTACAGCTTCTGATCCATCTCGACTGGTTTGGCCGACGGTGCGAAGGTTCCCGGTGCCTGCTGCACGTAAACCACCGCGTCGGCGTTCGATGCGAGGCCTGTGACTTTGACAGTGCCCGAGATGCTGCTACCGGCGCCGCCGAGCGGCCCCGAATGAGCGACGAAGACGGCGACGATGATAGAACCGATGAAAGCCGAATGCCGGGCCATGAGCAGCTCCTTGTGCGCCGGGCTAAACCGGCGAGGTGTAGTGAATGAAAGAGTCATACGGTGAAGGCCTAGCGAGCCACACCGACCCCGAGTCATGCGGAGCGGCCCGAGAGGACCGCGTCGAAG
>JAHFUI010000114.1 GCA_023265175.1 Acidobacteriota bacterium
TGGGCGGCAAAGCCGATCTCCCGCAGGGCGGGCAGATTGGGGAGCGCGCGACCGATCGCGAAGTCGTCGGGGTCATTGATGGTGGTTTCGGTGCGGCGGGCTTGGCCTTCCGTGTGGTACTGCTTGACCTTCGACTTCTTGTATTGCGTCAGGTCGATCCCGTGCGTCTTGACGGACTGCTCCAACCCCTTCACGAACCGCTCGCTCATGGGCGCCACCATCACCGTCGATGGGACCCGGACGCCCAGCGGTGTCTTTAGAAAGTGGGCGACGCCGCCCCCGGTTTGCACCGAGGGGACGTACGCATTGAGATACATCCGGTCGATCGCTTCCAATGCGAACGTCACGTGGTTCTGGCGGATCTCAGCGACGTGTTTGCGTACCCTGGTGATGGAGCTCCCGGAGAGCGCGGCCCATGTGGCCACCGACCCGAACAGGGTCTATGACGTAGGCGCAGGGTACACCCCCTGCCTGCTTCCGGGGCTCCTCTTTTATTTCTAACGAGGCCCTGCCTCAGACCGCGCCCCGGTCTCCGGTCAACGCACGACATGCTCGACGGTCTGAGGCAGGGCCTCGTTAGGACTTTAGTCACAGAAGGCTTTTGCCGGCGATGTTATAAGAGACGATCCAGGTCGTTCTCCCTGCGCATGCCGGCAAGGCAGACGAGAGAGGATCGCGATGCGCGAGTCCATCCGCTCACTCCAGGCCCTCCCGTTGTTCGCTCAGCTGACGGTGCGGGAACTCGAGGAATTGCACGGCATTCTCGAGGAGAGGACCTTCGACAAGCACCAGGTGATCACCCGCGAAGGCACGCCGTGGGACGCGCTGTACGTCGTCAAGTCCGGCAAGGTGAAGCTGACGAGAAGGGTCAGCGCCAGGTCGGCCGGACGCGAGCTGATAATTGCGGTGCTCGAATCGGGCGACCCCGTCAACATGACGCCGCTCTTCGAGGGCGATCGGGACATCTTCACGACCGAGGCGCTGACGCGGGCCACGCTTTACCATCTCGCCGGATCGCAGGCCCGCGCGTTCGTCTCCAAGCACCCGTCGATGCAGAAGATGTTGCTGCGCGCGCTGAACCTGGAGCTGCGTCGTCTGGTGTCACTCGCGAGTCGGCTGGCCTTCACCGGGGTCACGGCCCGGCTCGCCCTCTGGATCTTCGAGCAGACGCAGGTGAACGGGATCTGCATGGACAAAGGAATAGCGATTCGGCGCGACCTGACCCTGAACGAACTGGCGGCGCTCGTCGGCACGGTGAGACGGGTGATCTCGAAGTCGCTGACCGACCTGCAGCACGACGGCGTCATTGAGGTGGCGCCGACGCAGTTCGTTGTCTTGAACGAGGACAAGCTGGCGGCAATTGCGGGAGCGAGGCAACGAATACAGAGGTGTGCAAATGGAAAAATGGGAGACGCCAGGGACGCTCGTCATTAACTTCGTGTACATCGCGATCTTCGTGGCGCTCTATAGCCTGATCTTCTGGGAGCTCTCTGGGAAATGGGGGGTGCGATGAGCGCAGAGACAGTGGTTGTCGTCGGCGGGCAGCCCAAGACAATCGTGGGGGTGTGGCTCGACAGCCTCGGATTTTGGTTCTTTCTTTGTATGCTCGAAGGGTTTGCCTTCATTCTGTGGACGGTGCTCGAGGTTCAAAACCACTACTACTTCCTCACGGCGCCGTTCGGCACCTCGGGGATGAGGATTCCGTGGTAGCGGGCTCGTTTTTCTGAAGGAGCGCGTGCGATGGCTGGAACGGTCTTCGATCCGCCCGTTGCTGGTTGGGAGCGGCAGATGCCAGTCGACAAGCGGATCTTCCTCTGGGTCCTGCTGGGGCAGGCAATTTTCCTGATCGGGTTGAGTGCGACCATGCTGCTGGCAGGAAATCACAACAACCCGGTGAAGCAATTCCACGCGACGCCCGAGGAGTTCTCGCAACGGGTGGCCGAGTTCGTCGACAAGTACCAGGTGGGCCCACGCACGGTGCGCGTGCCGCCTGGAGAAGACGCGTACCTGCTCGCGCGGATGTGGAGCTTCTATCCGGATCTCATCCTCAAAAAAGGGCAGACCTACACGGTCTGGTACTCCTCGGTCGATGTCACGCACAACCCGCAAATCGCGGGGCAGCGCCTCAGCTTTCAGGCCGTGCCCGGTCATGCGCAGGGGGTGACCCTGACGCCGAACACCACCGGAACGTTCCTCGTGTACTGCGGCGAATACTGCGGCGTGGGACACCAGGCCATGATGGGAAAAATCATCGTCGAGGAATAAGCGCGGCCCGCACAACGACGGAGGACGACGTGGAAGCGATATACACCGATCCGGAAACGGGGTTGCGGCTCGACCGCGCAACCCGCAGGCTCATCGTCACGTTCCTGGTAACCGCCTTCCTCGCGCTCGGGGGCGCTGTCATCGCGGCGCTTCTGGTGGCGCTCACGCGCGCGCCGGCGATCCAGCTGCTCTGGCCCTCCGCTTACTACATGGCCCTGACGTTCCACGGCATCCTGGCCTTGACCATCTGGCCGCACGTGTTCGAGGCGACGCTCTGGCTCTGGGCCTGCACCTCCCTGCTCCGGACGCGCCTCATTTCGCCGGCCCTGGGCTGGCTGGCGTACGGCCTGGCGTTCCTCGGGATCCTGATGATCCTGGGGACCGTGGCCAGCGGGAACGCGAGCGTCATGTACACCATGTACGTCCCGCTCAGAGCCGATCCGCTCTTCTATCTCGGTCACATCATCTACGCGGTCGGACTCCTCACGCTGCTGATCTTGTTCGGTCTCAACATTCTCAAGGCTCGCGCCGAAGGAACGTACCTCGGGTCGCTGCCGCTCTTGACATACGGAATGGCGGTCGCCGCCATCCTGACGGTTGTCGCCATCATCGGCGCGGTCGCCGCGTTCGTTCCTACGGTGCTGTGGGCGTTCCGGATCCTGATACCGAAGGTGGACCCGCTGTACTTCAAAGCGACCTTCTGGTCGATGGGTCACACGCTCCAGTACACGAACATCACAGCGATGGTGGTGGCGTGGTACGGAACTGCGACCTTCATGGTCAAAGCCAAACCGGTGTCGGAGAAATTCTCACGCTGGGCCTTTGCGCTGTACTTGGTGACGACCCTGCCAGTCTTCATGCACCACTTCCTCGTGGACCCGACGTGGTCCCTCGCGGTGAAGTGGATCGGCGCCACCGTCGTCGGCATCTTCCTTGGTGTTCCAAGCGCCATGCACGGCCTGGCCGTCCCGGCCTCGGTCGAGAAAACGCTGCGCGGTCGTGGCGTCCGCGGGCTTTGGGGCTGGCTGCGCGAATGGGGCTGGAACAATCCCCCGATGGTCCTGCTGGCATTCTCCGTCTTGCTGTTCGGCGTCGGGGGATTCGACGGGACGGCGGCGACCACCATGCAGATCAACATGATCGAGCACAACAACATGTGGATCCCGGCGCACATCCACGGCACGCTGGCCGGCGGCGCGACGCTGGGCTTCATGGCGTTCACCTATGGGTTCCTGCCGCACCTCGGCTTCGAAATCAAGGGGAAGCGCTTCGCCCAGTACCAGGCGTGGCTCACCGGTCTCGGGTTCACGCTCCTTATTGCCGCGATGCATTGGGGCGCCCACCTGGGGGTCCCTCGCCGCATGCAGGACATCCGGTTCCTCGGAGCCGACGCCCCGGTGCCCAACTGGTTCAATTCCATGAACCTTCTCGGGATTGCTGGCGTGCTGACGGCGACCGGCATCCTGATCTTCGTGGTCATCGCGCTCACGAGCATGTTCGCTGGAAGCACGCGTGGGCCCGAGATGGTGGCGGAGGCGAAAGACCTGTGGCTGCCGTCCGAGCGGCCCGCCTTCGCCGGCGGCAACCCCGCGCCTTCCGCCACGGTATGAGATCGGACGCGCTCGACCGTCGGCGGCTGTTCAACGCGTGGGTGCTGCTTGCAACGGCGGCGACGGTGTTCGCGGCGCTCTTCGCGCTTGCGGCCGCCACCATCGCGGCAGGGACGAACGCCGGACTCGGATCGACGATCGTCGAGCGACTGCTCGTCGGCCACGTCTTTTTCTCCCTGGTTCTCGCGGGCACCGCGTTCATCGCGGCGTTCTGGATCGACTCCCTGCTGCTGCTCGACGGATCACGGCTTCCCCGCGTCGCCGCGTGGATCGGCTTCTGGCTCGCCGTCGCCGGCGCGTTGCTCGCCGTCATCGGCACGCTGGGAACCTGGGGTGATCCGGTGCTGACCGAGTTCGTGCCCGTCGTCGTCGAACCGGTCTTCCTCACGGGGTTCGGCCTCTTCATGGCCGGCATCGCGTTGACGACCGGTTGCTACGTCTACGCGGTCACGAGCGCCGAGGTGGCTCGGATGCCTCTCGTTCTGTACGGGATGCTGTGCATCGCGGCCATGATGATCAGCGCAGGGCTCGCCGGCGTCGCGTCGATCACCCGCCTCTTCGGCAATTGGTTCGCGTTCCGCCTTGCCTGGCGTACGCCCTACGTCCTGTTCCAGGCCATCTTCTGGGGACCGGCGCACCTCATCCAGTTCGCCGTGATCGGAGCGATGATCAGCGCCTGGATCCGGCTCTTGCCCTCGCCGGATCCGCAGGGCAGGGTCGACCGTGTCGGTCGGATCGACTTTCTGGCGCTGGTGCTATTCGCCGCGATCACGCTGATCATCCTCTATGCGTGGAACCCGCTCGACCTCCCCAAAGCGACGACGTTGAACGTGCTGGTCTCCGACGCCCAGGCGTTGCCGGTCGCGCTGCTGGCCGTCGTGATCTTGAAGGTCGCGTTCCGGACGCGGCTGTGGGCGCTGGGATCGGGGCTGACGATGTCGATCCTGCTCTTCGCGTGGGGTCTTCTGATCGCGTTGCTGGGCATTCGACAGACGAGCGCTGCCTGGGTTCCGTCTCACTACGACGCGATGATCCCAGGCGCCGTGCTGCTTTCGTTCATGTCGATCACGACGCAGCTCGTCCAGCAGAGCCACCGCCTGCTGAGCCCCAAGCTGGCCGCTCTGCAGCCCTGTCTGTACGGCGGCGGGATCCTCGCCGTCTCGCTCGCGCTGCTGTGGAGCGCGCTCGTCGGAGGCGAGCGACGTGGCTACTTCGTGACGATGCCGGCGGCGGGTCCGGTCGCGCTGCTCTGGATCGGCGGGATTGCCGCCGGTCTGGGTGTGCTGGCCTTCGCGACGAACATCGTCGGCACGTTGTGGGGCCTCCCGGATCCCGCGACCCGACCGTGCCGCCAGCCGGCGCGGTCCGCGGTGTGAATCGTCAGCGTGGACACATGAGGAACGCATGATTTCGCACTTGGCGTTGTCGTCCGACGAAGATCGGCTCCAGCAGCTTCGACACTGGCTGCTGTTCGCGGTGAGCGCGCTCGCGATCGCCGGCGCCTTCGCCCTGCTCGCAGTGCTCACGCGGACACCAGCCGTTCAACTGCTGCATAGCGCCGAAGGGCTGCACCGGGCGATCGCCGGGCACGTCACATTTTCCCTCCTGGTCTGGCTGCTCGCCTTCGAGACCGTTCTGTGGATCCTCGCTGCCGCGCCCGCGAGACGCTCAACCCGTTCGTCATGGAGCCTGGCGCTGGCGGTGATCGGCAGCGGCCTCTTGATCGTGGCGGTTCTCTCAGGGCGGGGCGCAGCCGTTCTCACCGACTACGTCTCCGTCGTTGTCGACCCGTTGTTCTTCGCGGGACTCGCGATCGTCGCGCTCGGCGTGGGCCTGGTTGCGTGGAGCGCCGTGGCGAGCGTATCGGGGAGACGCACCCTGTTGCAGCACGGCATGCAATCGGCGGCGGTGATTGGCGTCCTCGCGCTCGCCGCCTGTAGTGTGGCGCTGCTGCGACTCGGAGCGGCTGGTCGTCTGCATGGAGACTTCGTCTTCTTCCAGAGCCTCTTCTGGATGACCGGTCACCTTCTGCAGTTCGTCAATGTCGTGGCCATGGTCTCGGCGTGGTACCTGCTCCTCGGCATTGGATTTGGAGTCGAGGTGCGTGACGGCCGCCTCCCGCGGCTGGCCTTTACCGGATACGTGATCCTGGCGGGCCTGCTGTTCGTCTCGACGCTTCCTCTCGATCCACGCGCGCTGCCGGCGAACCTCCGGCTCAGCGTGCTCATGGGCATCGCGGCGGCGCTGCCAACGCTCGTTCACGTCGGCGCCGTGATGCGCGCGATCGCCCGCAGACCGCGCGGGTGGTCTTCGCCGGAAGGGGCCGCGCTCCTCTGCTCGGTGACGTTGTTCGTCGGCGGAATCGCGCTGGGGCTGGCGCGCGCGCAAACCGGCAGCTCCATGTGGATCCCCGCGCACTATCACGCGGTCGTCGTCGGCGGCGTCACGATGGCGTTCATGGGCCTGACGCACGGGCTGCTCGTACGCACCGGCAAGATCGCGTGGCCACGGCTTGCGACCCTGCAGCCGTGGTTGTACGGCGTCGGCATGCTGCTGGTCGTCGTGGGCATGAACTGGGCCGGCGGCGAGGGGGCCCCGCGCAAGACTTTTGATCCGGCGCTGGGTGCGGCTGCCGCCCGATGGGTGACGCCCATGAACGTGATGGGCGTGGGTGGCGTGATCGCCGTTCTCGGCGGCGCCATCTTCGTCGTGAATGCGCTGTTGTCGCTCGCGACAGCAACCGATCGTGAAGACGCGGACGCCACCGTCGTCCCGATCAACACAGCGTTGCTGCGCAGCCGAATCCGGTGAGGCGCCGACCATGGGAACGTGGATCGCTCTTTGGGAGAACCTGCAGTTGTTTCGGCGGCCGTCGCAGGTCTCGGCTCGACGCTCGTTCATGGCGTCGCTGGTGTACCTGACGCTGCTCCTCATCGTCATGGTCGTCGATCTGAGGCTGTAATGGCAGAGGCGGCCGCGATTACCTGCTTCCACTGCATGCTGCCGGTCGGCAGACATCCGCTGCGCCACCGGATGGCCGGAGCCTTGCAATCGTTCTGCTGCCACGGCTGCTATCTCGTCTCCCTCGTCACCGGCCAGCACGGCGAACGCGGCGAATCGCTGCTGGCGCTCGCGCGGCTGATCGTCGGCGTGACCTGCGCCATGGTGGTGATGATCTTCTCCTGGTCTCACTACGCCGACCGGTATCTGCTCCACCGCGCGGCAGGCGAGCCCGATGCCCTCGCCCTCCTCGTGCGGTACTACGTGCTCTTGACGGCCACGGTGGCGGTCGCGGTGTTGGGCCTCCCGATCGTCCACAACGCCGTCGCCGACCTCCGCAACCTGCGCGCCGGCATCGCGCCGTTGATTGCTCTCGGCGCCTTCTCAGCGTATGCGGCGTCGGTCGCAGCCGTGGTTCGGGGCGGCGAAACCTACTTCGATACGGCCACGATGATTCTGGTGTTCTTCACGCTCGGCCACTTCCTCGAGGCGCGAGGACGCGCTCAGGCGACCGAGGCGGTGCGGACGCTCGCCGGTCTCGTGCCGGATACCGCGCGGGTGCTGCGCGAAGACGGAGAGGTCGTCGTCGCGGTGACCGACGTGAAGATCGGCGAGCGGGTGCTGGTGCGGTCGGGCGAGACGATTCCTGTCGACGGCGTCATCTGCGAAGGGGGCGGCGACGTGAACGAGGCGGCGCTGACGGGAGAGAGCCGGCCGATCGCTCGCGAGGCCGGCGATCGGCTCCTCGCCGGCACGGTGAGCCTGGACGGCGCGTTCGTGATCACGCTGACCGCGCTCGCACCGGACCGCGCCGTTGCGCGCCTCGCTCGCCTGGCCGAGGACGCGAAGCGGCAGAAACCGGCCTGGGTCGGCCTGGCCGATGCCGTCGTCTCGATCTTCACTCCGCTGGTGATCCTGCTGGCGATTGCCGCCCTGGTCTTCTGGGGTCTCCGTCTGGGCTTCGTCCACGGCCTGCTGATCGCGCTTTCCGTTCTTCTGATCGCCTGCCCGTGCACGCTCGGGGTCGCCACGCCGCTGGCTTTCTGGAGCGGGCTCGCGCTCGCGGCCCGGCGCGGAATTTTCGTGCGGTCGGGCCCGGTGTTCGAGCGGCTGGCGCAAGCCTCGGACGTGTTCTTCGACAAGACCGGGACGCTGACCGAAGGCACCTTCCGGGTCGTGGACGTGCTGCACGCCGGCATGGACGCGGCCGGCGCGACCGACGTCGGTGCGCCGTCGCCGCTCCAGATCGCGGCGTCGCTCGAATCGCGCGCGCAACATCCAATCGCATCCGCACTGCGCGAGGGCGCTCGGGCGGCGGGCATCGCCGAGCTTCCGCTGTCCGATTGGCACATCAACGCCGGGTTGGGCATCCGCGGGCGAATCGCGAACAGCGACACGGAGTACGTCCTCGGAAGCCGGCGGTTAATGGAACGCTACGGGCTCGACATGGACGCGGCTTTTGGCAAGACCGCGACCGAGCGCGGAACGCGCGGCGAAAGCGTCGTGTACCTGGGCTGGGCGGGCAGGGTGCGAGCAGCGTTCGTCACGGCCGAAGAGGCGCGCACGGAGGCGCAGGCAGCCGTCGACGAGTTGCGGCGGCTCGGCACGCGCGTCGCGATGCTGACGGGCGATGAGCGTGGAAGCGCCCAGCGGTTGGGCGCGACTGTCGGCATCGGCGACATCCGATGCGCCCTGCTCCCGCACGAAAAGGTGGATGCGGTGCAGGCCGGCCGGCGTGCGGTCATGGTCGGCGACGGGATCAACGATGCGGCGGCGCTGGCGGCCGCGCACGTCGGGATTGCGTTGGGCTGCGGGACCGATGTCGCGCGGGAAATGGCCGACGTCACGATGGTCGGCGGAAACCTGATGCAGGTGCCATGGCTGCTCCGCTTCGCGCGACGGATCCGCCGCACCGTCGTGACGAACTTGATGTGGGCATTCGGCTACAACGTCATCGGGATCGGCCTGGCGCTGGCGGGTTGGGTGTCGCCGGTGCTCGCGGCGATGGCGATGGTGGCGAGCAGTCTGTTCGTGTTCGCGAACACGCGGCGGCTGTCTCGCGGCGAAGCTGGCCGACTTGAGTCCCAAAACTTGCACCAAATGGGTCAGGTTTTCGGTCAAGACGGCTAGCCCCCGCGCAGCGGGGCTGTGATAAAGGTGGAACTAAATTTAGATGAGAGAGCAGGAATCCGAGTCGTGTTCGTTCCTGGTCCCTCGTTCGCGGTCCTCGGTCCCAGGCGCGAACGGCGCGCCTGCGAGGGAGCAGCGCGGGGCATAGGGGCCCCGCGAGCGACCGAGCCGGGGTGCGGCGTCCCCAACGCGGCAGCCGCGTTGGGGGCCCCGGTGTGGGGCGGAGCCCCACGTTAATTGGAGGAGGCCGGAGCATGGCGAGAGACAAGTGGACGACGGGAGTCGGCATCGGCGCGCTGCTGATGATCGTTCCGATTCTCTTGTGGACCGGAACGGTGCAGGCCGACGAGCGAGCTCGGCCCGACGAACTGAAGGCCGGCAAGTTCATCTACGAGCGCTCGTGCGTGAGCTGTCACGGCCCTCGCGGAGCAGGAGATGGGGTAGCCGCACCGCAGCTCGATCCGCGACCGAGGGATTTCACGCGGGGCGCGTTCAAGTTCCGATCGACGCCGAGCGGGACGATGCCAACCCTCGATGATCTGGAAAGGACCGTGACGCACGGTGTCACCGGAACCGCCATGAACCAGTGGAGCGAGCTGTCGGCCGCAGACCGGCGCGCCGTGCTGCTTTACATCGAGACGTTCTCGCGGTTCGGCTGGCGAGAGGGGATACCTGTCACGGTTCCGCCCGAGCCGTCGTTCACGATGCAGTCGGCGAAGCGAGGCGCGCAGGGTTATGAACGGCTTCAGTGCCCGAAGTGCCATGGCACGACGGGCTTCGGCGACGGTCCGTCCGCCGCCGACCTGAAGGACAGTTGGGATCGTCCGATCAGGACGACCGACCTGACCGTGGGGAGTCGGTTCAAGCGCGGATCCACACCGCGCGACATCTACCTCACGTTCTTTACCGGGCTCATGGGAACGCCGATGCCCTCCTACGCCGGCACGCTCAAAACGCCCGAAGAGGAGTGGGATCTCGTGCACTACGTCTACGCGTTGTCTCAGGGCAAACGCGTCCCCTGATTAATGACCGGCGGGCAGGGGCTGACTGCGGATCGGCGAAACCACGGGAACAAGCGCCTGCGGCCATGCCCGCGGCCGCAAGCGCGGAGCGCGTAGCGGGCGCGAGGCATCGGCGAGCGGGGGCAGCCTTGAGCCAAGCGTGGGGGTGGGGCCCCACGCCGAGTGAGAGATGACCCCCGCGAGAGAGTAGAGAAGGAGCGGCAGATGCGGCAGACATGGAAAGCAATGGCGGCGCTGGCACTGCGCCGGCCCGGGGTCACCGTGCTCGTCGTCGTGATGTCGATTGCCGGGCTCGGCCTGATCGGGTACGGCACCACGGACTTCAGCGGCGTGACGGAAGCATCCCTCGGAATTCATCCGACCATGGCACCGGAGCCGCCGGGCGCGACCGGCGTGCCCGCGACCGCGCCGGACCATTCGCCGATCGCGGACTTCGTCCTGACCGACGAGGAAGGGCGTCGGGTCAACCTTCGGCAACAGGCTGGCAAGGTACTGCTGGTGAACTTCATCACGAGCCGGTGCACCGACGCCTGTCCAAGAGTGACACACGAGCTCCTGGGACTGCAGAAGACGCTCGGCAATCGGATGGGCCGTGATGTGGTCTTTCTCAGCATCGCGCTCGATCCGAGGGTCGACTCGCGCGGTGCGATGCGGAAATTCGCGGCCGACGTCGGGGTGGAATTCAACGGGTGGCGCTTCCTGACGGGCACGCCGCCGGAACTGGAAGCTGCGCGGCGCGCGTTCGGCGTGCAGATTCTCGACGCCCCTGCGGGGGCCGACAGCTCGCTGGACTTCGTGCACAGCGCGGCGGTCTTCCTCGTCGATCGCGCCGGCGCCCTGCGCATGAAGATCGAGCCCGGCATGCTGACGCTGACCGCGCTCCACGACGTCGAGGCGGCGATCGCGGGACAGCCGGCGACATGAACCGGCGCCTGCTCGTCCTCGCGGCCATCGTGATCGGCACGGGTTCGAGCGTCGGGGCGGTGGGACATCACGTCCATGGACCGGCTGCGCTTCCCGGCCTCGGCCTCGTCGCGGCATTCCTGTTCGGGCTTCTCGGCAGCACGCACTGCCTCGGGATGTGTGGCCCGCTGGTGGGACTCTACGCCAGCCAGCTTTCGCCTCGGCCGAAGCTTTCGATCCATCGCCAGCACTTCCTCTTCAATCTCGGCCGGACACTCGCGTACACCAACGCTGGAATCTTGTGTGGCGCCGCAGGGTTCGCTCTGCATGTACGGCCCTGGGCCGCCGCCTTCGTCGGCGTTGCCGTCGGGCTATTCGTACTGGCCGTCGGAACACGCTTGCTCGGCCTGTCAGGCGCGGGGACCTGGTCGAACCGTTTGTCCGCGCCCCTTGCCGCGCTATATCTGCGAGTCTGTCGCGGATACGTCCACCTCGCGCGATCACCGAGCATCGTCCTGCTGGGAGCGTTGCACAGCCTGCTCCCGTGCCCTCTGCTGTACGTGATGTTCACGTCGGCCGTCGCGCTGGGGGACCCGGTCCGAGGGGGCGTCCTGCTCTTTGCGTTCGGCTTCGGCACCGTCCCGATGGTCTGGACGATCGGTGCTCTCGGTCAGCGCTTGAGTCTCAAGCATCGGTTGCAGTGGCATCGCGTGTTTGGCTGGACGGTGGCGGCGTGGGGCGTCGCCTTGCTTATTCATAGCCTGCAGGGCCTGCGCGGATTCTGAAGACTCGGACTGGAAAACGCGGCCATGGGCTGCGCTATTGAGCCGGGCAGGAGCGCCGACGCCGAGGTTGTTTGCAACATCCTCGAATCGGCCCGCGAACTGGACTGGTGTAGGGCACGCCTTTCAAGGCGTGCCGCGATTTCACGCCGTCATGATGGCGGTGACCGTGGTGCGATAGACCACCTCTTCGTACGCCTCGAGCATCCTCTCGAGCGGCACGACGGTCGTGGCGAGCGACTTCGCGTCGTAGTGTCCCCTGTCCAGCATCTCCACGAATCGCGGGATGTCCCTCATCGGGTTTGCGCCGCCGGCCTGGCCGGCGTGATGCGTTCGGCCGCCGATCGTGAACAGGACGGCGGGCAGCGTAATCGTGCCCCTCGGCAGACTTGTGGTGACGATGTGCCCGCCCGGCGCGCACATTTCGTACGCCTGGCGCAGCGGGAGGATGCCTGTCGGATCCGGCCCCGCCTCCAGCTTCGGCTTCGCCTGATCCGCGCCCACCGCTTCAACGACGAAGTCCGGTCCCGCACCGCCCAACAAACCGCCGGAGTCGCGCCCGCCCGCCCACAGCCGATTGTTCGGACCATTCGACAGCGCGCGGACTTTTTCGACCAGCCCGTCGCCTTCCACGTTCGGATCCAGCACGTGGGTGGCGCCGACTTTCATGGCCACGTCTCGCCGGACGCGGATCGGATCGACCGCGATGATTCTCGACGCGCCTGCGATCCTGGCGCCCTGGATTGCACTCAGTCCCAGCGGTCCACATCCTACCACCGCGACGATCGCGCCCGGCCCGATCGACGCCAGCACTTGCGAGGTCGTGGTGCCCAGTCCCGCCACGGACACACAACTGCAGACCATTCCGAGCTCCACGGCGCTGGCCTTCGTGAAGACGGGGACGACCCACTCTTCGAAGGTGACCATCAGCTCGGCCAGACCGCCGATGTGGGAGTTGGCATAGACCGCCGTCCCATCGCGCATGTCGGCCATCGCCACCAGATCGTTGGGGCCCTGGCGGCCGAGGAACTGGCACATGTCGGCGCGCCCGCGGAGGCACTGATAGCACGATCCGCACTGCGGTGTACCGGACACGCACACGCGATCGCCCACCTGCACCCGCCGCACCTCGGGTCCCACCGCCTCGACAATCCCCACGCCGCCGTGACCCTGGATCAACGGCATGTCGGCGATCCGACGGACGCCTGCGGGAGCGGGCAGTGGTGTCGGTGGCGGCGCGTTCCCGCGGCCGCCCGCCGGAGGTCCGAAGTTCTGCTGCAGCCCGAGGACCGCCCCCGTGTTCGAGTAGCACAGGTTGGCCGCCTCGGTGCGGACGAGCACCTGCCTTCCGCTGATCGGGCGCAGCGTCAGCTCTTGAAGCGTCGTCCGGCCGGGACCTGTGCCTCGCGACACCCATCCGCGGAATTTTCGGCCGGGCGCGGCAGGCCGGGACTGGCCGCCGAATGATTCGCTGTGCCCGGCCAGCACGGCGGCGCCCGCGGCAGCGGCCACGCCCTTTTTCAGTAATCGCCGGCGGGAGAACTTGGTATCGTTGGCGTCCATTTAGTCGCCCTTCGATTTCAGTCGCCCTTCATTCTCCTTGATGAACGTGCGGAGCTCTTGCGCCATGTCGAGCAGCTTGGTCCACTGCTCCTTGTAAAGCGTCACCGGAAAACGCCCGAGCCCATAGACGGAGACGCCGCCCTTTTCGCTGACCTTGAGGCTCACACCACGGCCACGCTCGCCCTTCAGGCGTTCGTTCTCAGCCTTGAGACGCGCCAGTTCTGATTGCAGATCCTCGTCGGCCATGAAATCCTCTTCCTTCAAGCGCCGTGCTTCGGTTCTGAGCCACTGAATGGGCGTTACGCGCGCCGGACGTTTTCAGCCCTCGGCCCTTTCGGGCCCTGCCCCTTTTCAAACGTGACCGCCTGTCCCTCCCGCAATTCGTCGAAACGCATGTCCGTACACGCCGACTGATGGAAGAAGTACTCCTGGCCGTCTGCCGTCGCAATGAACCCGAATCCCTTGCCAGTCAACGTTTTGATCGTGCCGTTCATCGTCGCCATGTCGTCTCCGTTCGGATGTAGCGCGAAAGCGCGATTATACCCCCGACAACCTCTGGGATTTTATCATCGTCTGCCTAAAAGGGAGTGCCCTTGACGACCAAGATTTGCCGCGACATAATCGCGGCGTCATGCACTCGGTGTGGCGGACTGTCGCCGCTCTCGTGCTCGCGCCGTGGCTCGCCATGTCAGCGACGCTGGCGCCTGAGCACGTCCACGAAGACGCGGATCACGGCCACCAGCACAGCCTTGTCCATCGCCATGTCGAGATGCACGATCACGATGGAACCGAGGTGTCGGACGGGGACGGACACGTCGTCTGGCTTGATGATGTGGCGATCGCAAGCGCGACGTACGCGCTGCCGCTTCTGCAGGCAATCCTCGCGGCGCAGATCGAAACGCTTCCAGATGTAACCGGCTCCGTCGCTGTTTCCGGCGATGATGCCGCTCCGCCTCATGGACCACCGCGCCGTTCCTCCTCCCTTCGCGGCCCTCCCCTCCTCCTCGCCTGATC
>JAHFUI010000271.1 GCA_023265175.1 Acidobacteriota bacterium
AGTGATCGCCGCTCCACGCCTTGAGATTGTCTTCGAAGACCGGGCCCGCGACCACCCCACGGGCGCACGTCCACGCATTGCGGTAGCCCGCGTTGTAGCCGATCAACAGATCGGGCGCGTTGGCGGCATACGGGCCGACGTACAGCTGGCTCGTATCGAATGCCTCGCAAATGGCGACTTGTCCTGTCGCGGGATCGACCAGGCCGTTCAGCTCGCGGAGGATGTCCGCCTTCAGCTCCGCGGCCTCGCGCCCCGGCTCCACGATGCCCGAGGCCTCGCGTCCCTTGATGTTGAGGAAGAGACCGGTCAGGCCGAGCGCGTACGCTTTCGTCGTCGTCCAATCGACGTGACGCAGCCATTCCGCGGCACCATCCGTCCCGGCCTTGAGCGTCAGATACCCATGTGCGTGCAGCCAGCTGTTGAGGTTGACACCGCGCCGGAAGCTGTTGAATCCGTGGTCCGAGAGGACCATCACGAGATCCCCGTCGCGCGCTCCGGCCATGACGCGACCGATCAGCGCATCGTTGTGTTGATAGAGCTTCTCGATCGCGTCGCGGTGATCGGAGGGGACGCGCCCCCGCGCCGCGGGATGGTCTGCATCGAGATAACGCCAGAACATGTGCTGGATCCGATCGGTGGCGTCGAAGACGCAGACCAGGCATCCGGTCCGCAATTTTTCGAGGGCCGAGAAGAACATCTTCTGGCGCTCCGCATCGACGTCGTACGCCTGCTGCAGGAACACGCCTTCCTCGATCACCCCCTCGTTGAGAGCCCAGGTATCCTCGGCGAGGCCCAGGGTCGAGTACTTGCCAATCTTCTTGGCCAGGTACGTCGCGTAGTACGAGGGATGGGAAATCGGCATCGCCGGCTTGTCGGGATCCAGGTTGATCGGCGACATGTACAGCGATACGTGCTCGTCCAGCTCCGTCACCAGCAGGCGGCAGATGCCGGTGACGACGACGCCGGGGGCGGCGTGGAAGCGAAGCGTGAGCCACTCGCTCAGGCGGCCCGGCTGCAATTCGACGACGCTCCCGTCGATGTCAACCCGCGCCGACCGGGAGGGCCGGTCGAGCGTCATCGTCAGCGGCAGCTCCATCGGCGGGCTTCCTTCCCGGAACACATTCTCAGGGCCCCGGAGGATCGTGCTGATGCGATCGCCGTCGACCCGAATGGGAACGCGGATGCCGCCTTCTTCGAATGGCCCGTGTGATGACCGGGTGCTGTACAGCGTGAAGGTCCCCTGCGTGCCGAGCAGGTCCGGTACGCTCATGGCGCTCAACTCCGCGCCACGGAAACGATCCGGCGGGAAGGTAATGGGCACGCGAAGAATCGTGCTCCAGATGTCGTGGTCGCCAAGAACCGCCCAGAACGGTTTCGACTTTCGGAGGAGGCGCACGTTCGCTCTGCCGAGCGGCAGGCGGAATCGACCCACGCGCAGGAACCGGTCGACGTTGACGATCTGTGTAGAAGAGAGCGTGGGAAGATAGGTCCGACGATCGCGGTCGAGAAAGTCGAAGATGTTATGTCGCCCTGGCTGAGTGCCGGTGCTGAACGAGGACCAGGCGACTGGCGAAACCGACGGGAAGGTCGTGCGGAGCGGCCGATAGCAGCCAACCTCGGCGAGCCGCTTGAAGTGCGGCAGTTTACCCTCTTTCAAAAACCGATCAGTGAGCTTCGGGTCTTGACCGTCCAGGCCGACGATGATGAGGCGCTTGATAAGCGCTCGAGGACGGTTACGGCGGCGGAACGCCCTCAATGCCAGCCGGAACGGCCAGAGGACGAGCGACAGCGCGGCCATCACAATGGTGGCGAACAGGACGAAAAAAGAGTTGAGCAGGGCGAATCCTGCTCCCGGACCGATATAGGCCTGTGCAGCGGAGGGGAGCGCCAGGAAGATTCCTGCCGCGACGAGCACGCGCAGCCGCAGCAAGCTGTGCAACGGATGCCTCATGATATAAGCGACGCGACTATCGCACATTGCACCGACTGTTGAACAGTTTCTCCAAGACCAGAGCCCATCATGATTTCCGGCGTTTCCGGCGTTTCCGGCGTTTCCCGCGTGACGCGCGTGTATCGGCGGCTGCGATTTGGACAGCCTGTCATCGTGATCTCTGGCCTCCCGAGGTCTGGAACGTCGATGGTCATGAAGATGCTCGAGGCCGGGGGCCTGGAGGTCTTGACCGATGGCGTCAGAGCCGCCGACGAGAATAATCCGAACGGATACTACGAGCTCGAACGGGTGACGCGACTCAACATCGATGAAGATCGCTCATGGCTGGTCGAGGCGAGGGGAAAGGCGATCAAGATCATCAGCTTTCTCCTGACGTACCTGCCGGAGTCGAACGATTACCAAGTGATCTTCATGCACCGCAATCTCGACGAGGTCATTAGGTCGCAGAACGCCATGCTGGTGCAAAGAAGGCAGGCCATCGGCGAAACGAGCGACGAGACTTTCCACGCCCTTTATGAAAAGCACCTGAAACAGGTGAAATCGTTTCTCGGCGCCCGTCGCTCTTTCGAGGTGCTAGACGTGGCGTACGCGGAGGTGTTGGCGGCACCCGGAGACGAAGCCGCGAGAATGAGCCGATTCCTCGGCCGGGGTCTCAATCTCGAGCTCATGGCGGCCGCCGTCGATCGGCAGCTCTATCGGAACCGCTCGTTGAATGGCCTCCGCAGTGGAAACTATGCTGCACAATGACCGGGGATTCACCTTGTGGCTCACCGGCTTGCCCGGTGCGGGCAAGTCTACGTTGGCCAAAGCAGCGCGCGACGACCTGATGGGACCGGGAGGTCGTATCGAGATTCTCGACGGCGACGAAGTACGAACGAAGCTCGGCCAGGGCCTGGGCTTCTCCAAGAAAGATCGCGACACAAGTGTCAGACGGATCGGATTCGTCGCGCGACTGCTGTCATGCAATGGTGTCGTCGTGATCGTCGCTGCGATTTCGCCTTATCGCGACGTCCGCGATGAAGTTCGCCGCGATCATGAGGGGACCTTTGTCGAAGTGTTCGTTGATTGCCCTTTGCAGGAGCTGATTCGGCGTGACACGAAGGGGCTGTACGCGAAGGCACTCCGCGGTGAGATACCGCATTTCACTGGAGTATCTGATCCGTACGAGTCTCCCCTGTCGCCGGACATTCATATAAGGAGCGACGTCGAAACCGTCGCGGAATCGCGCGCAAAGATTGTTCAGTGGCTGAAACGCCACGGTTTCGTCTGAGCCAATGATCGAACGACTCGAACCGCTTACTGGTCGCAGTGACGCCGGGTCCCAGAAGGGTCAGGCGCGATGATTCAAGATATACTGAGCGGGTGAAGGCCATCCGCGCGCGATGTTCAAGCGGTCTGAAGATGTGTGACCGTGTCGGAACATGAAGCAGTAGCACGCTGCACTGTGGTCGTGGGGATCTGTGGCCCGCCCTTTTCGATACACGTGCGCGGAACGGTACGACCAGGCCGTCGACGCCTACCGGCACATCATCGAGCTGAAACCGGCCTATTCACCCGCGTACCTCGGCGCCACCGCGGCGCTGCTCACGTTGAAGAAACTCGACGACGCGCGGGGGCACGCGGAGCTGGCGGCGAGCATGGCCCGCGAGGCCGATCCCACGCTGCCGCTGCCGATCTACATCGACGCGCGGCTGCTCTACGACCAAGGGAACTACGCCGAGGCGCTGCCGCTGTTCGAGCAGGCGATCGCGGAACTGAATCGCTCCGGTGAGCTGCAGATGACCGAGCTGCACTTTTACGCCGCCGACACGCTCGGCCGGGTGGAGCGGTATCCGGAGGCGGAGCACGAATTCATCGAGGAGCTGAAGTACTTCCCGCAGAACTCGCGAGCGCGGGCGGGCCTGGCGATGCTGTATCAGGCCAGTGGACGGCCGGACGCGGCGACAAAGTTTATCGATGAGATGATCCGCGACACGCCCACTCCGGAGTCCTACGCGCTCGCCGCGCGTCTCTGGACCATGTTCGGCAACCGGCAGCAGGCGGACGCCGTCCGCGCGCAGTCGCGGCGGACGTTCGCCGAGTCGCCAGCGGCAGGTCAACGCGCCGCGCGACATTGACCATGAAGTCCGCGCTCGCAGGTGCGACTCGGAACAGCCCTGAGCTGCGAGGCCCGAGCGAACATTTCTCTGCGGTTTCGGTGGTTTCTGCGTTTACCGTCGCGGCCGGCGTTCTCCTCTTCTCCCAATCCGCGCCGCGTCCCAGCGTGCTGCTCGTCACCATCGACACGGTTCGCGCGGATCATGTCGGCGCATACGGCTACGCACGCGGGTCCACTCCCGCGCTGGATCGGTTGGCGCGAGAGGGTGTGCGTTTCGCCGACGCCACGAGTCAAGCGCCGCTGACCGGGCCCGCGCACGCCGCGATTCTTTCGGGCATGTACCCCGCGCGGCTCGGGGTTCGCGACAACGCGACCACACCGATCCCCGCCGATGTGACGATGATGGCGGAGATGTTCAAGATGCAGGGGTACCGGACAGGCGGATTCGTAGGAGCCTTCATCCTGGCTGCCCCGT
>JAHFUI010000272.1 GCA_023265175.1 Acidobacteriota bacterium
GCACTTCGCGTATCGGCCGCGGTCACCGTCAAGTGTCAGATCTCGTCGGCGGCTGAAATGTCTCTTCGGTGAACCATCGCTTGAACGCCTGGCGCTTGCGATTCAAAGGCAATTGCAAGTCGTTGGAGTGGATCTCGAGTTGGAATCCGCGTCAAGCGACGAGGTTCTCGCGCGAGCTCGTAAGGGCGATTTTGACGTGCTGCTGGCGGACTCGCGTCAGGGTCCGAACCTGGTCCGGCCGTATTTGTTCTGGCACACTGGCGGACCGGTCAACTGGGGCCACTACAGCAACAAGGCGGTGGACGCCGCGCTAGACGCCATTCGGCATGCCGCCGACGATGCCGCGTACAAGAGCGGCGTAACGGCGTTCCAGAAGGCCATCATCGACGACCCGCCCGCGGTCTTTATCGCGTGGCGCGAACGCGCACGCGCCGTGAGTCGCCGCTTCGTGGTGCCGGCTGAGCCCGACACCGACATCCTCTCCACGCTGCACCTGTGGCGGCCGGCCGGCGACCCGAGCCGGGCGAGCCGCAACTGAACGTGACTATGGCGATCAAAATCCGCCACCTCGCAACGCGGTTCGCGCTGCTCCTGGCGACCGCCGCGGTCGTTCCACTGCTCGCGTATGGGTTCATCTCGCTGCTGTCCCTGCAGCGCGGCATCCACGATTCCATCATCGTCGGCAACCAGAACGTCGCCACCCGCGCGGCGGAAGAAATCCGCCGCTACGTCTCCACCAACGCCGAGCTCCTGAAGGCACTCGCCGCCGACCTGCAGGAGACCAGCCTGCAGCCGTGGCAGCAGGAGCGGATCCTGAGGAACTACGTCCTGCAGTTCCGCGAGTTCCGCGAGATCACGCTGTTCGACGAGGCCGGCGCATCGTTGGCGTCGAGCCGCGTGGAGCCATCGCGCCTGCAGATTCCAAAGGACTCGCCGCTCGCCATCGGCGATGTCACGATGTCGCCGATTCGCGTCGACAAGGATCTCCTGCCGACGACTATCTTCGCGATCCACCTGGCGCGGCTCAATCAGCCCGCGGGATGGCTCGCCGGCGAGTTCAGCCTCGAAGAGATGTGGCGGATGGTGGATCGCATCCGCATCGGCGAACACGGCTTCGCCCTGGTCGTGGCGCCCAACGGCGACCTCCTCGCCCATGGCGATCCGGACAAGAAGGCGCTCGTCGCCCGCTCGCGCAACATGGCCGGCCATCGGCTCGTGCAGGCGCTCCGCGCATCGCAGCGGAACGCGCCCGTGGCCGACGAGTACGTCGACGAGGACGGCCGGCGCCAGCTCGGTGTCGCCGCCCGCATCGCTCCGCTCGGCTGGAGCGTGATCGTCGAGCAGCCGACCAGCGAAGCCTACGCCGCTGCCACTGAGCTTCGGAGCCAGCTCATCGTCGCGATTTCGGTGGCGCTGCTCGGGATGATCGCCGTCGGCTATTTTTCCGGCCGGCAGTTCCTGACACCGATTCACGCCCTCCAGCGCGGCACCCACGCGGTGGCCGCCGGTCAGCTCGATGCCCGTGTGGAGATTCGGACCGGCGACGAGTTCGAGGATCTCGGCGACGCCTTCAACACGATGGCCGATCGCCTCGTCGAGCTGCAGGAAAACGTCAAGCGCCAGGAGCGCCAGGCGATGTTCGGCCGCATCGCCGCGGGCCTGGTACACGATCTCTCGCATCCGATTCAGAACCTCGGCAACAGCACGCGCCTGCTGATTCGCGACGACACCGACGAGGAATCGCGACAATCGATCCACGTCACGATCGAGCGCGAGCTCGAGACGCTCAAGCGCTTCATGGAAGACCTGCGGAACGTCGTGAAGCCGAGGCCGATCGAGCGGTTCGCGCTGGATGTGAACGCCACGGTGGCGGAGATCGTCGAGCCGATGCGCGCGGAAAGCGAGCGCGTCGGGGTCGCCCTGGAGACCAACTACGCGCGTGAGCCGCTCCTCATCGAGGGCGACCGATTTGCGCTCGGCCGCGTGTACCGCAACCTGATCACCAACGCCATCCAGGCGACCGGGCAGGGCGGCCGCGTCACCGTGACGACGGCGCGGACCGGCGATCAGGTGGAGATCAGCGTCACCGACACCGGCTCCGGCATCGCGCCGGAGCGTCTGTCGGCGATCTTCGAGGACTTCGTCACCACGAAGCGCCGGGGGTTGGGCCTGGGACTGGCGATTTCAAAGCGCATCGTGGAGCAACTCGATGGCATCATCACGGTCGAAAGCGAACTGGGACGCGGCACCGCGTTCACGATGCGGTTCCCAGCGCGAGACGACCGTTCCGTGCGTGCGGCGGCAAGCTAAAATCGTGGATTCCGTGTCGTGGCGGGGCTTCGGCCTCGTCTTTGCAGGGTTAGGGCAAGTCGGAGCGGCCTTTAGCGGGCCTGCCCCTCTCGTCATGAGGAAGCGAGGTTACCAGCCATGTTTCGCACGCTGTTGAAAACGGAAGCCCTGGCGATCGAAGATCGGACGTTCCCGATCCGGTACTTCGAGCTGCGCACGCTGCGCGGTGCGCGCCGGTACAGCGCCGAGATCCTCCTCGGTCCCGGCGATCGCATCATTCTCGACGACGATTCGGTCACGAATCTGGAGGCGCGGACGGCGTGCCTCGTGCCGGCCACGCTTTACAGCCGGATGCTGGCGGGACGCACGGCTGCCTGAAATCCCTGAAATCCCAGAAATCCCAGAAATCAACGAAGGGAGCTCCCTGTAGAACAAACGCCTGAAAACTTGTTTTTCCAACAAGAATCCGTCGAGCGCGTTTGTTCTACTAGAATCGGCGGGCCTCCCGGCCCGCCGCTCTCACCCTGGAATCTTCTGAGGTCAAGTGGTTGGGGAGGCCCAGTAGGCTGCGATCACTTGTGCGGCAGCACGGCATCTTTCAACTGCTTGGCGATGCGCGCCTTCACGACGGTCTTCGCGGGAATCTTGATGGCCTCGCCTGTCGCCGGGTTGCGGCCCATCCGCGCTTTGCGCTTCTGCACGACCAGTTTCACCATGCCGGGCAGCACGAACTCGCCCGACCGCTTCAGCTCCTTTTCCGCCAGCGCCGTCAGCTCGTCGAAGTACTCGCGGGCCTGCGTCCGCTTCACCTCGAACCGCTCGGCGAAGTGCGAAAACAGCTCCGATTTGCCCATCCTGCGGGCGTCAGCCATTGCGTCCCCCTCACTTGACGCGCGTCATCTCTCTGCCGCCGATCGCCGCGCGCGCAGCGTTGATCGCGGTTTTGCTCGGAAAATCGCCGTAATCCTAGCGCGCGCCCTCCCGAGTGTCAATCAGGCCCTCCGTGAAAACGCCGCGCCTAAGCCGGACTTGCACGGCGAACGTCGACACGTTCGCACACGTGTTGGCCGTGCAGGCACGGCTAAATGCTAGAATTTTCGCCGTATGTCAAGCCCGACGATCGAGACCTTTCCCAACCCGCGACCCGGGCGCGAGTATGAAATCGCGATCAGTTGTCCGGAGTTCACCTCTGTCTGCCCGAAGACCGGCTTGCCCGATTTCGGCGAGATCCGGATCACGTATGTGCCCGACGCGTACTGCATCGAGCTCAAATCGCTCAAGTATTACATCGTCGAATTCAGGAATCGCGGCATTTTCTTCGAGCACGTCACCAACCAGATTCTCGACGATCTCGTCGCTGCGGTTCACCCGCGCCGCATGGAGGTCGTCGGCGACTTCGCGGTCCGCGGGGGGATCAAAACGGTGGTGACGGCTACCTACGATGCGCGAAATGCATAGTTCGCACCAGGCGCCACGATTCCGCGGCTGATTCCAGATTTGTAACTGCGGCGTCAGATCCGTCAGAAACGACGAATGGGGCATCTACGATCCGCAGCGGCGGGACTCGAAGTCGTGCTCCGCAGGCTGCCGTCGTCGTCTGCCGACAGCGCCAGCGGCCGTCCTACGCCAAACCCGGCGTTCGCGGCGCCCTCCAAGTAAAGCCGATCGCCAACCGCGACGTCGCGCGCACCGAGGGCGCCAGACGTCAGCTCGATCGTGGCAAATGCGCCGAAGGATCCGGCGATCCGCCACGGCCCCAGATCGCGCACGACTCGCATGACCCTGCCCGTGCGATCCACGAAGATGACGTCGATCGCGAAGCGCATGAAGGCGGTGTGAATCATCAGGCACGGCGCGAGCACGAGCGCGGCTGACGGGTCGAATTCGGAACGATCGAGCAGCCCCCGGCGCCGCTTTGTTCGCGTCAGGGCCAACTCGGTTGCGCTGGCGACGATTCGACCGGTGCGCGCGTTAATCAACGCAGGCTGGCTCATCGGTCAACTCTCCACATAGGTTTCTAATACACCCCCGGCACCAGATGCCACGCGACCCTGCGGCAGTACGTCTGATACATCCGATCGGTGGCGAGCACGCGCTCTTCGCACCGCGCTCGCATGATGAGCGCCACATCGGTCGCCAGCAGAATCGCGAGGTTCCATGGCGTCGGGTACGCGAACGCAAACGCCAGGTGCGTGACCAGATAGCCGGTGTAAATCGGATGACGCAC
>JAHFUI010000014.1 GCA_023265175.1 Acidobacteriota bacterium
GACCGGGATCCTGTCGTTGCAGCAGGCTTGGCAGCTCTGTTCCCCGATCGGCCACATCGTGACGACAAGCGGCGGCCATCCGCCCAACAGCGTCGTGACGATTCCAGCGAACCAGTGGGCCAACGGGGCCAAGAGCCATCAACCAGGCAACCTCGCGGGCGCGAATCCGATGCGCGATGTTCCGCGGTTCGTGAGGTTGATTGAGGCGGGGCTCTTCAATGCCAACGCGCTCGCCACCGCCACGTTCCCGATCGAGCGGACGCGCGACGCGTTTCAGGCAGCCGCCGATCGGACCACGATAGCCGCGGTCATGGTTTATGCGTGACGTGGATGAGCTGCGCTTTGACAAGCGGTGTCAACGGCCGAAGCCCAAGGCGCTGGAGCACGGAGATCCGATATGCGATCGCTCGGAAGACCGTGATCTCCAGCTGCTCGTCCCCTCGTCACAATCGTTTATTGACACTACACGGCAATTCGGAATACCGTCCGTCAGCTAAGCTTGGTACAAACGCCAACCCGACCGAGGCGCAAATGCGGAAGACAACGCGTGTGCACGTGGTTTTGCTCACAACAGCACTCTGGGCTGCGGCCGCCGCCGGCATCGGCCTTGCGCAGAACGCGCCTCCGGGCGTGACGACCGACTTTTCAGGCGAATGGACCGTCGTCCGCTCCCTGGACAACACGGAGAACCCCTGGGTTGGCGACTTCTTCGGCCTCCCGCTCAATGCGAACGGCCTGGCCCGCGCCGAGACGTGGGACGCGTCGTTGCTGTCGCTGCCTGAATATCAGTGCCGCCCGCACGGCTGGGCCTACATCTATCGCGGTCCGACGCAGTTGCGCATCAGCAAGGAAGTCGACCCGTTCTCTCGGGAGATTGTCGCCTACCAGCCGGAGTGGCACCAGTCGACCAACATGCCGGTCTATCTCGACGGCCGCGAGCATCCGCCGGCTGAGGCCGCGCACTCGTGGGGAGGCTTCTCGACCGCGTCGTGGGAAGGCGACATGCTGCGCATCGAGACGTCCCATCTCAAAGAGGACTACATCCGGCGCGACGGTGCGATGGCGACCGACGAAGCAGACGTCACGACCTGGTGGATTCGCCGCGGCGACATCCTGACATGGGTGAACATCATCCATGACCCGACGTACCTGTCGGAGCCGCTCATTCGCAGCGCGGAGTATCGGCTGACGGTGAATTCGCTCGTGCCGCCGCATCCCTGCACGTCCGTGTACGAGGGGCTCGAGAAGGGCAAGGTGCCGCACTTTCTGCTCGGCGAGAACCCGTTCCTCAAAGAGATCCGCGCCCGTTACGGCGTGGCGGCCGGCAGTCCGACTGGCGGCCCCGACACCATGTATCCCGAGTTTGAGCAGACGCTGCACGACAGCGGCTGGTCGGCCGGCGATCGCGCCTCCAATGTCGGCCGCTGAGAGGTGGCAATGACTCTGCGAACGACACTCCTTCGCGCTGGCGGCGTCGCCACCGCTGCGGCAGTACTGGCGATGAGCGGCCCTGCGGACCTCGTCGCGCAGCAGCCGACCCAGACGAGCGATGTTCGGGTGCTGCCCATTCGCGGCAACGTCTGGATGATCACCGTCGGCGGCAGCAACGTCGTCGCGTCGATCGGCAAGGACGGCGTCATGCTCGTCGACACTGGTGCCGCGGCGATGAGCGAGAAGCTGCTCGCGACGGTTCAGGCGCTCGATCGTCAGGTGACCTCGATGCGGATGCCGCAGAAATCCTGTGTCGGCATCGTGCTGGGGTGTTCATGGTGGAACAGCTCGACGTTCCTGCCGACGACCGCCGCACCGCCCGCGCCCAAGCCCGTTGTCGGCATCATCAACACGAGCTTCGACGCGGATCATATGGGCGGGAATGCCGCACTCTCAGCCGCTGGACGCAGTCACGTCGGCCTTGCGCCGCAGGACGCATGGATCATCGCGCACGAGCGAGCCACGTCGCATCAGCCGAAGGCGTCGCCTATTCCGCCGGCGGCGCTCCCGAGCCAGAGCTACGAGGGCGAGAGCTTCAAGCTGAACTTCTTCAACGGCGAGGGCGTCGTGCTGTGGCACATGCCTGCGGCGCACACCGACGGCGACACGATCGTCCAGTTCCGCGAATCGGAAGTCCTCGCGGCGGGGGAGGTCCTGAACATGACGAGCTATCCCGTCATCGACGTCGACAAGGGCGGCAGCATCCAAGGCGTCGTCAACGCGCTGAATTGGATTCTCGAGACTGCGGTCGTCGAGCACATGATGGAAGGCGGCACGATCATCGTTCCCGGACACGGACGCATGGCCGACTCTGCCGACGTCGCCTACTACCGCGACATGGTGACGATCATGCGCGACCGGGTGCGCGCGGCGGTGAAGAAGGGCATGACGCTGCCGCAAATCAAAGCCGCGAAGATCACCAGGGACTACGACGGACGCTTCGGACGAAACGCGTCGTACACACCTGATATGTTCGTCGAGGCGATCCATCGCAGCCTCGACACGAAGTCGTAGAAAGGCCGCCGCCGTGCGCAGACTGATCATCGCCGTCACCCTCGCCGCCGCTCCGCTGTGCCTGCATCTTCACGCGCAGGGACGGGGCCAAGCCGGGCCGCCTGCGGCGCCGCCGACGGGGCGCGCCGCCTCGCCGTACGACATCACGGGGTATTGGGTGGCGCTCGTCACCGACGACTGGCGCTACCGCATGCTGACGCCGCCGAAGGGCAACGTGGACTATCTCCCCGTCACCGCAGAGGGGCGTCGCGTCGCGAACACGTGGGACCCTGCAAAGGACACCGCCGCCGGCGAGCAGTGCAAGGCGTACGGCGCCGGGGGGATCATGCGACTGCCGGCCAGGCTGCACGTGACGTGGGAAGACGACAACACGCTCCGCATGGACGTCGATGCCGGCACGCAGACCCGCCGGTTCTTCTTCGAGAACACTCCGCAGCTCGCGACCGTGCGTCCGCCTGCCGCTGAAGCGACATGGCAGGGGTATTCGCTGGCGCGGTGGGAGTTTCCCGGCGCCGGCGGACGCGGCGCGGCGCGCGGCGCGGTCCCGGCGCGTTTCGGCCAGTTGCGAGTCGTCACCAACCACCTGCGTCCCGGTTACGTCCGCAAGAACGGCGTGCCCTACGGCCCGAACACCACCGTCACCGAATACTTCGTTCGCCTCGTCGACGGCGGCGGTCAGGAGTATCTCGTCGTGACGACGATGGTGGATGACCCGACGCATTTTCAGCCGGCGTACATCAAGACCTACGAGTTCAAGAAACAAACTGACGCGACAGGCTGGAACCCGCGGCCGTGTTCTGCCAAGTGAAGACAAGTGCACTGCGAGCGTTTGCTCACCGGTCCGATAGGCCGGAGGTCACGCGATCACTGAGCTGCTTGGTCCGATGTCGCTGGACTCCGGGCTTGATAGGCCCGTAGTCGCGATCACCGGTCCTCAAAGCCAAAGGTCGCGCGAGCCTGTGGGAGCGCGACGAGCGACTGCCGGCAGGCGAGCTTCTGAATTAGCACGTTTGCGGAAGCTGCTTGCCCATGAGCGCGTGCGAAGCGCGAGGCGGCCCAGCGGCTCGACGCCTACGCCTGGGCGGATGGTTGGCGAGGAGGTCGGCGCAGTCCAGTGCACCCGCAGGACAGCGAATCGGTATAGAGTGTCAGGGTACGCGTGAATCTGCTACGCGATCAAGCGCGACAAGGAGCGAATATGTGCGATCAGGATCATTTTGAGCAGGATCGACGGGAGTACGAGGCGCGCGGATTGGTGACGCGGCGGCAATTCGGCGTCCTCTTGGGAGCCGGCATCGCCATGATGCTGCCGCAGGTTGCGAACGCGGTCGCGGTGACCGAATCGGACGTTAACGTAATGACGCCGGACGGCACCGCCGACTGCTACTTCGTGCACCCGGCGAGCGGCACGGCTCCAGGCGTTCTCGTGTGGCCGGACATCTTCGGGCTGCGGCCGGCGTTCCGGCAGATGGGCAAACGGCTCGCCGAATCGGGCTATTCGGTGCTCGTGGTGAATCCGTTCTATCGTGTCAAGAAAGCCCCGACCGCGGACGCCGGCGCCGCAACCCCAATCCCGCAGCTGCTGCCGCTCGCGCAGGCTCTGAACGAGACGACGCATATGACCGATGCGAAGGCGTTCATGGGGTGGCTGGACCGGCAATCTTCGGTTGCCAAGAACCGGAAGACGGGCACGCAGGGTTATTGCATGGGCGGCCCGATGGCGTTTCGCACCGCGGCTGCAGTGCCCGATCGCGTCGGCGCGGTCGCCTCATTCCATGGCGGCGGACTCGTGACCACTATGCCCAACAGTCCGCATCTTCAAGCCGCGAAGACCAAGGCGCAGTTCCTCATCGAGATCGCCGAGAACGACGATATGCGGGCGCCCGATGAGAAGAACGTTCTGAAGGAGACGTTCGCCAAGGCGAACCTGCCCGCGGAAATCGAAGTCTACGCGGGCGCCGCGCACGGCTGGTGCCCTCCCGATTCGCAGGTCTACAACGAGCCACAGGCCGAGAAGGCATGGAGCCGTTTGATCGCGCTGTACGGAAAAGCCCTGGCCTGAACATCGAGTCTGACTGCGGATTTCAGGTTGGCGTCGCGCGAAGCTACCCAACCTGAAACTCGTGGCTGGCCTCAGCGGCGCGTCATCGCAACGGCGCCCGGCTTCTGTACGCCCACCGAATCTCGCAATACCTGAAACACGAGGCGACGCAGCTCGGCCGGCAGTACCCACCAGACCCGCCACCATGCACGTCCGCAGTCCGTCCGGTGCCCGTTGGGACCGGCCCGAGCGTGAGAAGACGTCGAGGTACCACGAGTTCGGGAGCCGCGGAAGCGGCGCGAACGCCGCGGGCCGCGTGCTGTGGGCGAAGCCGCTCCAGCCGCGAGACGCCCGCGCGATTTCAGTGAAGACGGTGCTCGGCGGCTCCGACAGGTGGGACCCGCGCGCAACCCCGTAGCTACGGCGAGACGGCCGTGCCGGCGGCAGGCTGTTGGGTGTCGAACGACGATCCCGCGAAGAGTTGCCGCCCGTCGGCGAGCGTGACGGTCTGGGCATTGGCGACGCCGGGCTCGTTCTTCGACAAAAAGCCAGTGACCGTGACCACGGCTCCCGGCTTCAGCGAGTTTCTCGACCAGCCTCGTCTCATCAGCGGCGTCGGCGGACCGAGTTCGAAATCCCAGTGGGCGATCTTCCCGCCCGCGTCTTTCGCGTCGACAGCGACGCGCACGTGGGGATTGGTCCACTCGAGCCTGATCACCTCGCCGGTGACGGTGATCCGCTTGCTCGAGTCGTACTCCGCGGCAAATGAATGGTGCGCGGCGACAGGAACAGCGGCGGCGACGACTGCGAAGCCGGCCGCGAGAAGGAACGTCGATCTCGTGTTCATGGTGCTCTCCCCGAGAAATACTACCACTTCTTGACAACCCCTTCACCGCAGCCATAATCAGCGCATGAAAGCTGTCAAATACGCAGTAGTCGTAACGGCGCTCTGTGCCGCGTTGTCGCCATCGCTTCGCGCGCAGTGGCCCGCGTACCCGGCGTACCCGACGCCCAGGACCGCCGACGGCAAGCCCGACCTGACGGCGCCCACGCCGAGAACCGCCGATGGCAGGCCGGATCTTACGGGCGTGTGGCGCGGCGCCCCTGCCGCGTTTGGTGGACGCCGCGGCGCGCCGCCGCCCGAGCCGCCCCCGGGCACACCGCCGCTCGCCACGTTCCGTGACATCGCATCGACGTTCAAGGACGGCTTGCCTCTCACGCCGTACGCAAAGGATCTGCTGGCGAAACGCATGGCGCGCAGCAGCAAGGACAACCCCGAGGCCAACTGTCTGCCCATGGGCATCATGCAGTTCTGGACGCAGGGCTTCCCGCGCAAGTTTGTCCAGACGCCGAAGCTGCTCGTGATCCTCTACGAAGCGAGCGCCGGTATCCGGCAGATCTACACCGACGGCCGGCCGCTGCCGAAAAACGACGACCCGCAGCCGTACTACTACGGCTACTCCACCGGCAGGTGGGAAGGCGACACGCTGGTGGTGGAGACAAACAACCTGCGGGACGACGGGTGGCTCGACATCATCGGCACGCCGCTGACGGACCAGGCGAAGCTCACCGAGCGCTTCCGGCGCGTGAACTTCGGGCGGATGGAAATCGACATCACGGTGGACGACCCGAAGGCCTACACGAAGCCGTGGACCGTCAGGCACGTCCAGGACATCATGCCCGACGGCGACATCATCGAGTTCATCTGCCAGGAAAACAACCGGTTTACGCCGCGCTGAAGCCGGGGCCCGTTCGATCCGATACTCAATGCTGGATACGCGTTGCGCGACTGACCTGGTGGTGCGAGCAAGGCAGCCGGCGTCATAGCGCGTAGAAGCCTTCACCGCCGTAAGCAGTCCGAGGAGATGACATGATCATCAGGCGAGCCGCTGTCGCCTGCGCCCTACCGTGCGTCATGGCCTTTGCGCTGGCAGAGACCGACGCACAATCCCTTCAAGCAAATATCCAGGCCCAGTTCGCGCAGAAGACCGGCTTGAAGCCATTCCAGATCCCGGAAACGGGCGGCGCCTATCTTGGCAAGACGCATCGCGGGTACGACGTGATTTTCACCGCCAAGGCGGGAAACGTGTGGGGGCGCTATGCGGCGCGCCTGACCATGGGCGAGATCGGGCGCGAAGCGGGAGGGGTCGCAGCCTACCTGACAGGCCAACGCAACCAGATCGGCCGCACCGTGGTCGGTAGCCCCCTCGACCGTCTGCTGTCGGAATACCTCGGACAGCCTCTATCGGTCGCCATCATTCTCACGCATAACAAACCGGATGCCCCGCGTCTTGACGTGTTGAGCGAGCATTCCAAGGTCGGACCCGAGGACACGCTCCCGCGGCGCGAGAAGGTCGGATCCAACGCTGGATATATCTACGCCGAGGACGGCGATTTCGCGAGGCGCATCGAAAGCAACGCCGCGCTCATGAAGCGCATGAAGAACATGCGCTGCCAGTACGTTCGGTTGGACCAGGGTGCGGTCAGCTTCTTCTTCGCCGGAACCGAAGTCGAGTACAGCGGGATGATCAGGGATCACGGCGAGTACTACAAAATGCTCAACGACCTGATGGACGATCTGGCGGACATTGCGGACGCCATTCCCTCGAAGGGGTAGTGAGGCTCCCTCCTCGCGCCGGCCCGCGCCCGGACCGGACCGCGCCGGGTGACGCCCACCGCGAACAGTGGGCGTACTGGTCGGTCCTGGCGAAAACATCAGCGGGTTGAGAAACTCCGCGCCCGTCTCGCGCCAGAGGCCGCCCGCGACGAAAAGCTCAATGCTTTGGCCAGGCCCGATTCGTTGAAGGGGAGCCCCACCCAATCGGCGGGGTTCGGACCGGCGCCGCGCTCGAGCGCATCCTCGTGGTTGATGGCGGCCCAGGATCCTGACAAGTCGACCTCGGCCAGCACTGGCGCGCTTGAGCACAACAACAACGCCAACGCGAGGATCGTTCCATTGCGAGTCATGTGTGAACTCCATTGATCGAGCCCGCCGTCTTCCGGTTCGGCGGCCCGGACGCACAACACCCCGCACAGCGTCAATCCCAGAGCGACAGCGACGGTTCAGCAGGTCATTCCGTTTGTGGGAGCTCTCTTCACTGTCTTGCTCCATCCTGAAGGAGAAATCGTCGGTCACTTATCTCCGTCCTTGCGAAGACTTCGGAACACCGCCATAGCCACGGTAACCACAAGCGCCCACATACCGGCAATGAAAATAGGCGGGCTGGGAGTCGAGTAGCCATAGACCGTCATCATCGCCGCCAGGCCGAGCGGTACAAGCAAGTCCTTCAGCTCCTTCCAGAGCGGTCCAAACACGCCGTTCCCTCCAACTCCATGGCGGCCTCCCTCACAGTGCCGTGGTCAAGCTTGCAAACAGCAGCGTCCGAACTGAGATCCCTGCTCGATTGTGAAGCTTCAGCTCTCGAACGTTCGAACGAGGCAGACGCGCAGGAGGTCGTTGCGGTCCCAGAGCGGGGGACTGTAGTCGACGCACCACCCCTCGGCGTGGAAGAAACCGGCGTAGACGCGGTTGCTGAGGTAATCCACCGAGTAACCCCAGTGGTAACACCAAAAGAGGAGACGTAGGCGGGTGGCTTCAAAGATGCGCAACGCTGCCTCGGTGACCATGGCTTCATGGGCGCGCTGGAATTGTGGCCCCAGTTCCCGGATTGCCTTCTCCTGGTTCGGCCAGGAAGTCCGGCCGAACCGGCCGTTGAAGTCAATCAGGTAGTAGCCAGGTTCGAACTTCCGCGGTACCGCCTTGAGCCACCGCCCGATCCACCCCCGTAGCTGCCAACTGTTGTCGTGGAAGCACGGCTGACGCTCCGGGTTGATACCGACCCGCTCCTCTTCATCCCAGAGTGAATTGCCGCGAAGATAGACTAGACGCCAGTCACAGCCCTCTTCCTCATTCGCGTGGGCACATGCCCGGAGTGTCGCTTCTGAGTAGCGGATAGGGAACTCCACTTCTCCTTTGGCCTGGGCTTGGGTCAACACGTTGCTCTGACCGAGGGTAGCCACAGCCGTCTTCTCAGTTTCGCTCAGGAGATCAATCTCTGCCACGACACAAGGTCCTCTGTGCGACACCGTGGCCACTCCCGCTCGGCGCGGTTGCCGGACGTTCCGAACACGTCAGACTGGCCTGCCGGGATGATACGGCCAGCTGCACCCGATCGCAAACCCCGTCAGCGGAAACGAAATCCCTATCAGCCCGTGGTGCAAATCCGACGGGCCACGAGACACTGAGAAATTCGCCACAGAATCACCGAGACGCAGAGAAAATCTTAAGAAACCCTCTGTGGCTCCGTGACCCCGTGGCAAGATCCCGAAGATGTTCCCCGCCGCGCGCCCGGGGATGCTCGACACAGCCCCGCGCGCCGAGAGATCCGGGATCAGCTACACTGACCGCCATTCCTCGAGGTGAAACGTGAAGAAGCTGATCGCTCTGATTGGTGTGGCGTTCGTGGCGGGCGTCGGCACGGCCGCGGCTCAGAACCTTGTCATCACCAACGCGCGAATCCTGGACGCACCGGCAAGGTCATCGAACGCGGCCCCATCGTCGTCCGTGACGGCAAGATCGCGTCGGTCGCGGAGGGGAATCCGGCGGCAGTCCCCGGTGCGCGCGTCATCAACGCCCGTGGCATGACGGTGATGCCCGGCTTCATCGACGCGCACCGCCACCCGATCCAGGGCAACGCGGCAGAGTGGCTCGAGAAGGACGCGGCAGATCAGATGCGAGGATTCCTCGAGGCCGGCTTCACCACGGTGCTGTCGGCGATCACGCCCGATGAGGGCCTGGAACTCCGGAAGCGGATCGAGTCCGGCGTCATCAAGGGCCCTCGCGTCTTCGCGGCGAGGCTGACCGCTCGCGCGTGCGGCGGGCGGTGGACGCGGAAACGCAGGCGGACGCGGCACCAGGTGCCCGGGGTGCGGCACCGGCTGCCCCGCCGTCACGGCGTCATCGCCGTCAAGCAAGGCCTCGACACGTTACCGCCCAGGTGAGGAGCGGTGCTCCGCCACGATTCGCTCGCGGCCATCCATATACGGCCTGAGCGCTTCCGGTATGAGCACCGACCCGTCCTCCTGCTGGCAGTTCTCGAGAATCGCGACGAGCGTACGGCCGACTGCGAGACCCGAGCCGTTGAGCGTGTGCACGAATTCCGCTTTGCCGGTGCCGCCGGGCCGAAACTTGATGTTCGCCCGCCGCGCCTGGAACGCCTCCGTGTTGCTGCACGATGAGATCTCGCGATACGTCTGCTGACTCGGCAGCCACACCTCGATGTCGTAGGTCTTCGCCGCCGCAAAGCCGGTGTCGCCGCTGCACAACAGCACCGTGCGGTACGGCAGCGCCAGCCGTTTGAGCACTTCCTCGGCGTTCGCCCTCAGCCGTTCGAGCTCGTCGTACGACTGCTCCGGGGTCGTCAGCTTCACGAGCTCCACCTTGTCGAACTGATGCTGGCGGATCAGCCCGCGAACATCCTGCCCATAGGAACCGGCCTCGCTGCGGAAGCACGGCGTGTACGCGGTGTAGCGAATCGGCAGCTCGCGGCCGTCGAGAATCTCGCCGCGGTGCAGGTTCGTCAGCGGCACTTCCGCGGTCGGCACGAGATACAGATCCCAGTCGCCCGCAATCTTGAAGAGATCGGCCTCAAATTTCGGCAGATTGCCGGTACCCGTGAGCGCGGCGCTGTTGACGAGAAACGGAGGCTCGACCTCGCGGTAACCATGCTCACGCGTGTGTAGATCGAGCATGAAGTTGATCAACGCTCGAGACAGCCTCGCGCCGGGACCGGTCAAGACGGAGAAGCGCGCGCCGGCGATGCGCGCGGCGCGCTCGAAGTCGAGGATCCCGAGCGCGGCGCCCAGCTCCCAATGCGGCTGCGGCGTGAAATCGAACGCGCGCGGTTCGCCGTGACGACGGACCTCGACGTTGTCCGCGGCGCTCACGCCGGTCGGCACGCTCGCGTGCAGAAGATTCGGCAGCACGAGCAGCGCCTGGTTGCGCTGATGCTCGATCGAGTCGAGCTGAATGCCGAGCTGCTTGACTTGCTGCGCCCGGGTGCGGTTGGCCTCCTGAATCGATGCGGTGTCGAGGCCCCGGCGCTTTGCCTTCGCGATCTCGTCGCCCGATGTGTTCTGCTCGCGCTTGAGCCCCTCGACCTCCGGGATGAGACGCCGCCGCACGGTTTCGAGCGTCGCGATCTCCTCGAGCGCCTTGTCGGGATCAAGACCCCGCCGGCGCAGGCCGGTCCGGACTTCGTCAACGTGATCGCGGATGAACGACGGATCGAGCATGGTCCCTCCATTCTACATTCGGCGTTCGGTCGATTCGGCGGGCGCCGATATCTGCTACGATTCGGCTGTGGCTCCCATCGTCCGCAAGGCCGTGTTCCCGGCGGCTGGACTCGGCACGCGATTTCTCCCCGCCACCAAGGCGCAACCCAAGGAGATGTTGCCGCTCGTCGATAAACCGATCATTCAATACGGCGTAGAAGAGGCGGTGGCCTCGGGAATCGACAACATCATCCTGGTGACCGGCCGCGGGAAGAACGCGATCGAAGATCACTTCGACGTGTCGGTCGAGCTCGAATCGTTTCTCGAGGCGCGGGGCAAGCACGACCAGCTCGACGAGATCCGCAAGATCTCGAACATGATCAACTTCGCGTACGTCCGGCAGGGGGAGCCGCTCGGCCTCGGCCACGCCGTGCTCGTGGCGCGTGAGCTGGTCGGCAACGAACCGTTCGCCGTCATCCTCGGGGACGACGTCATCGACGCAAGCCCCCCGGCGATGAAACAGCTGATCGATGTGTTCGAGCGCGTGGGAGGACCGGTGCTCGCCGTCGAACGCGTGCAGCCTGAGGAGGTGTCGAGCTACGGAGTCATCGACGTCGACCCGAGCGCGCGGCTTGGCGACGGCATATATCGGGTGCGCGATCTCGTCGAAAAGCCCGCGCGCGACGAAGCGCCGTCCAATCTGGCGATCATCGGCCGCTATGTCCTCACGCCAGACATTTTTCCGGCGCTGGCCGCGATCAAGAGTGATCGCACGGGAGAAATCCAGCTCACCAACGGCTTGCGCGAGCTTCTCAAATCGCGGCCGATTTACGCCTGCGAAGTGAAAGGCGTCCGCCACGACACCGGCAATAAATTGGGATTCCTCAAAGCCGTGGTGTACTTCGCGCTGCGCCGGCCGGACCTCGCGGAAAAGTTCGCCGAGTACCTCGCGTCGCTCAATCTCGAAGCGCCGACCGGTAAGCGTTAGTCGGACTTCTTCGTGGGACTCGGCGTCGAGCTCGGGGTCGGGCTCGGGCTCGACGCACCGGGCGACGTGGAATCGGTCGACGTGGTGGTCTTGGCGGTGTCCGTCTTCGCCTCGCTTTTGTCAGTGGACCCCTTCGCCGCATCCTCTTTCTTGCTGCTCGACGAATCCGCCTTTGCGTAATCGGTGGCGTACCAGCCGGTCCCTTTGAGATGGAACGCGGGAGCGGCCTGCAACTTCTGAAGGGTCCCGCCGCACTTCGGACACGTGTCAAGCGGCGCGTCCGACATCTTCTGGATGACCTCGAACCGGTGGCCGCACGCGTCACACTGGTATTCGCGCAAGGGCATAAAGGGATCTAGTGATCGGGTAATCGAGCAATAGCTATTTCATTCGATCACGTCGCCGCTGTCGTCAGCGAGCATCAGCTGACGATGCAGCCAGAAGGGCGCGGTGCCGTTGCCGAGCAGCGTATCGTGAAAGCCGCGGAGCGAAAACGCCTTGCCTTGTTGCTGTTTGTAATCGTTCCGCAGCTTCATCATCATCAGCTTGCCGGCGGCATACACGAGGTAGGTCGGATCGAAGGTGCCGCGCTCCGCTTCGCGCCGCGCGCTTCGCTCCTCCATGAATGCTTCGTCGCGGAAGAATCGCATGCCTTGCTCGACCGACATGTCTTCGGTGTGCAGCTTGATGCCGACGATGAAGCGCGCCAGGCGGATGAGCGCCTCGGCGAGCTGTCCCAGCTTCACGCGATGATTGTCGCGTCCGAAGCCGGCCTCGACCATCATCTGCTCGCAGTAGTGCGCCCATCCTTCGACGAAGGAGGCCGGCGCGAACATGATCGATTTGCGCACCTTGGATTCGACCTTCCGCAGATGCTGATAGTGCAGGAAGTGGCCGGGATACACCTCGTGGATGGAAATTGACCACAACGTCGGATAGTTGTAATCGCGCAGGTGCTCTTCCTGGCGCTCGGGCGACCACGCAGGATCGACGTCGGTGAGGTAATAGTACGCGCGCGTCGGTTTGCTCTCGAACGGTCCGGCGGTCCACATGCTCGCGAATGACCAGCGATAGAAGTCCGGCGTCGGCGCCACGGTAATCGGCTCGGACGACGGGATCGAGATGATGTCGTGACGCTGAATGAACGTCGCGAGCTTCTCGACATGCTGTCGGCCCGCTTCGATCAGCTCGCCCGGCGCGGGATGCTCGGCCTTCGTTCGAATCCATGCTTCGAGCGGATCGCTGCCGTTCAAGCGGCCGGCGTGCGTCCGGAACGCGTCCTGCGTCGCCTTCAACTCGCGCACCGCGATCGCCAGGAGCTTGTCGATCGGGATCGACAGGCCTTCTTCGAGCTTCAGCTTCTGCTCGAACTTCTCGCGCCCCAGTCGAAACGACGCGCGCGCGCGCGGTGCGACGTCGGCTTCCAGGTACTCAATGTAAGACCCGAGCGCCTGCGAGGCTTCGGTCTGCGCATCGGCCAGATCGCCGAGCAGGTGCAGATCGTCCACGTTCGAGAAGGCGCGCGGCAGCTCGTCGTCGATGAACTTCTGTGCCCCGCGCAGCGTCTCGATTCCGACTTTGACGAAAATACCGGGGGGATCCTTGATGTTGTCGCGCGCCGCCTGAAGCAGGCGCGGCGTCTGGCGCAGTTTCGAGAGCACGCGCCTGGCGCGTTCCGCCGGCGGCGCATGCGTGAAGAGCGCCTGACCCGCAAGGCTCAAGGGCAGGATGTCTGCGTAACATTGCGGGTTTTTTTCCCAAGTCCGCACGTGCTCGAGCTCGAACATCCGGCCGCGGACGTGCGCCGTCAACATGCGGTGCTCGAGACGCTCGACCGTCGTCAAGCCTTCGGGATGAATTTCATCGAGACGGCGCAGGTAGCCGGCGAGCGCCCGCGCCTCGCCTTCCATGGCGTGAAAGCCGAAGTCCTCGAGAAGATCGTCGTGGGTGTGGACGCCGTCAAGGGCGGCGTACGAGGGATGCGTTTCGTGAAGGTATCCGAGCAGATCGTCGACGAAGTGCGAAAGCGGTTCGGAAGCTATCATGTGTCAGGCTGAGCTTGAGTCGTTTGTCCAGATCCGCCAATGGTACAATAAAGACGCTTCCCTCGCCTTCTTCACATGCCCGGCACCCTGTTCGTGGTCGCCACCCCCATCGGCAACCTCGAAGACATCACGGCGCGCGCGTTACGAGTGTTGCGCGAGGTGCGCCTGATCGCGGCTGAAGACACGCGCCGGACGGCCCATCTTCTGTCGCGTTATGCCGTTGCCACGCCGACGACCAGCTTTCACCAACACAACGAGTCGCGGAAAGTTGCCGCGGTCCTCGAGCGGCTCCGGCGTGGCGAGGACGTGGCGCTCGTTTCAGATGCGGGCACGCCGACGATTTCCGATCCGGGGCACCGGCTGGTTCGCCAGGCCATCGATGCGGGCATCCGAGTCGAGCCGATTCCAGGTCCGAGCGCCGCGATCGCCGCGCTGGCCGCGTCAGGGATGGGGGGCCAGACGTTCACCTTTCTGGGCTTTCCGCCAACTAGGTCATCAGACCGTAAACGATGGCTGCATGAACTTCGTGCGGCCGGCCGACCGGTGGTCTTCTTCGAAGCTCCCCATCGGATCAGAGAAACGTTACAGCAGATACACAGGGAGGTCGGGGATTGTCAGGTGTCTGTTGCCCGCGAGTTGACCAAGAAGCACGAGGAATTCGTCAGGGGCCCTATTTCAATAGTCCTGAATCAGCTGGACATGCCGGTGGGCGAGTTTACGGTCGTGATAGATATTGGTCAATCAACAGATTTACGTGGTTCAGCCCCCGCGGCCAAGAGCGCAATAGTTGAAGAGTTTGGTCGATTGACCATTTCTGAGGGTTTGTCGAGGCGTCGCGCGATCAGCCGACTGGCGCGGGCGCACGGTCTGCTGCCAAACGACGTGTACGCGGCGATCGAAGAAGCCAGGAAATTGGTTAAATGACCGGCGCGGCGCGTAGAAGACCGTGCCACGTTTCCGCGTACCTTGACCGGCCTCGGGCGTTCTGCTACGTTAGCCCGCTTTGGCGCGAGCACTCGGCCCGCATTTCTCCCACGCAGGACTGTGATGGCGAAGCAGCGGCGACCGTCCACCCCGCCCAAGGCAAAACGCCGCACCTCGTCCGTTCGGCGCTCGCGCACACCGACCCGCCGACCGTCCGCGTCCGCTCCTCGAGCGGCCTCATCGGCCCCTCAACGGCGCTCGACATACATCGAAGCTGTCGCGATGTACGAGCGTGGAGTCGATGCGCTGCAACACCACAATTACCGCGGTGCGGCCGATCTCTTCGAATCCGTGTTGCGGCAATATCCCGAAGAAAAAGAGCTGCACGAACGTGTTCGGCTGTACCTCAACATCTGCCAGCGCCAAGCCACCCGCGAAGAACCCGAGCCGCTGACGATCGAGGAGCGGCTGTTCGCGTCGACGATCGCGATCAACGGCGGCAAGTACGACGAGGCCATCTCGCACCTGCGCCTCGTCCGCGACGAGGATCCCGACAACGACCACGCGCTGTACATGCTCGCGGTCGCGCACGCCCAGCGAGGCGAGCACGCAGAAGCGGTCGCGCACCTCGAGCGCGCGATCGCAATAAATCCTGAAAATCGCGCTCTCGCCAGAAACGACCCCGATCTCGATCCGCTGCGCGGCGACGACTCCTTCCGCGCCGCGCTTGGATCGCCTCCTGTCCCGCGTCCCGAACGCCGACGCCGGCTGCGAACGCGAACGGGGCGATAATCAATACTCGCGCGCTGGGTGCTGAGTGCTCATGCTGAGTGCTGCTTGGTGCTCAGCACAAAGCACCCGCACCGAGCACGAAGCATGGAGCACGCAGCACCCAGCATGCCCCTGATGTCTGACCTCCACGTCGTCGTCCTCGCGGCCGGCAAAGGGACGCGAATGAAATCGGCATGGCCGAAGGTGCTGCACCGCGTGGTCGGCGTCCCGATGATTGACTACGTGCTCAGAGAGGCTGCGGCGCTGGCGCCCCGCACGGTCACGATCGTCGTCGGACACCAGGCGGAGGCTCTGCAGTCCGCGCTTTCGCCCCAACCCGGTCGAACTTTTGTGGTCCAGGAGCCACAGCTGGGCACCGCACACGCCCTGCTTGCGACGGCAGGCGTGCTCGAGGACGCCCACGGCACGCTGGTCCTGCTGTCGGGAGACGTGCCGCTACTGGCGGCTAACACGCTGCAGAGGCTGGTGGAGCGCCACGCCTCGCTGGGCCCCGCGGCCACGGTCGTCACCGCCGTGGTGGACGAGTCTGGCGGCTATGGGCGAATCGTGCGGAGCGGCGAGCGGATTGCACGTATCGTTGAGGAGCGGGACGCGACGCCGGCGGAACGAAACATCCGTGAGATCAATTCGGGCATCTATGCGTTCGCGCTGGACGGGCTCTTCGAGGCGCTCCGGCAGATCGCCGCAGCGAACGCTCAACGGGAGTACTACCTTCCGGACCTCGTCGCCATTTTTGCGCAGCGTGGTCGACGGGTCGAAACGCTGAGCGTTGCGAACCCGGACGAGATTCGTGGGATCAACAGCCGCGGTGAGCTGGAAGAGGTGAGCCGAATCGTGAGATCGCACAAGAACGCGGCGTTGATGGCGGCGGGCGTCACGATCGAGGACGCCGCGACGACCTACATCGAGCGCGACGTCGAAGTCGGCGGCGACACGATCATCCATCCCGGCGTCTCGCTCGAGGGCGCGACGACGATCGGCGCCGGCTGCGAAATCCACAGCGGCGTGCGAATCGTCAATTCGCGCATCGGCGACCGCGTGGTCGTCTACAACCACTGCGTCATCACCGGCGCGACGATCGCCAGCGACGCGCGGATCGGTCCGTTTGCGCACCTGCGCCCCGAGACCGAGATCCGCGAGGGCGCCCGCGTCGGAAATTTCGTGGAGCTCAAAAAGACGGTTCTCGGCCCGGGATCGAAGTCGATGCACCTGGCCTACCTCGGCGACGCGACCATCGGCGCGAACGTCAATATCGGCGCCGGCACCATCACGTGCAACTACGACGGCGAGCGGAAGAATCAGACCGTCATCGAGGACGGCGCGTTCATCGGCAGCGACTCGCAGCTCGTCGCGCCGGTCACCGTGGGCAAGGGCGCGTACGTCGGCAGCGGGACCACCATCCGCGAGGACGTGCCGCCCGGCGCGCTTGCCGTCAGTGCCGGCAAGCAGCGCAATATCGAGGGATGGGCGGACAAGAAGGCCCCGCGAACATAGGCATCCGCGACGTCCTGTTCTGGGTACCCGCGACCACGACGGTGCGAGCGCGGCGCCGTGAACAATGTGGGCCCCGTGAAGGACCCCCGAGCGCGAGAGTCTACGCTCGAGCGCGAGGTCTTCAGAGCGAGCTGGGGGTGGGGCCCCAGCGAGTGGAGTGAGTAATGTGCGGGATCATCGGCTACATCGGACCCAAGGAAGTCGTCCCGATTCTCATCGACGGGTTGCGCCGGCTGGAGTACCGCGGCTACGACTCGGCAGGGGTGGCGGTCGT
Source organism: Acidobacteriota bacterium (assembly GCA_023265175.1). GTDB lineage: Bacteria > Acidobacteriota > Vicinamibacteria > Vicinamibacterales > CAVVIG01 > JAHFUI01. Next base: position 17,337 of record JAHFUI010000014.1, read on the forward strand.
GCACGACGGCGAAGTGGATCTGCGCCGCAGCGCGGGCAAGCTGTCGCGGCTCGAAGACGTGATCAGGCTCAACCCCATCTCGGGCGAGTACGGCGTCGGCCACACGCGGTGGGCGACGCACGGCCGGCCGACCGAAGAGAACGCGCATCCGCACCGCGATTGCACCGGCAAGATCGTCGTCGTCCACAACGGGATCATCGAGAACTATCTCGATCTCAAGCAGCAGCTTCAGCAGCAGGGCCACACGTTTGTCACGGAGACCGACACCGAAATCGTCGCACATCTGGTCGAGCGCGAGATGAAGGACGACGGGCTCGAACACGCGGTGCGGCGCGCGCTGCTGCAGATGCGCGGGCTGTTCGCCCTCGTGCTGATCTCGGCCGACGATCCCGATAAAATCGTCGCCGTCAGAAACGGCCCGCCGATCGTCGTCGGCCTCGGCGACGGTGAATTCTTCGTCGCGTCGGACATTCCCGCGATCCTCAGTCACACGCGCGACGTCGTGTTCCTCGGAGACGAGGAGATGGCGATCGTCACCGCCACCGGCGTGGCGTTCACGGATTTCTTCGGGCGGCCGGTCTCCAAGGCGACGCAGCGCGTCCTGTGGGATCCGATCATGGCGGAGAAGGCCGGCTACAAGCACTTCATGCTCAAGGAGATCTTCGAGCAGCCGACCGCGGCGCGCGAGACAATCCTCGGCCGCGTCTCGCAGGACACCGGCCGCGTGTTTCTCGAAGAGATGAAGATCAGCGAGGAGCAGCTGCGCGCCGTCGAGCGCGTGACGATCCTGGCCTGCGGCACCTCATGGCACGCGGGGCTCGTCGGCAAGTACCTCCTCGAACAGCTCGCGCACGTCGCCGTGGAAGTCGACTACGGGTCCGAATACCGCTATCGGCATCCGATCGTCGCGCCCAATACGCTCGCCGTCGTCATCACGCAATCAGGCGAAACCGCCGATACGCTCGCGGCGCTGCGCGAGGCGAAGCGCCTCGGGGCGCGCAGCCTCGCCATCTGCAACGTGGTCGGCAGCATGGCCACGCGCGAAACCGAAGGGACCATCTACACGCATGCCGGACCGGAAATCGGCGTGGCGTCGACCAAGGCCTTCACGTCGCAGCTCGTCGCGCTCTATCTGCTGGGTCTAGGTCTCGGCCAGGTGCGAGGGCTGCTGTCCCCGGAGGCATCGAAGCCGCACGTCGATGCGCTCCTCCAGCTGCCGCAGCTCCTGGAGCAGACGTTGAAGCTCGCGCCGGAAATCGACGAGATTGCCGGCCGGTTTCACACGAAGACCGATTTCCTGTACCTGGGACGCGGCATCAACTACCCGATCGCGCTCGAGGGCGCGCTCAAGCTCAAGGAAATTTCGTACATTCATGCGGAAGGCTACCCGGCCGGCGAAATGAAACACGGGCCCATCGCGCTCATCGACGAGCGGATGCCGGTCGTGATCCTCGCGCCGGAGGATCACGTCTTCGAGAAGATGATCGGAAACATGCAGGAAGTGAAGGCGCGGGGCGGCACGGTTCTCGCGCTCACCACCCGCGGCGACACGAAGCTGGCAACGATCCTCGATCGGTCCCGCGATCACATCCTCGAGGTGCCGCGGGCGCCCGAGCTCCTCACGCCGATCGTGATGGTGTTGCCGCTTCAGCTTCTGGCGTACGACATCGCCGTCCGTCGCGGCTGCGACGTCGATCAGCCCCGGAACCTCGCGAAAAGCGTGACGGTCGAGTAGAGGCTGGAGGCTAGGGACTGGACGAAGACGATGCTAAAGTCGTTCTAGCCTCAAGTCCCCAGCCTCAAGCCTCCACATGGATTTTCTTCAGACCCTCAATCCCGAACAACGCGAAGCGGTTCTGCACGTCAAAGGCCCGCTGCTCATCCTCGCGGGCGCGGGATCGGGGAAGACGCGCGTCATTACCAGCCGCATCGCGTACCTGGTCGGCGACGGTCACGCCAATCCCGAAAACGTCCTCGCCGTCACGTTCACGAACAAAGCCTCGGAAGAGATGCGCGGCCGCGTCGAGACACTGCTCGGATCGGACTGCAGCCGGATGTGGGTGTCGACATTCCACTCGCTGTGCGCGCGTCTCCTGCGGCGTGAAGCGCCGGCCATCGGTTTGTCGCGCGACTTCGTGATCTACGACTCCTCCGACCAGCTCTCCGTCGTCAAGCAAGCGCTCAAGGATCTGGACATCGATGACAGCTTCGTTCAGCCACGGGCGGCGCTGTCGCGGATCAGCCACGCCAAGAACCGGATGGAGAGCCCGGCCGCTTTCGCCTCGTCGGTCGACTTCAACCCGCGCGACGAGGAGATCGCGAAGATCTACACCTACTACGTGAACGCGCTGAAGGAAAGCAGCGCGCTGGACTTCGATGACCTTCTCTTGAAGACCGTCGAGCTGTTCGAGCAGTCCGTGAAAGTCCGCCAGAAGTACGCCCAACAATTTCGCTTCGTGATGGTCGACGAGTACCAGGACACCAACCGGCCTCAATATCTGCTGATTCGACGGCTGGCCGGCACCCACCGGAACCTGTGCGTCGTGGGCGATCCGGATCAGTCGATCTACAAGTGGCGCGGCGCCGATCTGCGCAACCTGCTCGACTTCGAACAGGACTTTCCCGAGGCGAAGACCGTCAAGCTCGAACGCAACTATCGATCGACGCAGATCATTCTCGATGCGGCGTCGGCGGTCATCGGCCAGAACCGCAATCGCAAGGACAAGCACCTGTGGACCGATCGAAAGGGCGGCAAGCGGATCGTCTATTTCCGCGGCAACGACGAGCTCGAAGAAGCCGATTTCATCACCCGAACGGCGCGACAGGCGCTCGCCGACGATGTGGACGCGATGGTGGCGGTCTTGTACCGCACCAACGCGCAGTCGCGCACGATTGAAGACGCGCTGATGCGCGAGGGGCTGGCGTACAAGGTCGTCGGCGGCGTGCGATTCTACGAGCGCAAGGAAATCAAGGACGCGCTGGCGTACATGCGGCTGGTCATCAACCCGCACGACGATGTCAGCTTGCGGCGTGTCATCAATGTCCCTCCGCGCGGCATCGGCAAGGGCGTCATGGACGCCGTCGACAAGATCTCGCCGGCCTCCCCGGAGAATCTGCCCCTGCTCGCTGCCGGCCTGGCTCCCGCGCCTTCCGCCAATTCTCTTTGGGCGCGTATCGTTCGCGGCCTCGAGGAAGGCTCGTTCACCGGGCGGGCGTCCGCATCGCTGACGGCGTTTCGCGATCTGATCGTCACCTTGACCGACATCGCGCAGTCAGATTCGGTGTCCGTCGCGATCAGCAAGATGCTGGACCGCAGCGGCTGCCTGCAGGACCTGCGCGAGGAACGAAGCGAGGACGCGGAAGGGCGCATCGAAAACCTCGCCGAGCTCGTGTCGGCCGCTCGCGAGTACGAAAGCCGCGATCCGGAACCCACGCTGGGCGGCTTCGTCGACCGCTTGTCGCTGCTCTCCGACGTCGACGAGGAGCAAGGCCAGCGCGACGCGCGCGTGTGGCTCATGACGCTCCACAGCGCCAAGGGACTGGAATTCCCGGTCGTCATTCTCGCGGGGTTGGAGGAAGGCCTCTTCCCCCATTCCCGATCGCGTGACGATCAGGAGGAGCTCGAGGAAGAGCGGCGGCTGTGCTATGTCGGTATGACGCGGGCACGGGCCCGCCTCGTCCTGACCGGCGCGGCGCGGCGGCGAATCTTCGGCGAGTATCGGGCGAGCGAGCCGTCCCGCTTCATCGACGAGGTGCCCGCGGAGCTGGTCGATCGGATCAAGCCGTCGTATTCACCGCCGGCGCACCAAGGCAGCTTCCCACATTACGAATTCAGAACGAACCCGTACGGCCGGGGCGGCCGGGGACGCGTCCGCGAGGAGCCGGCGGCGTACAAGTACGAAGACGAGGATCAGTCGACCGGTCTGGCGCTGCGGCAGGGCATGAAGGTCAAGCATCCGCAGTTCGGGGTCGGTACCGTCCTCAGCGTCGAGGCGCTGGACGACGATACGAAACTGGTCGTGCGGTTCGCCGATGTGGGTCAGAAAACGCTGCGCGCCAAATACGCGCGCTTGGAACTCGCGTAATGCATTACCGGACCGCGAACCCGGTCACAATCCAGCGGCCGACGATGTCCCGATCGCCTTTCAGAATCGCGCGCTGCAAAATGACGTTCAGGATTTTCCGCGCGGTGCGCCCGTTCGGCAGTCTGACGGGCGCCTGAATCGTCACGTCCTTCGACACCATCTCGCCGGCGTACTTGCTCACATCGATCGGCTGGCGCGGGTCATCGACGCTGATCTCGGTGATCCGACGCTCGGACTCGCGCATGTTCAGCGGCTTATGTTCGTCTGGGCTGACGCGCACGATCGTGAATGTGGTGACCGTGCCTTGCACGTGCGGCTCGAACGGAACGGTCGCGAAGGCCTGCAGCGCGGTCTTGTCGCGCAGTCTGGACGCGCTGAAGAACTGATCCAGGAGGGTCTGCTCGGGTCCGTACCTGGCGCACGCCGCAATCAAGAGCGCCAGGGTGAGGACTGCAATCGCTGAAATTGAAGACTTCAAATTGAAGATTGGAGATATTGGAGATCTCAAATCTCCAGTTTCACCCATCAACCGGCTCGTCCTCCCTCTCGGCGAGTCGCGCCACTGAAACGACCTTGTCCTCGGCATCGATGTCGATGAGTCGCACGCCCTGGGTCGCGCGGCCGATCGATCGCACGTCGTTGGTCGGCATACGGATGATCATGCCCTGCTGCGTAATCACCAGCAGCTCGTCGCCCTCCCGCACGTAGGCGATGCCGACGACCTGACCGTTGCGCTCGGAGGTGGATATGTTGATGACGCCAACGCCGCCACGGGATTGGACGCGGTATTCGTCGATTTCGGTCCGCTTCCCGAATCCACGCTCCGTCACTGTGAGCAGCGTGCCCACCGGCTTCACCACTTCCATCGCCACGACGTAGTCATCGTCTCGAAGGGTGATTCCGCGGACGCCGTACGCCGTGCGCCCCATCGCCCGCACGTCGGTTTCCGGGAAGCGAATGGCCATGCCGTTGCGCGTGCCGATGAACATCTCGCCGGTGTCGTCGGTGACCTGGACGGCGATGACGGCGTCGCTGTCGTCGACCCCCATCGCAATGATGCCGCCCGCGCGCGGGTTGCTGAAGGCCGAGAGCGCCGTCTTCTTGATGACGCCGCCGCGGCTTCCCATCACGACGAACTTGTCGTCCTCGAACTCTTTCACGGCGACCATCGCCGCGATCTTTTCGCCTTCGTCCATCGAGACGAGATTGGCGATGGCTTTGCCCTTGCCGCCGGGGCCGACGTCCGGGATCTCGTGCACCTTCAGCCAGTACGCGCGGCCGCGGTCCGAGAAAATCATGATGTAGGCGTGCGTCGACGCCACGAAGACGTGGCTGACGAAGTCCTCGTCGCGCGTGCGCATGCCGATGCGGCCCTTGCCGCCACGCCGCTGATTCCGGTAGGTGGAAATGGCCGTCCGCTTGATGTATCCCGTGTTGCTGACGGTAATCGCCATGTCTTCTTCGGCGATCAGATCCTCGACGTTCAGCTCGCCGGTCGCATCGATGATCTCGGTGCGGCGCGCGTCGCCGTACCTGCTCTGCACCGCGCGCAGCTCGCCCACGATGATCTGCATGAGCAGCTGCTCGCTGGCGAGAATCGCGCGGAGCCGCTCAATCGTCTTCAGCAACTCCGCGAGCTCGTCGAGAATCTTCTGCCGCTCGAGACCGGTGAGCCGCTGGAGCTGCATGTCCAGAATCGCCTGCGCCTGAATCTGCGACAAGCCGAACTGCGTGATCAGGCCGTCGCGCGCCTCGGGAACGGTCTTGGATCCGCGGATTAGCGTGATGACCGCATCGAGATGATCGAGCGCGATCTTGAGGCCTTCGAGAACGTGATAACGCGCCTCGGCCTTGCGCAGCTCGAATTCCGTCCGGCGGCGAACGACCTCGCGTCGAAAGTCGACGAAGCTCTCGATCAGCTCGAGCAGTGTCATCACCTTGGGCCGGCCGCCGACGATCGCCAGCATGATGATGCCGAACCCGAGCTGGAGCTGCGTGTGCTTGTAGAGATTGTTGAGGATCACCTCCGGCATCTCGCCGCGCTTCAGCTCGATGGCGATACGCATGCCTTCACGGTCGGACTCGTCGCGCAGATCGGAGATGCCCTCAATCGTCTTCTCGCGCACGAGCTCGGCGATCCGCTCGATCAACTTCGCCTTGTTGACCTGATACGGAATCTCCGTGACGATGATCGACTGCTTGTCGCCCTTCTTGTTCGTCTCGAGGATCGACTTCGCCCGCATCAGAATCGATCCGCGGCCGGTCGTGTAGGCCTGCACGGCACCCTGCCGCCCGACGATGAGTCCGCCGGTCGGGAAGTCCGGCGCAGGTATCAACCGAATCAGATTCCGCAGCTTGTCGGCGCGCGAGAGAGGTGATTCCGCCTGCTTCAGATGGGTGTTCTCGATCAGCCAGACGCACGCCTCGATGACCTCGCGGAGATTGTGTGGCGGGACGTTGGTCGCCATCCCGACGGCGATCCCCGCCGATCCGTTGACGAGCAGGTTCGGAAACGGCGCGGGAAGGACGGTTGGCTCCTCGGTGGTTTCGTCGTAGTTGGGGACGAAGTCGACCGTCTCGTTGTCGAGATCCGACATCATGGCGTCGGCCAGCGCCTTGAGCCGCGCTTCCGTGTACCGCATCGCCGCGGGCGGGTCGCCGTCGACCGAGCCGAAGTTGCCCTGACCGTCGACCAGCGGGTAGCGCATGTTGAAGCCCTGCGCCATCCGGACGAGCGTGTCGTAGATCGACGCGTCGCCGTGGGGATGGAAGTTGCCCATCACCTCGCCGACGATCTTGGCGCACTTGCGGTACCCGCGCGTGGCCGACAAGCCCATGGTCTTCATCCCGTACATCACGCGGCGATGAGCGGGCTTGAGGCCGTCGCGCGCGTCTGGCAGCGCTCGTCCAATGATTACGCTCATGGCGTAATCCATGTACGACCGCTTCATTTCGTCTTCGATGTTGACGGGGTGCTGGTGCAGTGCGAACTCTGTCATCTGTAGGGTCTGGGGGCTGGAGGCTCGGGGCTAGGAACACCACAGAGGCTCTTCCAGCCTCAAGTCCCCAGCCTCTAGCCTCTACACATCAAGGTTCTTGACGTCGAGTGCGTTGTCTTCGATGAACTTGCGCCGCGGCTCGACCTGATCGCCCATCAGCGTCGTGAACATCAGGTCCGCTTCGGTATGATCTTCGGCCCGGACCTGCAGCAGCGTCCGCACCGCCGGATCCATCGTCGTCGACCAGAGCTGCTCCGGATTCATCTCGCCGAGGCCCTTGTAGCGATTGATGGCCACCCCTTTCTTGCCGGCGGCGATGAAGTAGTCGACGAGCTCGTCGAGCGAGCCCAGTCGGACCTCGCTCGGCTTGTCCTTGCCGGCGCGCCGCTGCTGATCTTTGGACTCAGCGGTCAGCTTGGTCGCTTCGGCAACGGGCGCCCCGCCGATCGCGGTTCCATCAGTCGCAGCGGCCGAGAGATCGTCAGAGGGCGCGTCCTCCACCGCCTCGGCGGAGCTCGACACCACGATCTCGCCGCTGAACACCGGAATGTCGCGACGATTCGCCAGCAGCGTGCGGTACTCGCCCGCGGTCACGAAATCGACGCCGATCGTGTGATGGCGCGGATAGCCGCTCGATCGGTCCTCGATCTGGAGCAAGTAGCGGTTGTGTTCCTCGTCGCGTTGAACCGTCACGGTGCGCGTGTCGGTCGTCAGCGCTTGCGCCAGGCCATCGAGCCGATTCTTATCGGCGAAATATTCGCGATCGGCCCCCGCGGCGACCAGAGCCTCGACGATCTCGCGCGGATGACCCCGCCGCTCGACCGTGGCGAGAATCTTCTGGTGCGCGATCATCTTGTGCAACAGCTTCTCGAGATCCGGCCCCGCGATCTCGGCGTTGGTCGCCGGGATCCAGACCACGCGTGCTTCGGCGGCACGCTTGATCAAAAACGCTTCGAGCTCACGCTCGTCTTTGATGTAGGTCTCGGACTTGCCGCGCTTGACGCGAAAGAGCGGCGGCTGCGCGATGTAGATGTAACCGCTTTCGATCACGGACGGAAGCTGCCGGTAGAAAAACGTCAGCAGCAGCGTGCGGATGTGCGACCCGTCCACGTCCGCGTCCGTCATGATGATGATGCGATGATAGCGAAGCTTCGCGAGATCGAAATCCTCGGCGCCGATGCCGCAGCCGAGCGCGGCGATCATCGTCTTGATTTCTTCGCTGCCAAGCATCTTGTCGAACCGCGCCTTCTCGACGTTGAGGATCTTGCCCTTGAGCGGCAGGATCGCCTGAAAGCGCCGATCGCGCCCCTGCTTGGCCGAACCGCCGGCCGACTCCCCCTCGACGATGTACAGCTCGCTCAGCGCGGGGTCGCGCTCCTGGCAGTCGGCCAGCTTCCCCGGCAGCGTGCTGCTGTCGAGCGCTCCCTTGCGGCGCACGAGATCGCGGGCTTTTCGCGCGGCTTCGCGGGCGCGGGCCGCGTCGATCACCTTGCCGATGATCTTGCGCGCGACGCCCGGGTTCTCTTCGAGAAACGCGCCCAGCTTGTCGTTGACGATCGCTTCGACGATGCCCTTCACTTCGGTGTTGCCGAGCTTCGTCTTGGTCTGTCCCTCGAACTGCGGGTGCGGGAGCTTGACGCTGACGACCGCGGTCAAGCCTTCGCGGATGTCGTCGCCGCTGACGCTCTCCTTCATGTCTTTCGACAGATTGTTCTTGCTCGCGTAGTAGTTGACCGTGCGCGTCAGCGCCGAGCGAAAGCCCGAGAGGTGCGTCCCGCCCTCGTGCGTGTTGATGTTGTTGGCGAACGAGTAGAGCGTTTCAGCGTAGCCGTCGTTCCACTGCAGGGCGATTTCGGCGTCGATGCCGTCCTTCTCGCCGCGCATGTAGATCGGTTTCTCGTTCACGCCCATCTTGTTCTTGTTCAGATGCTGCACGAACGAAACGATGCCGCCGTCGTAACGGAATTTATGGTTCTTCCCGTCGCGTTCATCGTCGAGCGTGATGACGATGCCGCCGTTGAGAAACGCAAGCTCGCGCAGCCGCTGGGCCAGCGTGTCGAAGCTGAAGACGGTGGTCTCGAAAATCTCGGTGTCCGGCTTGAAGGTCACCTTCGTTCCGCGACGCTTCGTCGTGCCCGTAATTTCCAGATCCGCGACCGGACGTCCGCGCTCGTACGTTTGCTGATAGACCTGCCCGTTGCGCCAGATCTCGAGGTCCAGTGTCTCGGACAATGCGTTGACGACCGATACGCCGACGCCGTGGAGGCCGCCGGACACCTTGTAGCTGTCGTTGTCGAACTTGCCGCCGGCGTGCAGGACGGTCATGACGACTTCGGCGGCCGACTTGCCGCTCTCGTGCAGATCGACCGGGATGCCGCGGCCGTTGTCCACGACGGTCACCGACCCGTCGATGTGGATGGTCACGTTGACCTGATCGCAGAATCCGGCCAGCGCCTCGTCGATCGCGTTGTCGACGACTTCGTAGACCAGATGGTGCAGGCCGCTCGGACCGGTCGATCCGATGTACATCGCCGGGCGCTTGCGGACGGCTTCGAGGCCTTCGAGGACCTTGATTTTGTCCGCGCTGTAATCCTCGACGTCCGCGGCGCTGCCGTGTCCGTTGCTGCCCGGTCCGGATTCGTTCGTCGCGAGGTTTTCCCCGAACGGCTGCTCCACTTCGGTCTTCTCGCGCGTGGGGTCGATGTATTCCATATGTCTTTTCAGACGCGCATCGGCATGATCACATACGTGTAGTCGTAGCCCTCGGCACCGACCGGCTTCACAATGGCCTGACTGACTTCGTCCTTCAGATCGAACGACACGACGTCGGTCGACACCGCGGCGAGGAAGTCGAGGACATACTGCGCATTGAAACAAATCTGCATCGACGCACCGGTGTAATCGACCGGCAGCGTCTCGTGCGCTTCGCCCAACTCGGGACTGCTCGATGTGACGTCCACCTGGCCTTTTTCAATTTGAAACTTGACGGCACGTGACCGCTCGTTCGACAGCAGCGCGACGCGCTTGACCGCATTGGTCAGGCGGTCCCGATCGAACTCGATGTGCTTGTCGTTACCTTTGGGAATGACCCGCTCGTACGCGGGAAACTGAGCGTCGATCATGCGCGAGATCAGCAGCCGTCCGCCGACATCGAAGAACAGATGGTTCTCGCCCCGCTCGTAGCGGATGTCTTCGTCGCCGTCCACGAGGAGGCGTCCGAGCTCTCCCAGTGTCTTCTTCGGCAGGATCGCGCGCACCTCGTCGGTCTGCGTGCTGCCCGTGCCGTCGCGATCCACGCTGACGAGCGCGAGACGGTGGCCGTCGGTGGCAACCAGGCTCATGGAATCGGGTCGCAGCACGAACAGCGCACCGTTGAGGAAATACCGGGTGTCCTCGCCGGTGATCGCAAACTGCGTTTTCGACACCATCTCCTTGACTGCCGACCTCGGGAGCATCGCGCTCGCCGACCCGCCAGGCTCCGGCAGCGTCGGGAAGTCTTCGCGCGGGAGCGTCTGGATGCGGGAGTCGAACCGATCGGCGGCGACTTTCACACCGCCTTTGTCTTCAGCGATCCTAATGTCGGTTTCTGGAAGTGACTTAATGATCTCGTAAATTTTTTTCGCCGGCAGCGTCAGCGAGCCGCTCTTTACCACCGACGCTGCGCATTTACTGCGCAGACCGACCTCTAGATCCGTGGCAAGAAAGCGCACCTCATCGCCTTTGGCTTCCATCAGCACGTTGGCTAGAATAGGGATCGTATTTTTGCGCTCGACGATCCCTTGGAAAAATTGCAGTTCTCGCAGAAGGTCGTTCTTCCGGACGACAATTTCCATGGCTGTGCTGACCTCGAAGTGGGCGGGGGTTGTCCCGCGATCCCCTGGAATAAGGAGAGATTCGAGAATCTAAATTATAACGGAAAAGAAGGTGTGTTGAAAAATACGGTCCGCCCGTTAGTGCTTGACTTTCAATAAGTTAAGTTGTGTAGAAAATGTGGTCAAAAACCCACCCACGCGGTTGTCCCACCCACCTCGATAATTCTCAACAGATGGTCCACAAGCTCAGCATCGCGGTTTGTGGAAAAGCGGTAGCCTCTATCGAAATCCTTCGAGAAAGTTACTGATGAGCGTGTTGAAAACCCCGTCTTTTTTACGCAGATCCTCGATCTTGCGAATGGAGTGGATGACCGTCGAATGATGTTTGCCGCCAAAACTGCGGCCGATCTCCGGCAGCGACGCGCGCGTCAGCGACTTGCACAGGTACATCGCCACCTGGCGAGGCATGGCAATCGATTTCGAGTTATTCCGCGATTTCAAGTCGGCCAGTTTAAGGTTGTAGTAATCCGACACGAACTTCTGGATAATCTCGATGGTCACCGCTTTTTCTTCGTGGTCGAGGATGTTTTTCAGGACCTCTTGCGCGAGCGGCAGCGTAATCTCCTGTCCGGTCAACGACGCATACGCGATCAACCGGATCAGTGATCCCTCGAGCTCCCGGATGTTCGATTTGATCTTGCCGGCAATGTAGATCGCGACATTGTCCGGCAGCGGCACCGCTTCGGCATCCGCCTTCTTCTTTAAAATCGCGATCTTGGTTTCCAGGTCAGGTGACTGGATATCCGCGATTAACCCCCACTCGAACCGCGATCGGAGGCGCTCTTCGAGCGAGGTGATCTCGTGCGGCGGGCAGTCGCTGCTGATGACGATCTGTTTTTGTGAGTCGTAGAGCGCGTTAAAAGTGTGGAAAAATTCGGTCTGCGTTCCTTCCTTCCCCGCGATGAACTGCACATCGTCCACGAGCAGCACGTCAACGGTGCGATAGCGCTCGCGAAAATCGATGATCCGATCGTACCGAACCGCGTTGATCATCTCGTTCATGAACCGCTCCGCCGAGATGTAGGTGAGCTTCAGGTGACGATCGTGGCGCACCACGTACTGCCCGATGGCGTGCATCAAGTGCGTCTTGCCGAGGCCCACGCCGCCGTAGATGAATAACGGATTGTACGAGCGCGATGGGGCCTCGGCGACCGCGCGGCAGGCGGCGTGCGCAAACTGATTCGACGATCCGACGATGAAGGTGTCGAAGGTGTAGCGCGGGTTCAGGCCGGCGGGGCCCGGGCTGACCGCTACTAGTGGGTCCGCCGACTCGAGCGCCGCCGCTTCCTCGGGACCGAGCGGAATGGGCGCGTCGCCGGCTGCGTCGGACACGAAGTTCACGGCCAACGCGCTTTTTTTCAGCTCGCCCATGGCTTCGCTGATGACGCCCGAGTAATGTTTCGTGAGCCAGTCCTTGAACAGCGGATTCGGGACGCGCACGGTGACGGCGGCGGTGTCTTCGGCGACGAACGTGGTCGGCTTGAACCAGGTGTAGAAGCTGTGGCGATTCACCTTGGCTTCGATGCGCGCGAGAATTTCTTCCCAGAGGTTCATTTCTTCAGAAAAAGAGGCCTTCGGCCGAGTTTCGCCCCATCAGTGACGCTGTTTTCCCGACTCAAGAATCAGCTGTGCCCGCGAAGGCCTGATTTGAAGCCTTTTGGCGCTTTCGCCTCATCTCAATCGGGCGAAAAATCGGCTCGAAATCATCGGGAATCATCAAATACCGCGATTTTCCACAGCTTTTTCCACAGGTGTGGAAAACTTTGGGAAGAGACCAAACACGCATGTGATGACAGGGGACAGAGACGAACCGTGAAGGACGCCGACTGTACCACAAAAACTGTTGCGATTGACACCTTCTGAACTCGTTCGCTACCATTGACAGTTGCAATGAGTAAAGGAAAGCGGACGTTTCAGCCGAATACGCGACGCCGCAGGAAGGCGCACGGCTTCCTGGTGCGAATGAGCTCGAAGAACGGCCGCCTGGTGTTGAAGCGGCGCCGGGCAAAGGGACGCAAGCGTCTGACCGTCAGCAGCGAGTAACGTCAGGTGGCGAAGGACGCGCGGCTGCGATCGGCCGAACGGGTCCGCCGCCATGCGGACTTTCAACAGGTGTACGAGCACGGCGCCAAGCTCCACGGACGCTACAGCACCATCTTCGTCCTGCCTAACACCCAAGGTGTCGGGCGCCTGGGAATCGCGGCCACGAAGAAACTGGGCGGCGCGGTCCAGAGAAATCGCGCGAAACGACTGATACGAGAGATTTTTCGTCGCAACAAAATCGCGCCCGGCCTCGACGTCGTCGTGGTGCCGCGACGCGAGTTGCTTGAAGCCAGCCTGACGACTCTTGAAACTGATTACCGCGTCACCCTTGAACGTCGACTCCGCCAGCGGCGCTGACGGCTCGCTGGCCGTTCGCACGTCGCTCCAGTTGATTCGCGCCTACAAAGTGCTGATTTCGCCATATTTTGCCGGTTCCTGCCGGTTCCTGCCGTCGTGTGCCGATTACGCCGCCGAAGCTATCGGTCGTCACGGCGTCGTTCAAGGGTTCTGGCTGGCCGCAAAGCGCCTCGCCCGATGCCACCCGCTGTGCGCCGCGGGTCATGATCCTGTTCCAACGAAACGATGACTAAGAGCGCGGTGCAAAGCGATTGATGGAAAGACGCGTTCTCCTCGCCATTTTTCTCTGCTTTCTGTCGCTGTACCTGTGGCAGGCGCTCATGGTGAAGCCGGTTCCCAAGCCGGCGCCCGCGACGCCCGCCGCGGGCCAGTCCGCGGCCGCGTCGAACGCAGCCGTTGCCACGGCGCCGAGCGCCGGAACGGCACCCGCCGAGTCGCCTCCATCCGTGACTGCGACGGCGCCGCTCGTCGGCGACACCAGCGAGCGCGACGTGCGCGTCGAGACGCACGACGTCATCGCCGTGTTCACCAATCGCGGCGCGCGGCTGAAGAGTTGGCGCTTGAAGCACTACCTCGATCAGGAGAAGCAACCGCAGGATCTCGTCGTCAACCAACTCAGCTCGCAGCCGCTGCCCTTCACGCTTCGCGTCGCCGATGATCAGACGACCGCGATGCTGACCCACGCGCTGTTCACACCCAGCGGGGCGCCTCCCGGTCAGGCTGTCTCCGCGGCGCCGACGCGTCTGCGGTTCGAATACTCCACCGCAGAGAACGGACTGCACGTGGTGAAGGAATTCGAAATTCCACCCGACGGCTACATCGTTAGCTTCAAAGCGACCGCCGTGAAATCGGGCGCGCCGTTGCTGTACACGATCGCCTGGGGACCCGCGGTCGGCGACATCGGCGAGAACAGCCGATACGTGAAGAAGGCCGGCGCGCTGCTTTTTCAGGACGGCAAGGTCCGGCGCCTGGCACCGAAGGATTTCGCGGCGCAGCCGACCTCCGAGGGCGATTTCCGTTACGCCGGCGTCGACGACAACTACTTCATGACGGCGGCGCTCTTTCCGGGCCCGAGCAAGGTCACCTATCAGGCGGTGTCGATCCCGCCGCCGCCGAACTCCAAGGATCCCGCGCGCGATCTGGTCGCGTACTCGATCGAGCCGACGCAGCGGGACATGCCCATCAAGTTCTTCGCCGGACCGAAGGACTTCGATGTCCTCGCGATGATCGATCGCGATGTGGTTCGCGCGATCGACTTCGGCATGTTCGCGGTGATCGTGGTGCCGCTGCTCCGCTCGCTGAAATGGGTGCACGGCTACGTTGGCAACTACGGCTGGTCGATCGTGATCCTGACGGTCATCATCAACGCGATCATGTTTCCCCTGCGGCACAAGAGCGTCGTGTCGATGCGGAAGATGCAGGAGATTCAGCCGGAAGTGAAGGCGATCCAGGATCGCTACGCGAAAGTGAAGGCGGCCGATCCCGCCAAGCAGAAGATGAACCAGGAGGTGATGGCGTTGTACCGCGAGCGCGGGGTCAACCCGGCGAGCGGCTGCGTCCCGATGCTGCTGACCATGCCGGTCCTGATCGCGTTCTACGCGCTGTTGTCGACCGCCATCGAGCTGCGCGGCGCGCCGTTCGTCGGCTGGATCCACGACCTGTCGCTGCACGATCCGCTCTACATCACGCCCGTGTTCATGGGCATCACCATGGTGTGGCAGCAGAAGCTCTCGCCCGCAACGGGCGCCGATCCGGCCCAGCAGAAGATGATGATGTTCATGCCGATCGTCTTCACCTTCATGTTCTTGTGGGCGCCGGCGGGCGTCGCGGTCTATTGGTTGATGAGCAACCTGTGGGCCATCGGCCAGCAGTACCTGACGAATTACATCATCGGTCCGCCCAACGTCCGCAGCGTCCGTCCTCCGGCCGAGCGGCAGATGAAGCGGGTGGGCGGCGGCAAGACAGAAGCGGCGCGCGGCGAATCGTAAGACGACCGCCCCCGCGCGATGAGGCGAGCATGGCAGACGCGACCGAGCCGATCGTTGAGTTCCTCAATCGATTCACACGCGCTCTCGGCGTGAACAGCGCCGTCGACGTCGAGCAGACGCCCGACGGCCCGCGCCTGAATCTGAGTGGCGGCGAGGCGGAGATTCTCGCCCGCCATCGCGGGGAGCCGCTCAAGGCGCTCCAGCATGTCGTGGACATGGCGTACGGACGCGCACTGCCAGACGAGCAACGGGTATTCGTGGACGCGCTCGAATATCGCAAGGGCAAGGACGTCGAGCTCCGTCAGATGGCCAAGCTTCTTGCCGACAAGGCGAAGCAAACCGGCCTCGAGCAACAGCTCGGGCCGCTCAACCCCTACGAACGCCGCATCGTGCACCTTGCGGTGGCGGAAGTGCCCGGTGCGACGACGGAAAGCATCGGCGACGCGTTCTCGAAGACGGTTCTCATCTCCGCGAGAAAATAGTCATCAGTCTCCCAGTCGTCAGTCGTCAGTCTCCAGTCAATCGTGACTGATGACTGGTGACCGGTGACTGACGACTGCCGACTGGTGACTGACGACTGGCGACCCCCGTGTTCTCCACGTCTGACACCATCGTGGCCATTGCGACGCCGCCTGGACGCGGCGGCATCGGCGTGATCCGCTTGAGCGGACCGGAGGCCCATCGAATCGCGCGTTGTCTGATCGCGCACGGTCGCGATCTCGAGCCACGACACGCGACCTTCTCCGTAGTCCGGCTGAAACCGAACGCCACGCACGAAGGCATCAGCGTGTCCGCATTCGACGCCATCGATCAGGTTGTCGCGACATACTTCCCTGCTCCCGCCTCTTACACCGGAGACGATGTGGTGGAACTGAGCGCGCATGGGAGCCCGGTGGTGTTGCGGGCGATTGTCGCGGCCGCGATCGCGTCGGGCGCGCGCCTGGCCGAGCCGGGCGAGTTCACGTTGCGCGCATTCTTGAATGGCCGGATCGATTTGATGCAGGCCGAAGCGGTCGCCGATCTGATCGACGCAGTGACCCCGCTGCAGGCGCGCGCGGCCTTCGATCAACTGCAAGGCACGTTGACGCGAACGATCGGCGAGATTGACGCGGCGCTCTTCGATCTCATTGCACGACTCGAAGCGTCGGTCGATTTCCCCGAGGAGGGCTATCACTTCGTCGACCCGGGCGCGTTAGTGCACGCGATCGATGCGCTCATCGCACGCACGCGACGGTTGCTCCTCGATGCGCAGCGCGGGCGGCTCGTGCGTGAAGGACTGCAGATGGCGATCGTCGGAAAGCCGAACGTCGGCAAGTCGAGCGTGTTCAATGCGCTGGTGGGCACCTCGCGCGCGATCGTCACCGACGTCCCGGGGACCACGCGCGATCTCGTAACGGAAATCATCGATCTCGACGGCGTGCGCGTGACGCTGGTCGATACAGCGGGCATTCGTCAGGCAGTTGACCGCATCGAGGCCGAGGGCGTCGCGCGCGCACGCCAGGCCCAGGCGGTGTCCGATTTAATCCTCGTCGTGCTCGACGGCGCGGAACCGCTCGACGACTCTGATCGCGAGATACTACTGCAAACAACTGAATGCAAAAGACTTATCGTATCAAACAAGGCGGATCTCGAACCGGCGTGGCGCGATCCCAATCTCCTGCGCGTGTCCGCTCGAACGATGACCGGGATGCCGGAATTGCGCGAAGCCGTCGTGGCGGCGCTCGACGTCGAACCGCTTCGGGATCGACCCGAGATCACCAACGTTCGCCACATTACGCTCGTTCAGCGCGCGGAGGACGCGCTCATCCGAGCGCGCGCGGCGACGGCCGGCGATGAAGGATCGCACTCCGAAGAGTTCGTGCTCGCGGATTTGCAGGAGGCACGCGCCGCGTTGGAAGAGATCGTGGGCCGTCGCGGCGGCGACGAAGTGCTGGAGCATATCTTTGCGAAGTTCTGCATCGGAAAATAATCCGCGGCGCTGGGTTACCACAATGGACACGAAGGACACAAAGGTAGAATCCTAAGAAGCTCCAATAACCTTGGTGTCCTTGGTGGTGGGTCCAGCCGCCGAAGAACCCCATCGATGAGCCCGTGAAAGATCATTTCGACGTGATCGTGATCGGCGCCGGGCACGCGGGCTGCGAAGCGGCGTACGCGGCCGCGCGGCTTGGCGCGCGCGTTGCGATCTGTACGCTGTCGGCCGACACGGTCGCGCACATGCCGTGCAATCCCGCGGTCGGCGGAACGGCCAAAGGACATCTCGTTCGGGAAATCGACGCGCTCGGCGGATTGATGGGCCGCGCAATCGACGCGACAGGGATCCAATTCAAGCTGCTCAATCGCAGCCGCGGGCCGGCGGTCTGGTCGCCGCGCGCGCAAGCGGACAAGAAGATCTACGGGCAATGGGTTCAACGCGCGCTTGATGCCGAGCCGAACCTCGAATGGCTCATTGAAAAAGCCGGACGGATTCTGGTCGCTGACGGTCGCGTGGCCGGCCTTGCCATGGAGGACGGCAACGACTACGCGTGCGACGCGCTCGTCGTGACAACCGGAACGTTTCTGAACGGACTGATTCACGTCGGACCGGAGCAGCGTCCCGCGGGACGCGTCGGCGAGCCGCCGTCGCATCAGCTCGCCGAGTCACTCAAGTCTTTCGGCTTCGAGTGGGGTCGCCTCAAAACCGGCACACCTCCCCGCCTCGATCGACGCAGCATCGATTTCGATCGACAGGTCGAGCGCGGAGCATTCATTCGCGAGCGGGGCGACGATCCGCCCGTTCCGTTTTCATTCCTGACGGTCCGGATCGACCGGCCGCAGATCGATTGTCATCTGTTGCACACCACCGATCGCGTGCGCGAGATCGTGCGCGCGAACGTCGCTCGCTCGCCACTGTTCAACGGCCAGATTCACGGCATCGGCCCGCGATATTGTCCTTCGCTCGAAGACAAGATCGTCCGCTTCCCCGCCAAGGAACGCCATCAGATTTTCCTGGAGCCGGAAGGGGTCGACGCGCGCGAGATCTACGTGAACGGCTTCTCGATGAGCCTTCCTCGCGAGGTGCAGGAAGAGCTCGTGCACGCGCTGCCTGGCTTGGAGGACGCGGTACTGCTTCGGCCGGGGTACGCGGTCGAGTACGACTTCATCCAGCCGACCGAGCTCACGCGGCGGCTGGAGGCAAAGCGCCTGGGCGGGCTGTTTCTCGCCGGTCAGATCAACGGGACCTCAGGCTACGAGGAGGCTGCCGCGCAGGGGCTCGTGGCGGGGATCAACGCCGCGCGCGCGGTTCGTCGGCTGCCGCCATTCGAGCTTCGACGAGACGAAGCGTACATCGGCATCCTCGTCGACGATCTGATTACGAAAGGATGTCTGGAGCCGTACCGAATGTTCACGTCGCGCGCCGAGCATCGTCTGCTGCTCCGGATCGATAACGCCGATCTGAGGCTCACGCCGCGTGGTCGCGAGGCGGGTGTGGTGGACGATGACCGGTGGGCGCGCTTCACGTCGCGAAAGGCGCGATTCGAGCGCAACCTTGCCGTACTCGATCGGACGCAGCTGCGGACTCCGGCCGGCGATCGCGTCTCCGCCACGCAACTGCTTCGCCAGCCTCAGACTCGCCTGGAACAGTTGGCCGCGTCCGATGAGGTTCACCTGGATCTTTCAGATGAGACCGGAGCGATGGACCTCGCCAGCGTCGAGACCACCGTGAAGTACGCCGGCTATCTGCAGCGGCAGCAACTCGAGATCGAACGTGCACGGAAAACCGAAGGTCGTCGAATCCCGTCCAACTTCCCTTTCCACCGCGTTCCAGGATTGTCTCGCGAGGTGGTGCAGCGGCTGTCGCAAATCCAGCCTGACACGCTGGGGCAGGCGCTTCGGATCGCTGGCGTGACGCCGGCCGCGGTGGCGGTCCTCTCGTCCTACGTCGGCCGACTGCAGCCCGCGTGAACGCAGCCGAGTTTCGCGCTCGCGTTCGGGCTCGCGCAGCGCGCGCGCGCCTGGTGGTTGCCGCAACGGAAATCGATCAACTTGAGGCGTACTACCGGCTGTTAAGCCGGTGGAATGAAACCATCAATCTCACGGCGCTCCAGCTAGAGCCGCTCAGCGACGACACGTTGGACCGTTTAATCGTCGAGCCGCTCGCCGCTGCCAAGTACGTGTCGGACTCTCCGGCCGACTGGTTTGATCTAGGGTCTGGTGGCGGATCTCCGGCGATTCCTCTCAAGATCGCGCGGCCCGGACTCAATTTGACGATGGTCGAGGCGCGGGAAAGAAAGGCGGCGTTCCTACGCGAAGCCGCACGAGAGCTGAACCTGCGCAGCACGACGGTCGCGACAGACCGGTTCGAGGCTTTGGCGACCCGCCCCGAATTCGCGGGCATCGCGGCTTTCGTGACGGTACGGGCGGTTAGAGTCGACTCAAGTCTCCTTCGGACTGCGCAGCGCCTGCTATCGTCCGGCGGCAACCTCCTCCTTTTCGGCTTCCATCCCGGCCTCGACGTGACGGCCTTTCAAAGCGTCCAAGCGGTCGAATTGATCCCCGGAGGATCGCCGGATCTCCTAATTCTGACCGTCGCCGGTTGAATGTTCTTCGATAATATTGACTAAAGTACAAGGCGCGGCTCCGCACGCATCCGTCCACCCCGCCCCGGGCAGCGTCGAACACGAGTACGACCGCGGCGGTGCCTGGGCCTATATGGCCGCGCTCGACGTCCATCGCGCGAAACTGTTCGGCCGCTGCGAGCGGACCACCGGGATCGTCCCGTTCGACCGCGGTGACGCAGGTTCATGTCCCAGTCGCCCTACCGCCAGGCACGCCGGGTTTTCTGGATCGTCGACAACGGTTCCTCGCACGCGGCGCGGCCTGCGTCCATCGGCTCCAGACCGCGTTTCCCAAATACGTTGCCGAACTTATGAACCAGAGTACTTAGTGACTCGCGGAGTCTGACACGATAGAATTGACGCCCAATCGTTCACCGCATTGCCACCGAAGCGGGGTTTACTTGTGGACCATCTGACCGCCAAGGACCGCCTCATCGTCGCGTTGGATGTACCGACCATCGATGAAGCGATCTCCGTCGTCGAGAAACTCGACAACGTGTCATTTTTCAAAATTGGCCTCCGCCTGTACATGGCTGGCGCTCTGTCTGGAAAACTGGCGACACTGGTGGAGCGACTGAGACCACAGGGGCAGATATTTTTCGACCTCAAGTTCCCTGGCGATATTGACACAACGATCGCTACCGTCGTCGGAGACTTCAAGACAACCCCGCACGTAAAACTCCTGACGCTAAACGAGTTCATGCCCGCCGCTGCAATCAGAGCAGCTCGCCTGGCGCGCGGGGGTCAGACGCCAAAGTTGCTGATGGTCCCATATCTTTCGAGTCTGGATGGAAGCGGGGATCTCCGGCAGATATATGGAGAGCATGACTTCGAGACATTTCTCCTTGGCCGCGCCAAGACGGCTATCGAAAATGGTTGCGAAGGATTGATTGCCTCTGGGGACGCGATTGCTTTGTTCAGACGTGCGTACCCTAAATCGTCGGGCGTGATCATTGTCAGCCCTGGCATTCGGCCGCTCGGCACATCAACCGATGACCACAAACGCTTTACGACACCAGGTGAGGCGATCCGGCTTGGCGCGGATTATCTTGTGGTCGGCCGACCCATTTTGAAAGATCCAGAGCCTCGCACGGCGGCGCAGCAAATCATTTCAGAAATCGAGAGCGCATTGACCAATCAAGGCGATCAAACCAAAGGTCACAACACTGCCCGCACGAAGGCACGCCCAGACGTGTCTGCGCGCAATGCTTGCGCATGATTCCCACGACCGGCACGCAGTCGGTCACCGAATGTTCCACGTGAAACAAAATGGAGATGGACTCCCCGGCACCTTTTTGTTGACGATTGCCCATCGGTGCGTTACTTAGCAACGAGCGCAAAAACTGCCAACGTTTGGTCATTAGCCAGAATAATGGCAGCGCGAAGATGCTAAGTAGCTTGTTTTCATCAACTTATGGCGAAAATAGTTGCGGTGGCCAATCAGAAGGGCGGTGTTGGAAAAACAACAACGACCATCAACCTGGCCGCCTCGCTTGCGCTGGCTGACCAGCGCATCCTCCTCGTCGATGTCGATCCCCAAGGCAATCTGACCAGCGGCGTGGGACAAAAAGGCAAGGCCGCGCCCGTAGGAACGATGTACGACGCCATGACGATGGCCGAACCGACCGTGGATCCGGCGCCGTACCTGATCGGGACCGGCGTCGACAACATGCAGCTCATTCCGGCCGATCGCAATTTGACCGGCGCCGAAATCGAGCTGGTGAATCTCCCCCAGCGCGAGTCGCGCCTTCGCACCCTGCTGACGCCGCTGCGCACCGCCTTCGATTACATCTTCATCGACTGCCCGCCGTCGCTCGGCCTGCTCACGCTCAACGCGCTCGTCGCCGCGGACGCCGTGCTCATCCCACTCCACTGCGAGTACTTCGCGCTCGAAGGCCTCGCCGACCTCGTCGGCACGATGCGCCGTGTGCGCGCCACGTTCAACCCGGACCTCGAGATTGAAGGCGTGTTGCTCACGATGTTCGATGAACGCACGAACCTTGGACAGCAGGTCGCGGCCAATGTCCGCGAATTTTTCAAAGAGAAAGTCTTTCGCACCGTGATCCCGCGCAATGTCCGCCTCGGCGAAGCCCCGAGCCACGGCATGCCGGCGATCCTCTACGACGTGAAATCGCGGGGCGCCGCGGCCTACGTCGCCCTCGCGCGGGAAGTGCTCGAACGCTCCGCAGCAACGGCTGCCTAAAAAAGCAACCACGAAAACACGAAAACACGAAAAAGAAATATTTGGTTTAGACCAGGACGCGTATGGAAAAACGACCTGCACTCGGCAAAGGCCTCAGCGCGCTCATCCCCGACGCGCCGGAGCTGCGGATGTCCCCGACCGACGTCGACGTCCACAGGCTTGCGCCCAATGACTTTCAGCCGCGCACGCACGTCGATGAGGGACGCCTCGAGGAACTGGCCCGGTCCATCAAGGCAAACGGCGTCATCCAACCAATCGTCGTGCGCAAAGTCGGCGATCGATTTCAGATCATCGCGGGCGAGCGCCGGTGGCGCGCCGCACTGAAGGCCGGCCTGCTTCGCGTCCCGATCGTCGTCCGCGAGGTCGCGGCAGGGCAGGAACGATCGCTGCTCGAAATGGCGCTCATCGAAAACATCCAGCGCGAGGACCTTAACCCAATCGAAGAAGCACTGGCGTATCGGCGGTTGTCCGATGATTTTCAGTTGACGCAGGAAGACATCGCGGCCGCAGTGGGGAAGGACCGCGCGACGATCGCGAATCACGTGCGGCTGCTGAAGCTGCCCGACGAGGTCAAGGCGGACGTCGCCGCTGGCACGCTCTCGATGGGGCACGCGCGCGCGCTGCTGGGCCTGCCGACGGACGCCGGCCAGCGCGTCCTCGCGCGAGAGATCATCGCGAGAAATCTTTCGGTGCGTGAGACCGAATCGATGGTGAAGAAGATCGCGGAGGGGGGAGCGCGTGTCGCGGCTCCGGCTCCGAAACCGGTCGATGTCCACACGCGCGCCGCGGAAGAGCGCCTGAGGCTTGCCCTCGGCACGCGCGTCCGCATCGTCCGCCGCGGTCCGCGCGGACGCATCGAGATCGTTTTCAATTCCGAGGACGAGCTCATTCGGATCTACGAGCAGCTCACGGAAAGAGGCTAGGGGCTGGGTGCTAGCTCTTCCAGCCTCCAGTCCCAAGCCTCAAGCCTCTACAAACGAAAGGACAGAAATGGCCAAGCGTTTGACGCAGATGGTCGCCTGCGCCGGTTGAGCGAGCAAACTCGCAGCCGGCGAGCTCGCTCAGGTTCTGAGCGCCATACCCAGGTCGGTTGACGACCGGGTCCTGATCGATTTCCGGACCTCGGACGATGCGGGTGTGTACAGGTGGGAGGGGGGACCGGCACTGGTCCAAACGGTCGATTTTTTCACGCCGATCGTGGACGACCCGTATGTCTACGGACAGATTGCCGCGGCCAACGCCGTCAGCGATGTCTACGCGATGGGCGGCCGGCCGCTGACCGCCCTGGCCATCGCCGCGTTTCCAGCAGACACGCTCGATCGCGAGATCGTCCGCGCGATCTTTCAAGGTGGCTTCGACAAACTTCGTGAGGCCGGTGTCGCGCTGCTCGGCGGTCATACCGTGCAGGACCAGGAAATCAAGTTCGGGTACGCGGTCACGGGCGCCATCGATCCCGCGCGAGTGTTGTCAAACGCCGGCGCGAGACCAGGAGACGTGCTCTTTCTCACGAAGCCAATCGGCACCGGCGTGGTCGGCACCGCCATCAAATTCGATCGCGCTCCTGCGTCGGTTGCAGACGAAGCCGTCGCGTCGATGCGCGCGTTGAATCGCGCGGCGGCTGAAGCGCTGGACGCGTTGCCTCCGGGCGCCGTGCATGCGTGCACCGACGTGACCGGGTTTGGGTTGATCGGCCACAGCACCGAGTTGGCGACCGCGAGCGGCGTGACGGTTGTGATTGACGCCGCGAGCGTGCCGCTCTTTGACGGTGTCGTCGCGCTCGTGCGCGACAATCGCCCGGGCGGGCTGACTTCCAACAAGAAGCACTTCGGCGACGGCGTGCAAGCCGACGCAACCGTGGCCCCCGACGTGTTATCGCTCCTGTTCGACCCACAAACCTCGGGCGGTCTCCTGATTGTCGCCAGCCGGGACGCGGCCGATCGCGTCGCCGCCGCGCTCGAACGAGGCGGCGTTCGGGCTTCGCGAATCGGCGAAACGCGCGTCCCTGACCGGCGCGTTCGGGTTGCCGTCAGGCCGTGAGAATGGTATAAAGTTGGGTCGCTTGTGAAACTCTTCGCAAGCTCGTGCATCCACCTTAGTGAACCATTGAGCGCGTGACCAACAAGACCGCCGCCACTCGTTACGCCCGCGCCCTTTTCGACGTCGTGCTCAAAGAACAGGGCAGCCTTGAGCAGATCGAGGCCCAACTCGCGGCGTTTGTCGACTTGCTCGCGGAGCATCCGACGCTCGAGAAGGTGCTGCTCAATCCGGCGGTGCCCGTGCCGCGCAAGCGCGCCACGGTCGCTGAGCTGCTGGCGCGGTTGGACGTGACGCCAGTTCTGGGGAAACTGCTCGCGCTGCTGGCCGAACGTGATCGGCTCGTGCTGCTGCCGGATCTGCTGTCGACCTATCGCGACCGCCTCCTCGATCACCAGCACGTGGTGCGCGCGGACGTGACGACGGCCGGGCCGCTCGGCGGCGAGCGCGCGCGGGAGATCGAACGACGACTGACGCAGGTGACGGGGAAAACCGTCACGGTCACGTCGCGCGTCGATCCAGCCATCATCGGCGGCCTGGTCGCGCGCATCGGCAGCACCGTGTACGACGCCAGCGTCACGCGGCAACTGGAGAAGATTCGCGACAGGCTTGTTCAAGGAGGCTAGAGGCTAGGGGTTGGAGGCTGGAGGCTAGGGGCTAGAAAGAACACAGCGCATTTCCAGTCCCCAGCCCCCAGGCCCAAGCCTCCATGAGGGTCGAAAAGACATGGAAATCAAAGCTGACGAGATATCGAAGATCATCCGCGAACAGATCGGCAGCTACGCCGTGGATGTCGACGTGGCGGAGGTCGGGAGCATCATCTCGATCGGCGACGGCATCGCGCGGGTGCATGGCATCGAGAACGCGATGGCGGGCGAGATGCTCGAGTTCTCGCACGGTGTGTTCGGCATCGCGCTGAACCTCGAAGAGGAAAGCGTCGGCGCCGTGCTCCTTGGCGAGTTCAAGGAGATCAAGGAAGGCGATCTCGTCAAGCGAACGGCCCGCATCATCTCGGTGCCCGTGGGAGAGGAGATGCTGGGCCGCGTGGTGAACGCGCTGGGTCAGCCGGTCGACGGGAAAGGACCGGTCGCAACGAAACAGTTCTCGCCGATCGAGCGCCTCGCGCCCGGCGTCGTCGATCGGCAGCCGGTCAAAGAGCCGCTGCAGACCGGCCTCAAGGCGATCGACGCGATGGTGCCGATCGGCCGCGGTCAGCGCGAGCTGATCATCGGCGACCGGCAGACGGGGAAGACTGCCGTCGCCATCGACGCGATCCTGAATCAGAAGGACACCGGCGTCATCTGCATCTACAGCGCGATCGGCCAGAAGCAGTCGACGATTGCGCAGGTCGTGCGCACGCTCGAGGAGGCCGACGCGATGCGCTACACGATTGTCGTCGCCGCCGCCGCCGCCGATCCGGCGCCGCTGCTTTACATCAGCCCGTATTCGGCGTGCACGATGGGCGAGTATTTCCGGGACAGCGGCCGTCACGCGCTGGTCGTGTACGACGACCTTTCAAAGCACGCACAGGCCTATCGGGAGATTTCCCTGCTGCTGCGTCGGCCGCCCGGGCGCGAGGCGTACCCCGGCGACGTGTTCTACCTGCACTCGCGGCTGCTCGAGCGCGCGGCCAAGCTGAAGACGGATCTCGGGGGCGGTTCGCTCACGG
The DNA here is from genome assembly GCA_023265175.1 of Acidobacteriota bacterium. Lineage (GTDB taxonomy): Bacteria > Acidobacteriota > Vicinamibacteria > Vicinamibacterales > CAVVIG01 > JAHFUI01. Next base: position 43,185 of record JAHFUI010000014.1, read on the forward strand.
CGCTGCCGATCATCGAGACGCAGGCGGGGGACCTGTCGGCGTACATCCCGACCAACGTCATCTCGATCACCGACGGCCAGATCTTCCTCGAATCGGATCTGTTCCATCAGGGCGTGCGTCCGGCGATCAACGTTGGCAACTCGGTCTCGCGCGTCGGCGGGTCGGCGCAGATCAAGGCGATGCGGCAGGTCGCCGGGACGCTGCGTCTCGATCTCGCACAGTACCGTGAGCTCGCCGCGTTCGCGCAATTCGGCAGCGATCTGGACAAGTCGACGCAGCAGCAGCTCAATCGCGGCGCGCGGCTGGTCGAGATCCTGAAGCAGCCGCAGTACGAGCCGCTGCCCGTCGAACGGCAGGTCGCGATCATCTACGCCGGCACGAACGGGTATCTCGACAACATCGCTCTGGGCGACGTGCGCGCGTTCGAGATCGAGCTGTATCGGTTCATCGAAACGCGCCATCCGACGCTCTTCAGCGGAATCGCCGAGAAAAAGCAGCTTGACGATCAACTGAAGGCCGCGCTGGCCGCAGGGGTCAAGGAGTTCGCGGGCGACTTCTCGTCGAGAAAGGCTGCTGCAGCCTAAATGCAACCACGAAAACACGAAGACACGAAGAAAACAAACTTACTCTTCTTCGTGCTTTCGTGTCTTCGTGGCCAAAGGCGCATCGAATAGGACATGCCGTCACTGATCGATCTCCGGCGCCGCATTCGGGCGGTCAAGAACACGCAGCAGATCACGAAGGCGATGAAGATGGTCGCCGCGTCGAAGCTGCGTCGCGCGCAGGAGCGGATCGTGAGTGCGCGTCCCTACGCGGTGCAGATGCATCGTGTGCTCACGAGCGTCGCCTCGCGCGTGGACGCGTCGATCCATCCGCTGCTCGATCAGCGGCCGATCGGCCCGGACAGCCGCACGCTGGTGATCATCGTGACCGCGGACAAAGGCCTCTGCGGCAGCTTCAACACGAACATCATCAAAGCCGGTGGCAGCTTCATCGTGGGAAGCCCCCAGGCCTGCATCCTCGGACTGGTGGGCCGGAAGGGTCGCGATTATTTCGGCCGCCGCGGGTTCGATGTCCTCTACGAAGAGGTCGGAATCTTCCAGAGGCTGCGGTACCAAGACGCGCAGCGGATCGCGCAATCGGCCGTCGATGCTTTCGTCTCGTGGAAGGTCGATCGCGTGATGCTCATCTACAACGAGTTCAAGTCGGTGATGACGCAGCGTGTCGTGGTCGACCAGCTGCTGCCGATCGCGCGCGCCGAGGTGGAGGGCGATACCTTCACGGAAGCGGAGCAGGGCGAAGGGGCCTCCGCGAAGGGTGGTCGGGGGGCAGCGGCCCTCGGAGCAGACATCGATTATCTCTACGAGCCGTCGCCGCAGGAGATCTTCGAGCAGCTGCTGCCGCGCTACGTCGAGGTGCAGGTGTACCGGGCGCTCCTCGAGTCGAATGCTGCGTTCTTTGCCGCCCAGATGACCGCGATGGACACCGCCACCAAGAACTCGGGCGACATGATCGCGAACCTGACGCTGTACATGAACAAAGTCCGGCAGGCGGCGATCACGCGGGAGATTATCGAAGTCGTTTCGGGCGCACAGGCGCTCTAGGAGCGTGTCCGAGAAACGTGAACACGCTCCTAGTAACTAGGAGCCCGTGGGGCATTACTCGGACGGGCTCCCAGAGCGCAAGAGAACATGACGCGGTCTCGGCGGTGGACATGAAAGACGAGTGCAATGGCTGAAAAGAACATCGGGAAAATCGTCCAGATCATCGGGCCGGTCATCGACGTCGAGTTCGAGGCCGGACACCTGCCGGCGATTTACAACGCGCTCCACGTCGTGACCGAGGCGAAGGACGGCACCGCGGCGCTCGACGTGATCGCCGAAGTCGAGCAGCACCTGGGCGAAAACCGCGTGCGCGCGGTCGCCATGAAGCCGACCGACGGCATGCAGCGCGGCATGCAGGCGACCGATCTCGGGCGCCCCATTCAAATGCCGGTCGGTCCCGGCACACTGGGACGGGTGATGAACGTGATCGGCGAGCCGGTGGATTTCCCCGACCGGCCGGTCGAGGCCAAGGAGTACTGGTCGATTCACCGCCAGGCGCCCACGCTCGAACAGCAGTCGACCGAGCTGAAGATGTTCGAGACCGGCATCAAGGTCGTCGATCTCCTCGAGCCCTACCTGCAGGGCGGGAAGATCGGGCTGTTCGGCGGCGCGGGCGTCGGCAAAACCGTCGTCATCATGGAGCTGATCCACAACATCGCGCTGAAGCACGGCGGCGTGTCGGTCTTCGGCGGCGTCGGCGAACGCACGCGCGAAGGCAACGATCTGTGGCTCGATTTCCAGGAAAGCGGCGTCATCGACGTCAACGACCCGGCCAAGTCGCGCGCGGCGCTGGTCTACGGACAGATGACGGAGCCGCCCGGCGCCCGGTTGCGCGTGGGTCTCTCGGCGCTGACCGTGGCCGAGTACTTCCGCGACGGCGAAGGCCAGGACGTGCTGCTGTTCATCGACAACATCTTCCGCTTCACGCAGGCGGGCTCCGAGGTGTCGGCGCTCCTCGGCCGCATGCCGTCGGCGGTCGGCTACCAGCCGACGCTGCTGACGGAGATGGGCATCCTGCAGGAGCGCATCACGTCGACCAAACGCGGCTCGATCACCTCCGTGCAGGCGATCTACGTGCCGGCCGACGATTACACGGATCCGGCGCCGGCGACGACGTTCGCGCATCTGGACGCGACGACGAACCTGTCGCGCGCGATCTCGGAGCTCGGCATCTACCCGGCGGTCGATCCGCTCGCCTCCACGTCGCGCATCCTCGACCCGCGCATCATCGGCGAGGAGCACTACCGCGTGGCGCGCTCGGTCAAGCAGATCCTGCAGCGCTACAAGGATCTGCAGGACATCATCGCGATTCTCGGCATCGACGAGCTGTCCGAAGACGACAAGCTCGCCGTCACACGCGCGCGGAAGATCCAGAGGTTCCTGTCGCAGCCGTTCTTCGTCGCGCAGCAGTTCACGGGTCTCGAAGGAAAGTACGTGCCCATTGCCGACACGATCTGCGGCTTCAAGGAAATCGTCGAAGGCAAGCACGACGACCTCGCCGAGCAGGACTTCTACATGGTGGGGACGATCGAAGAAGTGATCGAGAAATCCCACGTGCGCACGGCCGCATAAGGACTGACGAGTGGCTCTTCCGTCGCAGATGCAGCTTCAAATCGTCTCGGTCGATCGGCTGCTCGTCAACGAGCAGGTCGATGAGGTCGAAATCCCGGGGGCCGAGGGGTATTTCGGCGTGCTCCCGGGCCATACGCCGCTGCTCGCGACGCTGCAGGTCGGCGAGCTCTGGTACCGCCAGGGGCAAGACAAACACTTCCTGTCGATCGCGTTCGGGTTCGCGGAAGTACAGCCCGATCGCGTCACGATTCTGGCGCAAATCGCCGAGCGCGCCGACGAGATCGATGTCGCGCGCGCCGAGGCGGCGAAGCGGCGCGCCGAGGATCGATTGACCAAGCCGGTGGCCGACATCGATTTCGAGCGCGCGCGGATCGCGATGATGAAATCGCTGATCCGCC
>JAHFUI010000115.1 GCA_023265175.1 Acidobacteriota bacterium
CGAACCCTCACGGGGAGTGAACCCCACGGGATTTTGAGTCCCGCGCGTCTGCCAGTTTCACCACTCCGGCATGTGGAAAGGGGGAAGGCGCCGAGTGGCCGCCTTCGATATCGGACGTCATCTTACCAGCTCTGACTGGAAGTCGCGCTCGCTGGCGGGTCGCGCGACGATTGCGAAAGCTGGTGGATGCGTCTTTCGAGCGCAACCCAGCCAACCTCGCCATTACAGCGACTTACCGACATTCCTCAAGTCGCGCAGATTTGCGCGATCTGGCCGAAAATCAAGAAAAGCGCCGTTTTCCGGCCATTTCTCGTTGCTTGGGACAGCGAAGTGCGGTATACTGAAGGGACTGCCGGCACGACTTCGGCCTTCCATACTACGCTTCCTAACAGGGGGAACCGTGACGTTTGAAATCGGCGACAAGGTCATTTACCCAAATCATGGGCTCGGGATTGTCGAGCGTATCGAAGAAAAGACCATTCTTGGCACCACGGGCGGCTTTTATCATCTCCGGATCGTCGCGAACGAAACGATCGTCCTCGTGCCGGTCACCAACGTCGACGGCGTCGGCCTCCGCCGCGCCATCTCCGACGATGAGGTGGAACGGCTGTTCGGTCTGCTGGGAGACGGCAAGATCGACAATCATCAGAACTGGAAAGGCCGCTTCAAGGACAATTCGGACAAGATGCGCAGCGGGTCGATCTTCGAAGTCGCCGACGTGCTGAAGAGCCTCACGTTCCTCGCGAAGTCCAAGAGCCTCTCGTTCCGTGAGAAGCGGATGCTCGATCGGGCGAAATTTCTCATCATCTCCGAAGTGTCGGAAGTGATGCGCGAAACGGCGCCGGCGATCGAAGTCCGCGTCGACACGGCGCTGGAGCGCTGCTTCGTGACGAAGGCCCGCACCGCCGCGCGTGCCAAGGTCGCTAAAGTCGTACCACGCGCGACCGCTTCACCGGTCCGTCGCGCGGCCCGCGCGTCGTAGGCAATTTACAATTTACGATTTACAATTGGGAATTCGAGAAGGCCCGCTGGCGTGAAGGCGCTCGGCGGGCTTTTTCATTTGGCTTTTTCATTTATCATCATCGCGCGTGGTCATCGCTGCCGTTCGCTCCTTCCTGACGTACGTCGCGGTTTCCCTTTACGTATTGATCGTCGCGCCGGTTGGCATGCTGCTCGCGGCCGTCTTCGGTTGGAAAGCGCATCTGTACGTGCTCGGCCACATCGGCGTCCGCCTCGGGCTCGCACTGTGCGGCATCCGATACCGGGTGGCCGCGGCCCAACCGCTTCCGTTGTCTCGCGCCGCCGTCTACTGCGCGAACCATCAAAGTAACATCGACCCGCCGCTCCTGTTCAACGCGCTCCATCCGCGGATGCACATCCTCTACAAGGCGGAGATCAATGCGATTCCGCTTCTCGCGCGCGCGTTTCGGATGGGCGGGTTCATTCCGGTCGATCGGGGCAACAACGAAGCGGCGCTGCGGTCGATCGATGCGGGGGCGGCATCCATTCGATCGGGCAACTCCTTCCTGATTTTCCCGGAAGGCACGCGGAGCCGGACCGACGACCTGCTGTCGTTCAAGAAAGGCGGCTTCATCATGGCCATCAAGGCACAAGCGCCGATCGTGCCGGTGGCGATTCAGGGCGGCCGCGCCGCGATGCGGCGGGGAAGCCGCATCATTCGCCCCGTGACGGTCAGCGTCCGGGTGGGTAAGCCGATCGAGACGGCGGGGCTCGGTCTCGAAGACCGCGCCCAGCTCATCAATCGCGTGCGGGAACGGATTGCGGCAATGCTGGCCGAAGGGCCCGTCGGGAGCTGACAAATAGATTTGGCAATCGGGTAATCGGGAAATCGGGTAATTGAGTAATCGGGTAATTGGATCGGGTGACGGAAGGCGCGCCGGCACTACAATGACCAAATTACCCGATTACCAGATGAAATCCCTCCGAATCGTCGCCGCCGCGGTTCTCTTCACGGCCGCACTGACCGCTCCCGCGGGCCTCGCCTCCCGCATCAGTCTGCCGGCGCAGGACGCGCCTCGCCAGCCGACGTTCCGGGCCGAGGCCAATTACGTCAGGGTCGACGCGTTCCCTACGCGAAACGGCGCGCCGGTCGCCGATCTGGAGCAGGGCGATTTTGAGGTCCTGGACAACGGCGTGCCCCAGAAAATCGAGCAGTTCGAACGGGTCGTCGTTCGTGGGTCGGTCCCGCAGGACGTGCGGACCGAGCCCAACACCGTGCGCGAGTCGCGGGCGATGCTGGAAAGCTCGCGCTCGCGCGTGTTCGTCCTGTTTCTCGATCTTGGCCATGTCGGCTTCGGAGGCTCCCACAATATCAAGAAGCCTCTGGCCGATGCGCTGGACAAGGTCATCGGCGCCGACGATCTCGTGGGTGTGATGACACCCGAGATGTCCGCGGGCGACATCGCGTTCGCGCGGAAGACCACGACAATCGACGGGATGCTCGCACGCAACCCGTGGTGGGGGGAGCGCGAACGGTTGAATCCCGTCGATCCCCAGGAGGAGCGTTACCTGCAGTGCTATCCCGGGACTGGTCCGAGTCCTGCGTGCCCGGATGACGATCGAGGCGTGGCGAATGAAATGATCAAGCGGCGCCGGGAAAAGCAGACGATCGATGCGCTCGACGATCTCGTGCGATTCCTCCGCGGGGTTCGCGAAGAACGAAAAGCGGTGCTGGCCGTCAGTGAAGGCTGGCTGTTGTATCAACCGAATCCCGCCCTGGCCCGCCGTCTCTACTGCGAGGTTCCGACCGGTCCGGCCGTCGGCGTCGATCCCCGTACCGGGAAGCTGATGATCGGCACGCCGAAGGATGTGCCAGGGTTGAGTGGCTGCGACAGCGACCGGATCGCGCTCTCACAGATCGACAACGAGCAGCAGTTCCGCCGCATCCTCGACGAAGCGAATCGATCCAACACGTCCTTCTATCCGATCGACCCGCGGGGTCTTGCCGTGTTCGACACGCCAATCGGTCCAGCTCCTCCGCCTCCGCTGCAAGTCGATCAGAACATGCTCATGGCGCGGCTCACGTCGCTCCGGACGCTCGCCGACGCCACCGATGGCCTCGCCATCGTCAACACCAACGATCTCGCGCGGGGCCTCAAACGCGTGGTCGACGATCTGACGTCCTACTACCTGCTGGGCTACTACTCGACGGCCAAGCTGGATGGGAAGTTTCACTCGATTACCGTGCGCGTGAAGCGGCCCGGCGTCCAGGTCCGCGCGCGTCGCGGCTACCTTGCCGCCACAGAAGCGGAAGCCAGAATGCCGGCGCGGTCGACGAGTTCGGGCGGTGCCGCGTCGGGCGATCCGCTTGCCTTCGCCGCAGCGGCGGAAGCACGAGCGATTGAGACAGCGATCGGTCCGCTGGAGGGCTACACGCGGCCGCTGCCGATTCGGCTGCAGGCGACCGCCGGGTGGAAACCTGGCAACGCGGCTGCCGTCTGGGCCGTCGGAGAACTGGGAGCCGGTGACGAATGGAAAGGCGGCGCGGAGGCCGACTTGGTGTTGACGAATGCGAGTGGCGCGACGCTCGCCAGCGCGCACGCTCGTGTGGATCCTGGCGCAAGAACGTTTCGCGCCGCCCTGACGGCCGGCCAGCCGCTGACGCCGGGCGACTACGTCGTGCGGCTCCGCGTGAAAAGAAGCGATTCGGCCGGTGCGTCAACCGAGACGCTGCGAATCGCCTTGGCCGGCGTACCGGATGCGACCGGCGCCGTCTTCGTTCGCCGCGGCCCGGCGACGGGAAACAAAGAGATGCCGACCGCGGATCTTCGTTTCCGTCGAAACGAACAACTTCGTGTGGAGATCCCGACGCCGTTGTCCACGGCCGTCAGCGCGCGTCTGGTCGATCGCACCGGGAAATTACTGGCTGTGCCCGTCACCGCCACCGTGCGCGACGATGCGGATGGAACCCGATGGCAGATGGCGCAGCTCGCGCTGGCTCCGCTGGCGCCGGCCGATTACGTGATCGAGTTGTCGAGCGACGGCAAGCGGACGCTGGTGGCGTTTCGGATCATCCAGTAATGCACAATGCATTCTGCGTTATGCATTCTGCATTTCTCGTTTCATGACCCGCCGAGCACGAACGTAAGCGTCCACGGCTCGAGCGGCTGCTGATCGGTTCCGACGATGCCTTCCTGCAACTCGACCCGCAACGTTCGGAAGCGCTCGAGCGGCCTGGTGAACTTCAATTCGAGGACGCGGTTCGCCCCGCTGTATTGCGTCGTGAACTCGGCAGTCGGCGTCGTCGGCTCGCCGCGCTCCGTTGTTTCCGAGTCGAGATAGTGTGCGCGCACGTGACCTTTGAGTGTCGCGGGATCGATGTCGCGCGAGAACTGGATCCGCACTGACGCGGTCAACGACACATCGCTCTCGTCCTGCGTGGGCGCGCTGAAGACGACTTCAGGCGGCGGCGCCGCGGGAACGCGAACGACCGGCGCCTCCACGACCGGCGCCGCGGTGGGCGCCTTGCCCAACTGGATGCCTTCGGCCGCGACGTCGAGCCACTGCAGCCCTCGTCCTTCGTGCACGACGCCGGTGATCTCGAGCCAGCGCCCGGTATCGAGGCGCGCGTCGAGTGCCAAATCGAAGTCCTTGCCCTTCGGCCTGGCGCCGCTCACCCAGATGGCGGCATCGGCGGAACGAACGACGAAATCCCAGCGGCTTTTCGCCGGCGCGTCGGGCAGGTCGCCCGTCAGGTTGCGTCCGGCAAACTGGCCGGTGATCGTCACCCGCTGATTCAGGTAGCGCCCCGGGTTGAGCACGATCGCACGGATCGATGGTGCGGCCGGCAGATTGGTCGGCGCCACGGCGATGGCCATGATGGCTGTCACGTCGCCGGCGCGCGGCCACGCGGCGTCGGGGTCGACGCCGAACGTTCTGCGGAGATCGACGCTCGCGAGTCTCGGGTCGTCCGGTTTTATCCGTCCGAGATCCCAGAACTCTCCGCGGATCTCGTCGTGGCCTTCCGGCGCGTTGCCGTTGAACACCACGCGTAACGACGCGAGGCCATCCGATACCCGCAGCTGTCCGTCATTCTGCGTGGCCACCTGTCCGACGATGACGATGGACCGTCCGTGATAGAAGGCCGGGAAGGCGAGGAGCGCGGCGATGTTCGTCGCGCGGCGCTGCGGCGCCTGTGCGGACGCCGACGCCGCAATCAACGAGACGATGACGAGGCTGCGAGCGATCAATACGCCATAGTACCCGAACACGGTTTTGGTACAATCACCTTTGCTTGTGAAAACGTCGAACAAAGCCTCGACCAGAGCGTCCACGGGCAGACAGGGCTCCGATCAGGTCTCCGAGCTCACGACCAATCGCCTATCGGTGTACTTGCGCTGCCTGAACTTGCTCGACGATGCCGGCGTCCGCACTATTTCCTCGCAGGCGCTCGCTGAGCAGTTTCACCTGAACGCCGCGCAGATTCGAAAAGACCTGGCGTATTTCGGCGAGTTCGGCGTCCGCGGCGTCGGGTACTACGTCCGCGATCTGAAGCGCCACCTCCGCCAGATTCTCGGCCTCGATCGCAAGCTGCGCGTCGCGATCATGGGCGCCGGAAACCTCGGGCTGGCGCTCGCCGATTACCCCGGCTTCCGTCAGGAAGGCTTCGAGATCTCCGCCTTGTTCGACACGCTCAGCACGAAGGTGGGGGAGCGATCGCGGGGCGGCGTGCCGATCTACGACATCCACGATCTCAAGAAGATCGTGCGTCGCGACAGCATCAGCATCGCCGTCATCGCCGTGCCCGCGCCCTCGGCCCAGCATGTGGTCAACCTGGTGGTCGCCGCCGGGATCAAGGCCGTCCTGAATTTTTCGCCGGGGACACTGGAGGCGCCACCGGAGGTGAAGCTGAAGAGCGTCGACCTGACGGTATCGCTCGAAAGCCTGTCGTTCTTCCTCGCGCAGGGAGACGGCGATGAGACGTAGAGCGGAAGCGCCTGCGGCCATGCCGAGTCGTCCGCGGCGAGGCATCGGCGTCAGTTCGCGCCGGGTGTGGGGCCCCGGCGCCCTTGCAAAAAAGATGACCGCCCTCAGCCATGTCGACCAGGCGGGCCGCGTCAAGATGGTCGACGTCGGTGACAAGCCGGTGACCCAGCGGGAGGCGATCGCGCGCGGCTCGATCGGCATGTCGCGCGAGGCACGGCGTCTGGTGCGGACCGGCGCGGTGAAGAAGGGCGATCCGCTGCAGGCCGCGCGTCTGGCCGGCATCATGGCGGCCAAGCAGACGGCCACGCTCATCCCGCTCTGCCATCCGATCCCGCTGTCGAGCGTGCGCGTCGAGCTGACGCCGACTGCCCGCGGCTACGACATCGAAGCGCGCGTCAGCACCGCCGCACAGACGGGGGTCGAAATGGAAGCGCTGACCGCGGTCGCCGTCGCCGCACTGACCATGTACGACATGGTCAAGGCGGTCGATAAATCAATGGTGATCGGCGACGTGCGCCTGATGTTCAAGAGCGGCGGGAGGTCGGGGACATACAAGCGGAAGTGAGGAAGTGAGGAAGTGAGGAAGTTGGGGATGCAGAATCCGCAGTGGACCGCGGCCGTCGCCGCGAACGACCGCGCGACGAGCTCGCGATCGGACGCCGCGAGGCCCTCGAGCGTGACGATGTGTTTGCCGTGCACGTGGTCGGCCGGGATCGCGCAGGTGACCCTGGGGTTCCCGTCGACAAGGGCGGGCACATCATCGCGCCCTGGTGCGCTATGCTGCTGATCGGGCTGTGCCCCGCAGGCCCGCGGCCGCAACTCGAGCGCGTTGTGACGGCGACCGTCGTCTCCACTGCAGGAACGGACGCGCTCAATGCGGCGGCTTGTGCTGCGAAAGATCGAAGCGTTGTTCTCGCGTCCGGGAACCGAAGGTGAACGCCAGGCCGCGAAGACGGCATCGGCCCGAATTCGTGCCCGTCTGCAGCGCTCGAGAAGACCGAACCGGTCGTCGAATTTCGTTTTTCCCTGGCCGACGCGTGGTCGCGCTCCCTCTTCATCGCCGTGCTGCGACGACATGGGTTGAGACCTTACCGGTATCGCGGGCAGCGTCACACAACCGTGATGGTCCGCGTGGCCAAGTCGTACGTCGATGAGACGTTGTGGCCAGAATTTCAGCAGCTGCAGGCTGTATTGCACGAGCACTTCGAGACCGTGACGAAGCGAGTGATTGCTCAGGCGATCGGCACCGAGGAAGGCGACGTGGAGATGCGCGAGGGGCAGGCGCTGGAAGCCTGAAGGCGGTTAATTGTGAATTCCCGAAGGCGGCGGCTCGATGTGGATGATGGCGTCGGCGATCTGCGGATACCGGGCCATCAGGCGATCCTTGACGACGTGTGAGAGGTCGTGCGCATCGGTCAGCCGCATGTCGGGCGGCAGCCAGACGTGCAAGTCGAGAAAGACATGGTCGGCGGATCCCCGCGTGCGGATGCGATGGCACCCGAGCACACCGGTCACGCCCATGACGACGCGCTGCAAATCCGCATCGGCGATCATGATCCGATCGCTCAGGATAGCCGTCGTCGCGCGCGCGATCTGGAATCCGGCGTATCCGATGAACACGGCGACGACGAGCGCCGCCAGCGGATCGAGAATCGGCAGGCCGGACCGTGCGCCGACGAGCGCGGCGATGACCGTCACCGACGTCCACACGTCACCGCGCGTTTGCATGGCGTCGGCCAGCAATACCTCGCTGGCGAGCCGCTCGGCGGCGCGCGACTCGTACCAGATGACGAACAGATTGACGACAACCGTAACGAGCATCACCACGAAGCTGGCGATCGAGATTTCGTGGGGCTCCGACCGACCGCTTAGATGGTTGAACGCATTGCGCAGCACCTCGAACATCACGATCACCAGAAAGATCGTGACCGCCGCGGCGGCCACCGTCTCGTACTTCCGGTGTCCGTACGGATGATCTTCGTCCGGCGGCCGTCCGGCGGCGCGGACGCCGACGAAGCCGACGATGTTCGAGGCGGCGTCGGTGAGGGAATGGAAGCCGTCGGAGAGAATGCTGATCGCGCCGGTCGAATAGCCGAAGACGAGCTTCGCGAGGGCGATGCCGAGATTCAGCGCCAGGACCTGGACGAGGACGCGGGAGACCGCGGAATACCGCGCTTGAGAAGAGGCTGGAGGCTGGAGGCTGGAGGCTGGAAGTTCGCTCACAACGTCACTAGAACACCCGCGCCGCCGGCACCGGCCACCAGCGAACCTGCACCTTGCCGATGATGTATTTCTTCGGCACGAACCCCCAGACGCGGCTGTCCGAGCTGTTGTTCCGATGATCGCCCATCACGAAATAGTAGCCCTCGGGAATGACCTGCGGTCCCCATTCGTCGTGGCCGCGGTAGGCCGGCGGCACGTAATCGTCGTTCAGCGGGATGTCGTTCACGTACACGCGCCCGTCGACGATGCGCACGGTGTCGGCTTCTTCCGCAATGACCCGCTTGACGAATGACTTGTCGGGACTGAGCGGGTAATAGAGCATCACGATGTCGCCGCGGCGTGGCTCACCGATCCGGTACACCAGCTTGTTGACGATGAGACGGTCCTGATCTTCGAGCGTCGGCGCCATGCTCTGGCCCTCGACGCGCGCCACCTGAAATCCGAACGTCACGATGAGCACCGCGTAGACCGCCGCCGAGATCAGCGTCTTGACCCACGCAACCAGCTCCTCTTTGACTTGAGCGAGCCGGACGCCCGGGCTCGTCATCCAGAGGGTGTCGGTCGCGCCATCCGACGGTCCTAGCGCAGGCCCTAAGTCCTGCGCGATGACAGGACTGACGTCCTCTGTCACGGCTTCAGAGGCTACAGCTTCAGATACTCGCGCAGCCGCCGCGTCTGCGCGCGGCTCACCGGGATTTCCGTCGATTTCTCGTCGTTCATCCTCAGGATGTAGTTCCGGCTGAACCAAGGGACGATCTCCTTGATCTTGTTGATGTTGACCAGATGCGATCGATGGACGCGCCAAAACATGCCCGGATCCAGACGCGCGTGCAGCTCGTCGAGCGTCCGGTAGTTGGACGTGCCCACGTGCTGGCTGGTGACGACCGTGATGCTCTCGTCGGCGAGCGAGGCGTGGATAATCTCCTCCGCCTGCACGAGCATGAAACGTTCGCCGACCTTGATCGCCAGCCGATCGCGCCTGTTCTGACGCTCGGCGACGAGCCGTACGATTTGCTCCAACCGGTCGTTGAGCGATCCCCCGGCGCCCCCGGGGCCGCCGACCCTGTCGAGCGATCGATCCGACGTCACGCGCCGCTCGGCCCGCTGCACGGCCAGGCCCAGGCGAACCGGATCGACAGGCTTGAGCAGGTAGTCGACCGCGTTGACCTCGAACGCCTCGATGGCGTGCTGATCATACGCGGTGACGAAGATGATGTGGGTTGGCACCGGCTTCTCGAGCATCCGTCGCGCGACTTCGAAGCCGGTCAGCCCCGGCATCTGGACGTCGAGAAACACGACGTCGGGCCGCAACCGATCGATGGTGGTCAGCGCTTCGACGCCGTTGCCGGCCTGCCCGATGACTTCGATCCCGGCGAGCTGGCCGAGCAGAAATCCCAGCTCGTCGCGCGCCAACTGCTCGTCGTCCACGAGGACCGCGCGCAGATCGGCCATGCTAGGCCGTCACCCGCTCGGGAATCGTCACTTCGGGAATCTCCACGCTCGCCGACGTGCCTTTGCCTGGCACGCTGGTGAGTGTGAGCTCGCAGCCCGCACCGTAAATCGTGCGCAGGCGCTCGTTCACGTTGTTCAAGCCGATGCCCTCGGCGAAGGCGTGGCCGAGCCGCTCTTGGGTCATGCCGAGGCCGTCGTCGTGGACTTCGATGATCGCGTGGCCGTTCTGCATGCGGCTGCGGATCGTGATGCGTCCGCCGCCGACTTTTCGTGACAGACCGTGCTTGATCGCGTTCTCGACCAGCGGTTGCAGCAACATGCTGGGGACGATCACATCCAGCGTGTCAGGACCGATGTGCTTGACGACCTTCAACTGGGGCCCGAACCGCACGACCTCGATGTCGAGGTACTCGTCGATCGATTCCAGCTCCTCGCGCAGCGTCACGAAATGGTCGGTCGCCCGCAGCAGCCGGCGGAGCAGTCCCGAGAGCTTGGTGATCAGCATGCGCGCGGTTTCCGGCTGCGTGCGGATCAGCGAGGTGATCGACGTCAGCGTGTTGAATAGAAAGTGCGGGTTGATCTGATTGGCGAGCGCCTCGATCCTCGCCGCGAGCAACAGCTTGTCCTGCTCCTGCAGCCGGTGCTCAATCCGGGCGTGGTTCCAGATCATGATGGGCGTCGCGACGCACAGGACCGTCGCCAGCAGCACAACGACCATCATCCACGCCGCAACGGGCTGGAGATGGAGCAGGTAGAAGAGGCGTTGATAGTGCACGCCGAGGCCGTGACGCAGCAACTCGAGGCCGATCGGCGCGAGCAGCAGCACGACCTGCCAGTCGACTTGCAACGTCCGGAGCATCTGCCAGACCCGGCGATGCAAGCTCGTGAACACGAACGGCGAGAAATGCCAGAGCGCCTCCTTCGGGCAGAGCTCGCGGAGGCCGCCGCCCGCGAAACCACAGCCGATTGCGAAGGGCAGCGCGATCCATTCCCCCGCGGCGAGCGCTGGCAGGCCAACCAGCGCACCGACCGTCACGCCGGCGTACGGACCGTCGATGAGGCCGGCCAGGAACGAGCCTTCGAGCGTCAGGTCGGCCGCGTTGTACCCGAGCAGCAGGCGCGAGGCGACCGCGAGCGCGAGCGGGATCCCAAGCCCCAGGGCGAAGACGAGGCGATCGGGCCAGGCGCGGTGCTCGAAGATCAATATGTGGCGAAAACGGCGGTACCGGACGAGCATCGTCGCCAGCACCGCCATCACGGCGAGCTTGACGAGCAGCGTCGTCAGCAGGACTTGCATGATTTACTTGATCTTATCGGCCGGGTAGACTGAGAGCAATGGCTGTGATTCGACCGCTCCTCATCGGGTTTGCGACCACCTTCAAGCACATCTTCAAGAAGCCGATCACGGTGAACTACCCGGATCAGAAGTTTCCGGTCTTCCCGAAGTACCGCGGCAAGCAGGTGCTGATGCGTGACGAGAACGGCTTGGAGAAGTGCGTCGCCTGCGGCCTCTGTTCAGTCGCCTGCCCCTCCGACGCGATTTACCTCGAGGCCGCGGAGAACAACGGCACGGTCCAGGCCGGCCCTCGGTATGCGTCGGTGTACCAGATTCACAAGACGCGGTGCATCTTCTGCGGCTACTGCGAAGAGGCGTGTCCGGTCGGCGCGATTTTCATGGGCAAGGACTACGAGCTGGCGGTCTACAGCAAGAGCGATTTCATCTGGGACAAACAGGATCTGCTGGTGCCGGCGACGACGTCGCCGACGCCGGCACCCGTCGCCCGGGGCTAGCGGCTTGAGGCTTGGGTCTGGCCACGAACCGCAAACGGGGCATGCCTAGCCTCCAGTCCCCAGCCTCCAGTCCCTACTGAGATGCTGATCGGCGCCCTCGGCGACATTCACGGCGCGTTCGAGACGGTTCAGGACATCATGACGCGGCACGCCGACGTGCCGCTGTGGATCTCGGTGGGCGACGTCGCGACCAACGACGGCGAGTACTTCACCCCGGTGGCGCCGCTGTATTGGATCAAAGGCAACAACGAGGACTTCGATGTGATCGCGGCGGCCACGGCCGGCCGTCCGCCGGCGCCGACGCTGCACTACCTGTCCAATGGCGGTCCGCATCAGGTCGGGCCGTGGCGTGTCGCGGCGCTTGGGGGGACCTTCGCGCCGAGCTGGTATCACACGCCGGCGGCGGCGCTGCCGCCGGCGCGGGGCCGTAAAGCGACCGCCGGCTCGCTCAAGTTGGGCAAGAGCCGCGACGACAAGCGGCGCCACTTCGTGCGCGATGAGGTCCTCGCCTGCAAGGCGCTCAGCGGCATCGATCTCTTTCTGACCCACGAGGCGCCGCGGCCGTTCTATCCGGCCGGCCGGCGCATCGATGCCGGCAAGACCGTCATCAACGAAGTGCTGGCCGCGATGCGCCCGCGCCTCCACCTGTTCGGTCACCACCACGAGTTCACCGATTCGATACGGCAGGGCGTCCGCTCCATCGGTCTGGACGTGGTGACGACCTCCTATTTGCTGGTCGACGCCGGCACGCTGCGCTGCGAGCGCGTCGACACGTAAGGCTCGCCCAAATACCCGATTCGAGGTATAGTCCCTGAACCGCGCTGCTGACGGTTACGCCGCTTGATCGTCTGAACGGGTTCGCTGCGCGTGTGGTCTGGCTGCTGAGGCAACTGAATGGCGTTATTTGAGCCGCATCCTTCGCCGGAGCGCGAAGAGTTCATCGGGTCCGACGTGACCACTCGCGCCCTGTCGGTCACCGTCGTCGAGAACGATTTCGTCGCCCGCGTGTACGAGAACCTCGCGTGGGTCTACGACTTCACGTTCGGGCCCGCGCTCCATTGGGGTCGGATGCAGGCCATCCAGCGCATGGCGATCCAACCCGGCAATCACGTGCTCGAGGTGGGCGTGGGAACGGGCATCAACGCAGACCTGTACCCGCGGGACTGCGCCGTGACCGGCATCGACCTGTCGGAGTCGATGCTCGAGAAAGCGCGAGAGCGCGTCTTTCGCAAGAACGTCCGCAACGTCCGCCTGCTCGAAATGGACGCGGCTGATCTCAAGTTCGACGACGACAGCTTCGACATCGTCTACGCGCCCTACGTGATCAGCGTCGTGCCAGACCCTGTCGCGGTCGCGCGCGAGATGCGCCGGGTCTGTCGTCCCGGAGGTCGTATCGTCATCCTCAATCACTTCCGCAGCGCGAGCCCGCTCGGCGCCCGGCTCGAGCGCCTCATTGCTCCATTCACGTTGTATCTCGGGTTCAAGTCCGATCTCGATCTGCCGGCCTTCCTGGTCCAGGCCGATCTGAAACCCGTCTCGATCGAGAAAGTGAACCTGCCGCGGATCTGGTCGCTCGTCACCTGCCGAAAAGAATAGTCATGTAGTGCGTTCGAGAATCATGCCGGCAGCGACCGACGCGCCGTCGACGCGCGGGTGTTCGGCCGCCGGCGGCTGTCTGAGGAGCGCCTCGATCGCCTCGGTCCAGCGGCCGGCGAGAAGAGCATCCTGCTCAATATAGCGGCAGCGCAACATCCGCGGCATCTCCGCCAGCATCACCTCGTACTCCGCGAAGCGTCCGCGCGATGTGTACAAGATTGCGGTGCTATTGGCGACGCACTCGGACACGATGCCATACCCCGGTTTGGTGACGACGACGTCGGCGGCGGCGACGAGGTCTTCGTATCTGAGGCCCGGAGGCGGGTGTGCCGGCGCCAGCACGGTCAGTCCCGAGGCCGCAATTCGATCGTAGGGAAGCTCGATCCCGTAGCCGCCGAAGGACGAGAGGACGATCGGTCCACCCCCGTCGACCCCGAGCAGGCGGCGCGTCTCGGCCGGATCGTGAACCGAGCGGCGCGCGATGAACGGGATATCGCGGGTGATCGCGCTCATCGAGTCGAAGCCGCCGTGGATCGGCAACCGGAGCGCCATGTCCGCCTGCGCGTACGCGGCGGCAATGGTCTCGACGACTCCAGGCGCCATCCGCTCGAACCGCTGGTAGTACCTGTAAATCCAGTCCCAGGTGAAATTGGCGACCGCGACCGAGGGAATGCCCGCCTGATGCGCGGCAGCGATGCCGAGGGGCGAGATGTCGCTGATGACGAGCGCCGCGCCGAGCTGTCGCAAATGCTCCGCTTCACGTTCGACGCGACGGTCGAACGTTCGGTAGAACGCGGCGGCGCGTCGGGTGGTCTCGTCCTCGTCGATGTGCAGGCTATCGAGCTGCACGACACCTGGATCCACGTCCAAAGAGTGCACTTCAACGCGGCGTCCGCGGACCCCGTCGAATGCCCACGGATGCGCGTTCGTACGCACGACGATGTGAAGCTCGCGATCCAGCGCAGTGAGCGCCTCGATGAGCTCGATGGCGCGCGAGACATGACCTAATCCATGGCCGGAAATGTAGAAAAGCACCAGCATGGTGAGGTTCAGATTTCAGAGCTCAGATTGATTCGACCCTTCGCATTCTAGGAGCGTGTCTGAGTAACCGGAACACGCTCCTAG
>JAHFUI010000116.1 GCA_023265175.1 Acidobacteriota bacterium
TTTCGTGATGAGCAGGCCTCCCGACAGACCCGAAACCACGTCTCAGCGGCCGGAAATCCCGGATTATGTAGTACGATCTTTTCGTCCATGGCCCTCAGAACCCGCGTGTGGAGCGCGGGCAAGATCGTCGTCTTGGTGAGCGCGCTCGTCGCGACCTATGTGCTGTTCGCCGCCGCTTCGATGCGCCTGGCGCTGAGAGCGCGCGAGGTCGCGGTCCCCGATCTCACGAATCGGACCGCGAACGAAGCGACGACGGTGACGAGCTCGCTGGGGCTGACGCTGAAGGTCGACGAGATGCGCCGTCAGGATCCAAAGATTGGCGCCGGCCGTGTCGTCGCACAGGAACCCGCTGCCGGTGTGGTCGCGCGCCCGCAACGCAGCGTCAAGATCTGGCTGAGCGCAGGTCAACGCGGCGCGACCGTTCCGCTGCTGACGAGAGAAACCGAGCGGACCGCGCAGCTTCGGCTGGCCCAGGACGGCATCACAATCGCCGGCGTGTCCGAGATTCATTCCACCGACTATCCGGCCGACGTCGTCGTCGCCCAGGAGCCGCCAGCGAGAGCCGCGGGCGGGCCGGTGACGCTCCTTGTCAATCGTGGCGGCCGCGGCGCCAGCTATGTCATGCCGGATCTCATCGGCGTCAACGGCGAACGCGCGGCGGAGATGCTGCGCGCGCGCGGATTCCGTGTCGCGGTCGTTGGCTCCACACCGTATCCAGGCGTGGCCGCGGGCGTGGTGTTGCGGCAGAACCCGCAAGCCGGCTTCCAAATCGGACCGGGCGAGCCAATCTCGCTCGAGGTGAGCCGATGAGCGTGCTCATCGCGCCCTCCATCCTGTCCGCCGACTTCGCGGCGCTGGGAGACGCCATCGCCGCGGCCGAACGCGGCGGCGCCGATCTGATTCACGTCGACGTGATGGACGGCCACTTCGTCCCCAATATCACCATGGGACCGCAGGTGGTCCATTCGATGAAGCTCGTCGCGACAGTGCCCCTCGACGTCCATTTGATGATCAGCGATCCCGATCGCTTCATCGAGGCGTTTGCCGAAGCCGGCGCGGCGATGATCTCGGTCCACGTCGAGGTCCTGCCGCATCTGCACCGCACGGTGCACGCCATCAAGGGACTGGGCGTGAAGGCCGGTGTCGTGCTGAACCCCTCGACGCCGATCGTCGCGATCGAGCAAATCGCCGGAGACGTCGACTTCGTGCTCGTCATGTCCGTCAATCCCGGATTCGGCGGTCAGACGTTCATCCCGCGCAGCGAGGCCAAAGTCCAGGACGTCCGGGCTCTGTTGGATCGATCGAACAATCCCGCGCCGATCGAGATCGACGGCGGCATCGATCTGCAGAACGTCGGCCGCGTGGTGGCGGCCGGCGCGCGCATCATCGTGGCCGGATCCGCGCTCTTTCACACCCCGGATCCCGAGCGGGCCACCCGCGATCTCAAGACCGCAGCGCTCGGCGCGGTCAGTGCCTCGTCCACTCGATGAAGCTGGCACGTCCTCAGCCGACGTTAAGGGCCCGGCAAGGAATAAGGTGACCATCTGGCCGAGGCGATTTTCGAGCGAGACGAAGAGCGAGGACGACGGCGTAGCCGCAGCGCTACGTCGAGGACGAGCGATGAAGTCGCAGCCGAAAATCGCCCGGCCCCACAGGGGAGACCCCATCTTTGGGCGGCTGCGTCGTTGCTTCTCGCTCACAATGCGCTGGCATTGCATCGCTCGGCGCGCCTTGCAGCCGTCTCAAATCTGGGGTCTCCAGATGGTCACCTTATTCCTTGCCGGGCCCTAACAGCACCGTGAGCGCCCGCCACTGCCTGTCGCGCGTCCGCGTGCGCTACGCCGAAACGGACCAGATGGGTGTCGTGTATCACGCGAATTATTTCGTCTGGTTCGAAGTCGGCCGGACCGATCTGCTTCGCGATTGCGGGTGGAGCTATCGCGAGATTGAAGCCGAGGGCGTCAGCTTGCCGGTCATCGAGGCGCACTGCGAGTACCGGCAGCCGGCGCGGTACGACGATGACTTGGAGATCCGGACGAGAGGAACGCTGGTTTCTCCCGTCCGTGTGGAATTCGCGTACGAAGTCGTGAGGCCCATTGACGGAGTCGCGCTGTGCACCGGACGGACGGTCCACGCGGCGCTCGACCGGGAGGGACGACCCTGCCGGCTTCCCGCGCGTGTGCAGGCGGTGTTGTCTCCCGAGCGCGAGAGTCTGCGCTCGAGCGCGAGGATCAGGGAAGCTGTACCAGCGAGTGGGGGTGGGGCCCCACGTGAGTAAACAATGAAGGCACTGGTCACCGGCGTCGCCGGCTTCATCGGTTCCACGCTCGCCGAACGGCTCTGCCGCGACGGCGCCGACGTGGTGGGAATCGACAGCTTCACCGATTACTATCCGCGGCCGATCAAGGAGCGAAACCTCTCTCGGCTGCTGGCCCACTCCCGTTTTCGGTTCGTGGAATCGTCGCTGCAGTCGGCCGAGCTGCCGTCGCTTCTCGCCGACCGCACGCACGTCTTCCACCTGGCGGCCCAGGCGGGCGTCCGGAAAAGCTGGGGACGCGATTTCAGCGTCTATATAGAGAACAACGTCGCGGCCACGCAGATTCTGTTGGAAGCGTGCACGAAACACACCCTTCAGCGCGTCGTGTATGCGTCGAGCTCATCAGTCTATGGCGACAACGTCGCGATGCCGATGCGCGAAGACGCGCTGCCGCAGCCGGTGTCGCCGTACGGCGTGACCAAGCTTGCCGCGGAGCAGCTCTGTTACCTCTATCACGCGAACTACGGGCTGCCAACCGTGTCGCTTCGTTATTTCACCGTGTACGGCCCGCGACAGCGGCCCGACATGGGCTTCCACCGCTTTCTTCGCGCGACGCTTCGTGACGAACCGATCACCCTTTACGGCGATGGCGAGCAGACTCGTGACTTCACGTTTGTGGCCGATGCCGTCAGCGCGACGATTGCCGCCGGCACACGAGGGATCCCGGGACGCGTGTACAATATTGGCGGCGGGTCCCGCGTCTCGATTAACGACGTGCTCGAGATGATCGGGCGCGTGGCGGGCCGCCGGCCTCGCATCATCATCGATCCCGTACAAAAAGGTGACATGCGGCACACCTATGCCGATACGTCGCTGGCTCGAATGGATCTCGCGTTCAAGCCGACGGTCACGTTGGAAGACGGCCTGGCGGCCGAGCACAAATGGTTGGTGGATATCTCGTGAGACACGTCGCGGTCCTCGGACTTCTTGTCGCGGCGCTCATCAGCGCCAGTGGCTGCCTCAGCGACACGCGCGGCACCGTGCCGGCCGGCACGCTCGAACCCGACAAGTTTCTCTTCGACAAGGGCACGACCGCGCTCAAGGCGAAGAAATGGCTCACCGCGCGGGAGTACTTCAAGCAGGTCGTCGAAACCTATACCGGCAGCGTGTATCGTCCTGACGCGAAGATCGGCATCGGCGACACGTACCTGGGCGAAGGCGCCTCCGAGGGGCTGGTTCTGGCGATCAACGAATTTCGCGAGTTCCTCACCTACTATCCGACGAACCGCCAGGCCGACTACGCGCAGTACAAACTGGGCCTCGCCCACATCCGGCAGATGCGCGCGCCGCAGCGCGACCAGACCGAAACGCGCGACGCGATCAAAGAGCTGGAAGCGTTCGTCGCTCGCTATCCGAACAGCACCCTGATGCCGGAAGCAAAGGCGAAGCTGCGCGAGGCGCGCGATCGCCTGAGCGAGGCGGACTACCTGGTGGGCTTTTTCTACTTCCGGCAGCGATGGTATCCAGGCTCGATCGATCGCTTCAGGTCCGTGCTCAAGCAGGATCCCGAATACACCGGTCGCGACGCGGTGTACTTCCACCTCGCCGAGTCCTACGTCAAGATCAAGCGAGAGGCCGAAGCGTTGCCGTACTACGAGCGGCTCGTCACGGAATTCGAGCGGAGCGAGTACTTGAAGGATGCGCGCAAGCGGATCGCCGAGATCAAAGCCACGCAGGCCGCCAAGCAGTAGCGCAGGCCTTTCCCTCGTCCGGACTCATCCGACCTTCCGATCGCCACGCTGCTCGCGCACGACGGTGAAGTCCGCGACGCGCGGGCTGAGGATCAGGTTGAAGCGCCGGAAGTAATCGGCTGCCGAGACCAGCGCCGCGACGACGACCACCCACAGCGCGAACTGCCCGATCACGATCAACTCGCGTACGTGATCGTGGCCGAGGATCAGCGCGAGAATCGCGACGACCTGCGCGACCATCTTGATCTTCCCGAGCCGCGAGGCCGGCACCAGCACGCCTCGCGCGTAGGCGATGCTGCGAAACGCCGTGACGGCGAACTCCCGGCCGATGATGACCGCGACCATCCAGGCCGAGGCGAGCTCCATCTGGACGAGCGAGATCAGCGCCGCAAGAATCAGCAGCTTGTCGGCGAACGGATCGATGAATTGTCCGAATGGTGTGACTTGCTTGCGCCGGCGGGCCAGGTACCCGTCGGCCCAGTCGGTGAGCGAGGCGAGGCCGAAGATCGCCGCGCCGACGATCTCTTTCGGCACGCCGAAGATCCGGCGCCCCTCGAACTGCGTCAACAGCACCACCACGAGCAGCGGCACGAGAAAGATGCGCATGACGGTGAGCGAGTTCGGCAGATTCATGGCGCCGCCAGGACCAACGATCCCGACAATGATATCATCGGGGGCTGCGAATGAAGGCGATCCTCCTCGCCGGGGGCAAAGGCACGCGACTCCGCCCGCTGACGATTCATACCCCCAAACCGATCGTGCCGATCTTCAACCGCCCGTTCCTCCATTACCAGCTCGATTTATTGAAGCAGGTGCCTGAAATCGACGAAGTGGTCCTGAGCCTCAACTATCAGCCGCGCCGCATCGAAGAGATCTTCGGGGACGGCAGCGAACGAGGACTCGGCATCCGCTACGTCGTCGAGCCTGCGCCGCTCGGCACGGCCGGCGCCGTCCGTTACGCAGGCGAATCGCTGCGCCAATCGGTCGTCGTCTTCAACGGCGATGTTCTGACGGAGGTCGATCTGGCCGCGGTCATTCGGCTGCACCGCGAGCGCCGGGCGAAGGCGACGATCGTGCTGACGCCGGTCGCCAGTCCAGCCGCGTACGGACTGGTCGAGACCGATGCGCAGGGCAACATTCAGCGCTTTCTCGAGAAGCCGAACGCCGACGAGATCACCTGCGACACGATCAACGCGGGCATCTACGTGCTCGAACCGGACACGTTCGATCGGATTCCGAAGGACATGCCGTGGTCCATCGAGCGGAGCTTCTTCCCGTCGCTCATCGAGCGTGGTGAGACGTTCATCGCCTACATCTATCGTGGGTACTGGATCGACATCGGCACGCCTGACAAGTACATGCAGGTACACAGGGACATCATGGACGGCCGTTACAAGGCGGGCCCGTTTACCGGCGGGCCTACGGCCGCGCAGGTCTCGCCGCTGGCCAAGCTCGACGAGGGGGCGATCATCGAGGGACCCTGCTTTATCGACGAAGGCGTCGTGGTCAAGGCCGGCGCCCGCATCGGCCCCTACAGCGTCGTCGGGCACCAGTGCCACGTCGAAGAGCACGCGCTGATCGAAGGGTCCATCGTGTGGGCCAACTCCCGAATCAGCCAGGAGGCGATCGTGCGCCGTTCGATCGTCGGTCGCCATTGTCACATCGGCCGCAGTGCACTCGTGGAGGACGGCGTCGTGCTCGGTGACAAATCAGTGGTGACGGACTACAGTCGGTTATAACAAAGCACCAAGCACCGGGCACCCAGCACCCAGCACCCAGCACCGACAATGATGCTGAACCCGTCCATCTTCAAGGCCTACGACGTGCGCGGCGTCTATCCGGGCGAGGTCAATGAGGACGCGGCGCGCGCGATTGGTGCGGCGTTTGTGGCGTACCTGCACGCGAAGCGCATCGCCATTGGGCGCGACATGCGACTCTCCTCGCCGTCGGTCGCTGCGGCGTTCATCGACGGCGCCACGTCGCAGGGCGCCGATGTCGTCGATTACGGCTTGATCGCGACCGACATGCTGTACTTCGCCGTCGCGCGCGATGGTCACGACGGCGGCGCCGAAATCACCGCGTCCCACAACCCCAGGCAGTACAACGGGATCAAGCTGGTGCGGCACGAGGCGTTCCCGCTGAGCGGCGACGCGGGCATTTCCGATATCCGCGACATGATAGCCCAGGACCGTCTGCCGCCGCCCTCTGCCAGCCGCGGCCGCGTGACGACCGAGGACGTGCTCGACGCGTACGTGACGCACGTGATGTCGTTCATCGATCCCGGCGTCATCCGGCCGTTCAACGTCGTGCTCGATGCCGGCAGCGGCATGGGCGGGCTGGTCGCGCCGAGACTCTTCGATCGACTTCCCTGCCGGACGACGCGGCTCTGCTTCGAGGTCGATGGACGGTTCCCCAATCATGAAGCCAACCCGCTCATCGAAGAGAACCGCCGCGACATCGTCGCGCAGGTCGTCGCCGAAAAGGCGGACGTGGGCATCGCGTGGGACGGTGACGCCGACCGCTGCTTCTTCATCGATGGGACCGGCGAGTTCATCAGCGGCGACTTCATCACCGCACTGCTCGCCGAAGCGTTTCTCCTGAAGCATCCGGGGTCGACGATCATCTACGATCTGCGCGCGAGCCATGCCGTCAAGGACGTGGTTGCGAAATACGGCGGAACGTCGCTGATGAACCGCGTCGGCCACGCGTTCTTCAAGCGCCGGATGCGCGAGACCAACGCCATCTTCGGTGGTGAGGTCACCGGTCACTACTACTTCCGCGATAACTTCTACGCCGACAACGGATTCATTCCCGCGCTGCTCATCCTCGAGTTGATGTCGAAGAAGGGTCACAGCCTCCACGATCTGCTCGAGCCGTTGCGGTCGCGCTACTTCATCTCAGGCGAGATCAACACCAAGCTGCTCAGCATGGACGCTGTCCCCGCGAAGCTCGATCAGATTGCGGCCCGGTACGCCGACGGCGAGCAGTACACACTCGATGGCATCTCCGTGGAATACGCGGACTGGCACTTCAACGTCAGGCCGTCGAACACGGAACCGCTGCTGCGGCTCAACCTGGAAGCGACGACGGCCCGCATGATGGAAGAGAAGCGCGATGAGGTGGTGGCATTGATTCGATCGTAGGGCACGGTTTTTAGACCGTGCCGAGGAGAGCACGCCATGAAACACCGGCCAGACGTTGTGGCGCTCGCGCTGGTTCTGGCTTCCGGCGCCGTGTCGTGGCGCGGCGAGCAGGCGGTCGCGGCTCAACAGCCGGCCCACGGCGCTTTCACAGTCGATCAGATCCTCAGCCTTCCGACCCCGGACAACCTCATCGCCTCGCCGATCGGTTCCACGATCGCCTGGACGTTCAACGAGCGCGGCGTCCGCAACATCTACCTCGCTGATGCGCCGGATTTCAAGCCACGCGTTCTCACGCTCTACGCGGAGGACGATGGGCAGGAGCTGACGAATCTTTCCTTTTCGAGCGATGGCAAGACGATCGTCTACGTGCGTGGCGGCGACCACGGCTCGAACCGCCCCGCCGACGCTCCGAATCCGTCCGGCAGTCCGGTTCAGCCGAAGGTGCAGGTGTGGTCGGTGGCCGTGACCGGCGCGGCGCCAAAGCTCCTCGGCGAAGGCGACGACCCGATCGTCGCGCCAGACGCCAAGCGCGTCGCGTTCGTCAGAGATCGCCGCATCTGGATCGCGCCGATCGACGGCTCGAAGCCGCCCGAGGCGGCCTTCTTCGCGCGCGGCACGAGCGAGGCGCCGTCGTGGTCGCCGGATGGCCGCACGCTCGCGTTCGTATCGAATCGCGGTGATCACAGTTTCATCGGGTTGTTCACACCGGGCCAACCGATTCGCTACATCGCGCCGTCCACGTCACGCGACTCGGCCCCCGCGTGGTCTCCAGACGGACGGACGATCGCGTTCCTGCGCCAGCCCGGCGCCGGCGGCGCGCCGCGATCGCCGCTGGCCCAGGTGCCCCAACCGTGGGCCATCATGGTCGCCGACGTGCAGTCGGCGGACGGCGAGACCAACGGCGCGCACGCGTCGACCGCGCTGACGAGCGGCGACCCGGTCGATCGGATCCTCCAGAATCCGGGCGGCATCGGCCTCCGCTGGGCCGCCGACGACACGCTGCTGTTCATGTCCTACCGCGACGGATGGCCGCATCTCTATTCGCTCCAGCATCCGGGCGCCGGCGCGCGGCCGCTTCTGCTGACGCCGGGCTCGTTCATGGTCGAGCAAGCGACGCTCACGCCCGATCGTCGCTTCATCGTCTACAACGCGAACACCGGCGCCGACCGCAGCGACGTCGCGCGCCGCCATCTCTTCAAAGTGCCGGTCAACGCCGCCACGTCGACGCTGCTGACGACCGGAACCGGCATCGAGTGGAGCCCGGTCGTCACGGGCACTGGTCAGTCGGTTGCGTTTCTCACCTCGGACGCGCAGCGCCCGCCGCTCCCGGCCATCGTGCCGACCACCGGCGGCGAGCGACGTCTGATTGGCGCCAATCATCTGAGCCCCGATTTTCCGACCAGGCAGCTCGTGGTGCCCGAGCAGGTGTCGTTCCGCGCCAGCGACGGCGTCGAAGCGCACGGTCAATTGTTCGCGCCCGCAGACGGAGAGTCGCGCAAACCCGCGGTTGTGTACGTGCACGGCGGCGGACCGCGACAGATGCTCCTCGGCTGGCACTACCGGTGGGAGTACGCCAACGACTACGGCGCGAACCAATATCTCGCCAGCCGCGGCTTCATCGTGCTGTCGGTTGATTACCGGTTGAGCGTCGGGTACGGTCAGGCGTTTCAGTTTGCCGAACACACAGGCGCGCGCGGCGCGTCGGAATATCTGGATGTGCTCGCGGCGGGCCGCTATCTGCAGAAGCGCGGCGACGTGGATCCGCGCCGCATCGGCGTGTGGGGCGCCTCGTACGGCGGGTACCTTGCGGCGCTGGGACTCGGCCGCAATTCCGATGTGTTCGCGGCCGGAGCGGATTTCCACGGCGTTCACGACCGGCTGCCGGCGATCAATCCGACGCAACTCGCGCACGCCCTTGTCGGCGACGGCATCACCGAAGCGGACTTGAAGCAGTCGCTGAAAGTGGAATTCGAATCGTCGCCGATATCAGCGGTCGCGACGTGGAAATCTCCCGTGCTGCTGGTTCATGGAGACGATGACCGAACCGTCGACTTTCGTCAGACGATCGACTTGGAGCGCCGGCTCCTGGACAAAGGGGTGAAGGTCGAGCAACTGGTCCTGCCCGACGATGTCCACGATTCGCTGCTATGGAGAAACTGGAGGACGGCGATCGGCGCGATGGCGGAGTTCTTCGAGCGGACGCTGCAACGGCCACAACGTTGAACGCACAGGCCGCCGAGAATCTATAAAAAGCGACGCTGCGTGCTCCGCGTTGATCGTCGTGGCGCGTGACAAGTACAATGAGCCCAGACGGGCGGGCTTAGTACAATGGTAGTACAGAGGCTTCCCAAGCCTCGGACACGGGTTCGATCCCCGTAGCCCGCTCCAACCTTCGCTCGCCCTATCTCGAACGCGTCCGCCGGTGTCGGCTTCAGCATCCTTCCCGTGTGTCGTACTACCTCCCGGTTTAGCGGCGAGCGCGGCAACGGCCAGTCCGACGAACTCTGCCGATTCGGAATTGGAGAGGTCGCGCCATGCGGCCCCTTCCATGACCTTCTCCGTCCGAACCACAAGCGCTTCGATTCTCTAATTCTTGACGTATTTCGTCACGCCCCTCAGTTGTGCTTCCGCTGTGTAGACATTGCCGGCAGTGTCGATGGCGACGCCTTCCCCCATGGCGCCGTCGGGAGAATTCGGCGTCATGTGGGGCGGAATGAACATCGTCACTTTCCCATCTTTGAGACTCCCGATCCGGATCCCCCTGCGCCAGCCCGCGTGAACCCTTTCGGTCGACTCCGAGTCGGCCGTGTACATGACGTCGTTCTTGTCGATGGCCATCCCGCTGATCCGGCCGAAGTCGTCGTATTCCCCGATAAACTTCCCTTCCTTCGTCAGGATCTGGATGCGATGGTTGTGGCGATCGGCGACGATCAACTGGCCGAGGGAATCGAACTCGAGCGCGTGCGGCGTCCGGAACTCGCCCGGCCCTGTCCCGGCCTTGCCGATGACTCTGAGGAACCTCCCGGTCTTGTCGAACACCGAGATGCGCCCGACCAGATTGGGATCTGTCACGTCCGTATGGCTCTCCGCCACGTAAGCGTCACCATTGCTCGGGTCGGTCACGACGTCAGTCGGGTCAGTCAGGGCTTCGGGAGGGTTTCCCCTCACGCCCGGTTTCCCCAGCGTCATCAGGACCTTGCCTTCGGGACTGAACTTGACGACAACGCTTCCCTTATTGCGTTCTCCGGGAAACTTCGTGAGCTCGTCGGGGCTCGCGGCTCGTGCGTCGGTCACCCACACATTTCCATCTCGATCGACATGGATGCCATGCGGCCACACGAACATCCCCCCGCCAAAGCTCCTGATCTCCTTGCCTGACTCATCGAAATGGTGGACTGGGTTCGCGTTGGTGCCGAGACAGCCCGGGGCTGTCCCGGGCGAGCATCGGTCGGTCGCCCACACAGACTTGCCATCCCGATCGATGGCCACGCCGTTGGAGCCGCCCCACGGTCTTCCCTCTCGATTGAGCTGTGCCCAATCCCTGATGACGCGATATGGATTGGCGCCGCTGTTCACGGGCTGAACCTTGTCCGTCTGAACGGTTCCTCCCCGCTGTTGCGTCTGAACGCTGGTTCCCTGCAGCGCGACCCCGATGACGACGACCTGCGCTGTCAACCAGAACCTCACGACACCTGATGCGGACATCTCGATCTACCACACGCCCGGCCAGGGCTTGCCCACGAGAAAGTCGGGGTTGGCGCCCTTGCGCGGCGTGTACTTCTGGACTCGGCCGGTTCTCACTTCGGCGGTGTAGAGATTGCCCTCCTTGTCGGTGGTGAACCCGTGCACGCCCCACTGGCAGCCCTGGCACGTGCCAAACGTTCCCCATGAATAAAGGAAGTGTCCCTCGGCGTCGTAGGCGAGGAGCTTGTTCGATCCCTGATCGGCGGCCCAGAGAATATGGTTCGACCCCATGTAGATGCTGTGAATGTTCATCGGCGGGCGCGGACCGAAATCCCACTGGTCCAGAAACTTGCCGTTTTCGTCGAACACCTGCACGCGGCCGTTGTTGCGGTCGTTCACGTACACGCGCCGCGTGGTCGGGTCGACGGCGATTCCGTGCACGCTGTTGAAATAGCCGGGACGCTTTTCATTGGGAGGGGTGCCCTTCTGTCCCCACTGCAGGAGCTTCTTGCCGTTCATGTCGTACTTGATGACGCGCGTGCCGTCGTAGCCGTCGGCCAGATACCAGGTGTTGGCGTCCATGAAGGCCATGAACGTCGGCCGGCTGAAATGCGTATCGTCGGTGCCCGGCACGCCCGGCGTGCCCAGCGTCAGGAGACGCCTCTTGCCGTCATGCGAGAACTTGCTGACGAAATGGTTGTCGGCATCCACGATCCAGATGTTCTTTTCCGGATCGTACGGGCTGATCTCGACGTCGTGCGGACGGCCCCAGATGCTGTCCCATTGCGACCAGTCTTCGATCATCTTGCCGTTGCGATCCAACACGACGATGACGTGCTCCCATCGCCAGTCAACGCCGGGGCGGCCGTTGCGCCCATCCGGGGAGGCCTTGCCTCCGCTGGGCGTGGCGCTGGCGGTTTCGCGAACCGGCAGCCCGCCGCCTACGGGGAACTTGATGCTCGGTCCGATCTGAGGAAGCCAGGTGGTCCCGCGCCCCAACTGAAGCACCGGCAGCTCGCCTTTCTGCGTGACGAACACACGGTCGGGGCTCTCCGCAAAAACGTCGGTGGACTGCGACCAGGTCCACCCCTCATGGTTGGGAAGGCTCTCCGACAAGGGCTTCGGCCAGTTCTGGACGGGATCGTACGGGCCGAACACGTCTTGTCCGCCTTTGAGTCCGGGGATGGCCGCAAACCCCTCCCCTGGCGTCTTCTTCTGCTGAGCCTGGACCACGAATTCAATGCCCGGCGCAAAAACCGTTGAAGGTAGGTGCGGCCGGTTCCGGTTATTCACCAGGATGACAACGAATAACGCCATGCAGACAGCCGCAATCTTTGCCGTTCGTCCGTTCATACGTGCCTCCGCGACTCTCGAATCGAGGGCGTCGATCTGCCGGGGATCCGTACCACGCTCCACAAGCAGGTGGGACTCGCCAGACGGTCAAACTGGGCCAACCATACGCCCGCCACACCTTCGAGTCAATCGTCTTCCACGTGTTTAGCGCGGACGCGCTTGACGTGAACGCCAGTACGTGGCACGTTTCACGAACCGCCCGGGGCATCGCGCCAGTTTGGCGTCGTCTGGAGGGCTCATGCACAAGCAATCAGGGCCGTTACTCACCGCCGTGGCGGCATTGGCCTGCGGGCTGTTCGTTGCCGCCACCATGCTCCCTCTGCACGGCCAGGCACCACCCGGAGCAGGGTTTGCGGCCATCCCCGGAGAAAAGGGCGGCTGGGACATCACGGGGCCCTATCAGGTCGTCGCGGACTGGCCCAAGCCGCTTTCGCAGATGCCCGGGCACGACGAGTGGACGTGGGGTGCGATCGAGGCGGTCTTCGCCGAAAGTGCCGACCGTGTCTTCGTCATCCAGTTGGGGGAGCTCCCGAAGCTTCAGCGGCCCGCGGTGCGCGCGCTTCCCGACGTCGGGCCGAGCCTCTCGTTCCCGGTGGGCGAGGTCCCGTTCCGGCATGCGTCGCAGGGTCAATACGCGAGCCCGCCGGGCGGGGGCGCGCCGGGAGCCGACCCCGACGATCCGGCGCAGGCCTACAAGGGACGCCCGGGGATCGACTCCCGCTGGGAACATCTGGTCCTCGTCTTCAACGCGAAAGGCGAGATCGTCGAACAGTGGACGCAGTGGGACAAGATGCTGCGACGCCCGCATGCCGTCTATATCAATCCGTGGGATCCCGAGAAGCACGTCTGGATTATCGACGACCACAGTCATGCGCTGTTTAAGTTCACGCACGATGGCAGGCAGCTCGTGCAGACGATCGGCACCGTCGGCAAGAAGGGCGAGGACGCGACCCACTTCAACCGGCCGACGTTCATGGCTTTTCTGCCGGACGGCACGATGTATGTTGCCGACGGCTACAACGGCAACCGCGTCGTGAAGCTCGACAGAAACGGGACCTTCGTGACGGCCTGGGGTCGGCGGGGAGAGCCGGGCGGCCGAGAGACGCGTCCCGGGTACTTCAACGTCGTGCACGGCATTGCGGCCGATCCGGTCACGCGGCGCATCTATGTGAGCGACCGGGGGAACCGCCGGATGCAGGTGTTCGATGAGAACGGCACGTTCATCGATCAATGGCCGTTCAACAATCCTTCATCGGTGAACTTTCTGTACGCCAACGGCGACGGCGCGGTGTGGGCGTTCGAAGATCCGACGGCGAAGGTCGTCAAATACGATCGCGAGGGGCACCTGCTCTATGCGTGGGGCGGGCTGGGCGACTACCCTGGCGGCTTCCTGAACATGCACGGCGCAACGGTCGATCCCGACGGCAATTTGTACATCGCCGAAGTCGGCAACGGGCGCGTCCAGAAATTCCGCCCGCGGTCGGGCGCAAACCCGGCGTTTCTCGTCGGGAAGCCCCCGGCCGCAAGCCCCTGAGCGCGGTCGAGCCGCAGCGGGCGTTGATGAAGGTTGGGGCCGTTCTGTTCAACCGACTCGCAGGCGTCTCCAACGGCCCGTCGCCAACCCGGGATTCGACGAGATCGAGCTTTGGTACGCACAGGGGCATCGGGGCGTGGTCGGGGCGGTCATGGGTAAACTTCGCGTCCTGTCTGGCCGCGAAGTCCGCAAGATTCTGCCCTATTTCCTCCTCTCGAGAATCCGCTCCATTTCGTCCATCACCCGGTTCATCGCCTTCACGGTCAGCTCCAGCGGCTCGTCGGTAGTCATGTCGACCCCGGCGTCCTTCAGCAGATCGATCGGATACTTCGATCCGCCCGCGCCCAAGAACGTCAGGTACCGCTTCGTCGCCGCAGCGTCGCCTGTCTTGACCTTTTCGGCGAGCGCTTC
>JAHFUI010000117.1 GCA_023265175.1 Acidobacteriota bacterium
CTGCTGCGGTTGACGTCATTATTCGCCATGAGTTAGCATTCTTCGGCCTTTCGGACCGTATGCCGCGCAGGGAAGTCCGTCCGCTCGCGTCATCGAACAACACGGTACAATGCACGGCTGGCATCGACGCGCCTAACATCAACAGAGGGACCCCATGGCAACGAAGATAGTCGACACCCTTCTCCCGACGACCATGGTCGGGTCGTATCCACGTCCACAGTGGTTCAAGCACCAGCTGCTCGGCCGCGACATTCGGGTCGCCTTCAAGGAAGTTCAGCACGAAGAAGCGTACGACGACGCTGTGGCCACGGTGATCCGCGACCAGGAAGAAGCGGGGCTCGACATCGTCACCGACGGCAATATGTGGTACGACGACTACGTCGGGGTCATCGGCTCGTTCTGCTGGTACATGTACGAGCGGATCGGCGGTTTCGAGCACGCGAGGGAGCCGCACCCCTCATATGTCAATGCCGATGCAAGCCTGGGCAAGGACATCCTCGACGATTGGGGCGGGGTCATCAACAGCGGCCCGGTCTCGCGTGGACCGATCCGGCTCGCGGATTTGTTCAAGATTGCCAGGAAGCACGCGAAAGTGCCGATCAAGGTGTCGGTTGGAGCGGGCCCGGCAAACCTCGCCTGGCACGTGTACTTCAAGCACTACAAGAACGCGAAGGAGCTGAGCTTCGCGCTGGCCCCGATCTTCAACGCCGAGATGAAGGACCTCGTGGCTGCTGGCGCCAAGTACCTGCAGTTCGAGGATCTCGGCGCGTGGTTGCCGCTGTTCACGAACGACAAGAACGATTACAAGTGGATCCGGGAAGTCGTCGAGCAATGCTGTGACGGCGTGAAGGCCAAGATCGGCTGGCACTTCTGCTTCGGCAACGCGTGGGGGAACGACATTCTGAGCGCCAATTACCCCGAGGGCTACCAGACGGTCCTTCCGTATTTCTTGGACACGAAGGGCATCGATGAGTTCGTGCTCGACTACGCGAACCGCGACATGGCGGGCATCGAGTTCCTGAAAAATCTGCCGAAGGACAAGAGCGTTCAGATCGGCGTGCTCGACATCCGCACGAATGCGATCGAGACGCCGCCGCAGGTTGTCGCGCGGGTCAAGAAAGTCCTTGCCGCGGTGCCACCCGACCGGGTGACGTTGAGCACCGATTGCGGCATGAAGCCGCTGGCCCGGATGGTCGCGAAGTTGAAGCTCAGGGCGCTCGCGGACGCCGCGAAGATCGTGCGCGGCGAGCTGATGGGCGTGAAGTAGAGTCGTGGCATAGGGGACCGTCTTCAGACCGTCCCAACAAAGACAGAGGACAACAAAAATGGCCGACAAGAAAATCATCGCAGTCGTAGGTTCGACCGGTGCGCAGGGCGGCGGTCTGTGCGCAGCGATTCTCAGCGATCCAAACGGCGGGTTTGCCTGCCGTGCGATCACGCGCGACCCGGGCAAGGACAAGGCAAAGGCCCTCGCCGCGAAGGGCGCGGAAGTGGCCAAAGCCGATCTGGACGACGTTGAAAGCCTCAAGAAGGCGTTCGCGGGCGCGTACGGCGTCTACGGCGTGACCAACTTCTGGGAGCACTTTTCGGCGGAGAAGGAGAAGGTGCAGGCCAAGAACATCGCGGAGGCGGCGAAGGCGGCCGGCGTCAAGCACGTGATCTGGTCGACGCTCGAAGACACGCGGAAGCTGATGAAGGCTGACGACAAGCGCATGCCGATGCTGCAGGAAAAGTACCGCGTGCCGCACTTCGACGCGAAGGCCGAAGCGAATGCGTCGTTTGCCGGTCTGCCGTCGACGTTCCTCGTGACCTCGTTCTACTGGGACAACCTCTACTCGTTCGGTCTCGCGCCGAAGAAGGGTGATGACGGCGTCTACACCTGGACGTTCCCGATGGGCGACAGCAAACTCGCCGGCATCGCGGCCGAGGACATCGGCAAAGTCGCCTATGGGATCTTCAAGGCCGGCCAGCAGTACATCGGCAAGACGGTCGGCATCGTCGGCGAGAACCTGACGCTCAACGAAATGAGCCAGAAGCTGGAGAAGGGTCTCGGCCTCGGCAAGGTGAAATACAACGCCGTCGAGGCGGACACGTACCGCGGCTTCGGCTTCCCCGGGGCGGACGAGATGGGCAACATGTTCCAGGTCTATCGCGATTTCGAAAAGGAAGTCACGGGCGCTCGAAGCGTGGATGTGACGCGAGCGCTCAATCCGCAGGTCCAGAACTTCGACCAGTTCATCGCGAAGAACAAGAGCAAGATTCTTCCGGCGACCCAACCGGCGCCGGCGGCGAGCTAGGAACCCTCGCAGGGCTCAGGGATCGGGGCTCAGGGATCAGGTTTGGCCTGATGATCTCTGGGCCTTATTTTTTTGAGCCCTGATCGCTGAACCCTGGACCTGGTGGCAGTCCGGCCTGGAGTAAACTAAAAACGGTCTCACAAATTTCCCATGGCGAATCTTGGATACGTCGGCCTCGGTGCGATGGGCGGCCTCATGGTCGAACGCCTCATGGCGAAGGGCCACACCGTCACCGGCTACAACCGCACCAAGTCGAAGGCACAGCCGCTCATCGACAAAGGGATGAAGTGGGGCGAGTCGCCGCGCGAGGTGGCGGAAGCCTCCGACGCCATCTTCGTAATGGTCACCAATTCCGCCGCTCTCGAAGCGGTCGCGAACGGTCCAGACGGATTGCTCGCCGGTCTGGGCGCTGGTAAGCTGCTGATCGACATGAGCACGGTCAGCCCGGCCGTGAGCCGTGCGCTGGCCGCGAAAGTGCGCGACAAGGGCGCCGCGATGGTCGACGCACCGGTGTCGGGCAGCGTCATCACGCTCCAGCAAGGCAAGCTGTCGATCATGGTCGGCGGCGAGAAGAGCACGTTCGAGCGTGTGAGACCGCTGCTCGACGATGTGGGACCTCGCGTGACGCACGTGGGCTCCAACGGGCTCGCGCTGTCGATGAAGATCGCGATCAATTTGAGCCTGGCCGTGCAAATGCTCGCGTTTTCCGAAGGCGTGCTGCTGGCGGAGAAGAGCGGCATCGCCCGCGAGACCGCCGTCGACGTGATGACGCACAGCGTCATCGGGTCGCCGATGGTGCAGTACCGCGGACCGATGGTCCTCAACATGCCCGACGAGGCGTGGTTCGATGTGAACATGATGCAGAAAGACATGCTGCTGGCGCTGGAAATGGGCCGGCAGCTCGACGTACCCCTGCCGACGACGGCCGTGACCAACGAGATGTTGACGGCGGCGCGCGCCATGGGCCTCGCGAAGAAAGACTTTGCCGTCATTTTCGAAGTGCTGGCGCGCATGGCAGGAGTCCAGAAATGAGTATTGCGACCAGGAAGGCTGACGCCGCGACCGGGATTGGCCCTGGAAACCCTGGAAATCCTGGAAACTTGGATCGGCTGCTCCATATGTACAAGCAGATGGTGGCCATCCGTCTATTCGAGGAGCGGGTCAACGACCTCTATACCCGCGCGCTGATGCCGGGGCTCGCGCACCTGTACGACGGAGAGGAAGCGATCGCGGCCGGGATCTGCGAGGCGCTGACCCGTGAAGACTACGTGACGAGCACGCACCGCGGCCACGGCCACTGCCTCGCGAAGGGCGCGTCGCCGGATCGCATGTTTGCCGAGCTGCTCGGCAAAGAGGCCGGCTACTGCAAAGGCAAGGGCGGATCGATGCACATCGCCGACCCGGCGACCGGGAACCTCGGCGCGAACGCGATCGTGTGCGGCAGCGCGGGTCTCGCGACCGGCGCCGCGTTCGCATCCAAGTATCTCGGCAACAGACGCGTGACGGTCTGCTTCTTCGGCGAGGGCGCGCTCGGACAGGGCGTGCTGTACGAGGAGATGAACCTCGCGCAGCTCTGGAAGCTGCCTGTCATCTTCGCATGCGAAAACAACCTGTACAACGAGTACACGCACTTCTCGGAGACGACCGCCGGCGAGATCATGGCGCGGCCGGCCGCCTTTGGAATCACGTCAGTGGAGGTGGACGGCCAGAACGTGCGAGCGGTCTACGCCGCGGCGGCGCCCCTCGTCGACCGCGCTCGTGACGGCGGCGGTCCGGCGTTCATGCTCCTCAATACCTACCGGTACCACGGCCACCACGTCGGCGACATCGCCCGCGCGTACTACCGGCCGAAGGCGGAAGAGCAGGAGTGGGCCGGCGACCGCGATCCGATCAAGCTTCTCGGCGACTTCCTGCTCAAGGAAGGGCTGGCCGATGCGGCGGCGCTCGAGAAGATCGGCGCGGAGTTGACCAGAGAGATGGATGCCGCCGTCGAGTTCGCGGTAAGGGCGCCGTATCCCGATCCGTCTGAAGTGACCCAGGACATTTATGCTTGACACACAATCCGCCCCCGCGCTCCGCGATCTCACATTCGGCGAAGCGATCCGGGAGGCGATCGCCGAGGAGATGCGCCGCGATAAGACCATCGTCCTCATGGGCGAGGATGTGGCGGAAGCCGGCACCACCTTCAAGGTCCTGACGGGGCTCGTCGACGAGTTCGGGAAGGATCGGATCATCGACACACCGATCTCGGAAGCCGGTTTTACGGGCATCGGTGTCGGCGCGGCGATGACCGGCATGCGCCCGATCGTCGACATCATGTTCGGCGACTTCCTGACGCTGATCATGGACCAGCTCGTCAACCAGGCCGCGAAGATCCATTACATGTCCGGCGGCAAGTGGAAGGTCCCGCTCGTGGTCCGCGCGACGATGGGGGCGACGCGCCGCTCCGCGGCCCAGCACTCGCAGTCGCTGCACGCCTGGCCGAGCCACATTCCCGGGCTCAAGGTCGTCGTGCCGTCCACGCCGTACGACGCCAAGGGGCTGATGAAGTCGGCGATCCGCGACGACAACCCGGTCGTCTTCTTCGAGGACAAGATCAGCTATACGAAGGTGAAGGGCCAGGTCCCGTCCGAGGAGTACACGATTCCGCTCGGCGTGGGCGACGTGAAGCGCGAAGGCCGCGACATCACGTTCATCGGGACGAGCAGCATGGTGCAGGTCGCGCTCGGCGCGGCGACGATGCTCGAAGAAGTGGGCATCAGCGCCGAAGTGGTCGACCCGCGAACGACCTGGCCGCTCGATGAGAAGACGCTGATCGAGTCGGTCAAGAAAACGTCACGCTGCATCGTCATGGACGAGGGCTACGGGCGGTACGGGGTGGGGGCGGAGTTCGCCGCTCTCGTCGCTGAAGGTGCGTTCTACAACCTGGACGCGCCGGTCACGCGGCTGTGCGCGATGCATGTGCCGATTCCGTTCTCGCCGTCGCTCGAGGACGTGACCGTCCCGACGGAACGACAGGCGTTCGATCTCGCGATGAAGCTGTGTGGGCGATAGTCATTGGTGAAAAAAGAGGAGGCGAATCGTGGCGCTGAAAACATACGGAACGATGGCCGTCGATTGGGAGGAGCGGATCGATTTCGACCGGCTGCGCCGTGAGCGGCTGGCGCGCGTCAAGGACATGCTGGCCAGGTCCGAGATCGGGGCCCTGCTGTGCTTCGACATGAACAACGTGCGCTACATCACGGCGACGCACATCGGGACGTGGGCGCAGGACAAGATCAGCCGGTTCACGCTGCTGCCGCAGAACGACGAGCCGATTCTGTGGGACTTCGGGTCGGCCGCCCGCCATCACCAGCTCAATTGCTCCTGGCTCGGAGAGCGCTCCCGCGCAGGCATCCCGCTGATGCGCGGGGCGATGTCACCGGAGATGGGCCGCGCCGAGGACGTGGCGAAGAAGATTCGCACCGAGCTCGAGAAGCGCGGTCTGCACAAAGAGCCGCTCGGCGTCGACGTCGTCGAGCTGCCGATCCTGTTTGCGTTGCAGCGCGAAGGCCTCACGATCGTCGACGGGCAGCAGCTCATGTCCGACGCCCGTGAGATCAAGACGCAGGACGAGATTTCACTGCTCAACCACTCGGCCATGATGGTCGACGCCGCGTATCACGAGCTGTACATGGCGATGAAGCCTGGCATGCGCGAGAACGAAGCGGTCGGCTTGGTGAGCAAGGTGCTCTACGATCTCGGCTCAGAGTACGTCGAAGGCGTCAACGCGATCTCGGGCGAGCGCTGCAGTCCGCATCCCCACGTGTTCTCGGATCGCGTGCTGCGCCCCGGCGATCCGGTGTACTACGATGTCCTCCACTCGTACATGGGATACCGCACCTGTTACTACCGGTCCTTCGCGATCGGGTCCGCCTCGCACGCGCTGAATGACGCGTACAAACGCTGCCGCGATTACCTGGACGCCTCGATCGAGCTGATTCGCCCAGGACGATCGACCTCTGAAGTCGCCGCCGTGTGGCCGAAGGCGCAGGAGTTCGGCTTCCCGAGCGAGGAAGCCTGCTTCGCGCTGCAGATGGGCCACGGCATCGGCCTGGCCATCTGGGAGAAGCCGATGATCAGCCGGCTCGTCTCGCTCGATCACCCGCACGAGATCAAGCCGGGGATGGTGTTCGCGCTCGAGACGTTCTGGCCATCGAAGGACGGTTGGAGCGCCGCCCGCATCGAGGAAGAGATCGTCGTGACGCCCACCGGTCACGAGGTCATCACCCGGTTCCCCGCCGAGAAGCTGCTGGTCGCCGGCGCCACCTACGTGACCGTGGACGGACCGCTGCCGATCACGCGGGAGCTCGAGGCGCCGCCGAACAAAGAGGTCGTCGCGATGATCGCCGCGAGCGCCAGAGCTGAGGGTGTGGGAGCACGATGAGTGCTTCTCCGACGACCTTGAGCTTTTGGCGCTGAGCTTTGAACTTTCAACTTTGAACTTTGAACTCGCGAAGCCTGGCACCCATATGGCCGTAAGCGTCGTGATGCCCGCCCTCGAGATGGCGCAGGAAACCGGGAAGCTCGTCTCCTGGAAGAAGAAGGAGGGCGAGAAAGTCGCCAAGGGCGAGATGCTCCTGGAGGTCGAGACCGACAAAGCGGTTGTCGAAATTGAAGCCCAGGCCGCGGGAATTCTCGGCGGCGTCACGGCGAAGATCGGCGACGTCGTGCCGGTCGGTCAGACGATCGCGTGGCTCCTTCAGCCCGATGAGAAGCCGCCGGCGACGACCGCGCCGACGCAAACGGGACGAACGTTGGACAATCGGCCCGCGGCCGCCGCCACAGCCGCTGCGACCGCCGCCCCGGAAGCGGCCTCCTCTGGCCCGATCAGGGTGTCGCCGAAAGCACGCCGGCTCGCGAAGGAGCTCGGCGTGGACGTCAGCCGGTTGCGCGGGTCCGGACCGGACGGCGAGATCGTCGCCGAAGATATCCAGGCGGCGGCGAAAGCCGGAAGCGCCACTGCGCCGGGTCCGTCCGCGCCTGCCGATGCCCGCACGGCGCCGCCAGTCTCCACGGGCCTGGGCGAATCGCTCACCTCCATCGGCCGGCTCATGGCCGAGCGCACGACGCAGAGCTGGACAAGCGTCCCGCACTTCTTCGTCACGCGGGACGTGGATGGGAGCGCGCTCGTCGCGCTTCGTGAGAAGCTCGGACCGTCGATCGAAAAGAGCCGCGGCGTGAAGCTCACGTACACGGACCTGCTGACCGCGATCGTGGCGCGCGTGTTGAAGCAGCATCCCCGCATGAACGCGAGCTGGGCCGGCAAGGGCATCAAGGCGAACCCCGAAGTCAGGATGGGTCTCGCCATGGCCGTGAACGACGGCGTGGTGGTGGCGGTCATCAACAAGGCCGACGCCGGCGACCTCGCGGACATTGCGGTGCAGCGCCGCGACCTGACCGAGCGTGCGCGCACCGGCAAGCTGACGCCGGCGGACATCTCGGGCGCGACATTCACGATCAGCAATCTCGGCATGTACCACGTCGATCAGTTCACGGCGATCATCGTCCCGCCCCAGGCCGGCATCCTGGCAGTGGGTGCGATGACCGATCGCGTGGTGCCGATGCCGGGCGCGCTGATTCCCATCGGCGTGCGGCCGATGCTGACGCTCACCTTGTCGGGCGACCACCGGGTCCTCGACGGCGCCCGCGGCGCGGCGTTCCTGCACGACGTCGTCGAAGGGATCCAGAGCGCGGAAAAGCATTTCGGCTAGCACGCACCTGACGACGATCAACGCAGAGCACGCCGAGCAGGCGTTGAACCCACAGGTACGTGGTGTCCGGCTTTAGCCGAACCTTAATGCAGGCTAAATGCAGGCCCCGCCGTCCACGGCGCTGGCAGTGACATATTGATGTCTTAGTGATATGCTTTGATGTATGCGCACGACCATCCGTCTCGACGCGCGGCTCCTCGCCGAAGCCAAGAAGCTGGCCGCCGACAGCCACCGTACTCTGACCGCGGTGATTGAGGACGCGTTGCGCGAGGTCGTCTTCCGCCGGCGCCGTCGTGCCAAGCGCCGGATTTCGCTGACCGTCGTAAACGGACACGGGGTGAATCCGGGGATCGATCTGGACGACAGCGCCTCGCTGCTTGCCGCCATGGAAGGCGATCGTGGTCCTGCCTGACGTCAACGTGCTGGTGCATGCGCATCGGCGCGATTCATCTCATCACGTCGCCTGCCGAACATGGCTGGAATCGGTGCTGGCGGCCGACGAAGCGTACGGCATCTCCGAGATCGTCCTGAGCAGCGTCGTCCGCATCGTCACGCATCCGCGCGTGTTCAATCCGCCCAGCCCGTTGGACGCCGCCGTGGCGTTCGCCACAGAAGTTCTGACGCCCGAGCACGCTGTTGCTATCTCGCCCGGACCGCGCCACTGGGACATCTTCACGCGCCTGTGCCGCGACGCCGATGCCCGAGGCAATCTCGTGGCCGACGCGTACCTGGCTGCGCTTGCGGTCGAATCCGGCTGCGAATGGATCTCGACCGACGGCGATTACGCCCGGTTCAAAGGTCTCAAGTGGCGTAGGCCGTTTTAGGTTGTGCCCGCGCCGACCTTGTGGTAGCGTCGGCGCCGCGACATTGCGGCCGCCACCGCTGGCCGAATCCTTCGAACGTGTCTCTACCGGGAGTGTGTCATGAGGATCAGCCGAGGGTTGTGTCACGCCGTGTTGTGCGTGTTCGTGACATGTGGTGCAGCTTGGGGGCAGGCGATCTCCGTCACGCAGGTGCAGGGCACGGTCCAGGATTCCACGGGCGCGGTGCTGCCGGGCGTCACGCTCACGATGACGCAGACCGACACGGGCCTGATGCGCACCACGACCAGCGAGCAGGACGGCCGCTACATCTTCCCCGCGCTCCCCGTGGGTCCGTACCGGCTGGAAGCGATGCTGGATGGGTTCAGCAAGCACGTGCAAAGCGGCATCGTGCTGCAGGTCAACGTCAATCCGACCATCGTGATCACGATGCAGGTCGGTGCCGTCAGCGACTCCATCAGCGTCACGGCCAAGGCGTCGCTGGTGGAGACTCAGAGCACCGGCGTCGGGCAGGTCATCGATCAGAAGCGCATCGAGGAGCTGCCGCTGAACGGACGCGACGTGACGCAGTTGATCCTCTTCACCGGCGCGGCCGTCGAAGGCCGGACCACGCGCACCAACTATCCGGGCACCGCGTTTCCGTCCATTGCCGGCGGCTCGACCGGAACGGTGGCCTATTCGCTGGACGGCGGCACGCACAACGATCCGCTGAACAACGGCAATCTCCCGCTGCCGTTTCCCGACGCGTTGGGGGAGTTCAAGGTCGAGACGAGCTCGCTGCCGGCTCAATACGGATATCACTCGACGGGCGCGATCAACGCGATCACGAAAGCCGGCACGAACCAGATTCGCGGCTCCGGGTTCGAGTTTCTCCGCAACTATCATTTCAACGCGAAGCAGGCGTTCACGGACGCGCGCGATACGATCAACCGCAATCAGTTCGGCCTCACTCTCGGCGGTCCGGTGATCGCCAACAAGCTGTTTTACTTCGGCGGATATCAGGGGACCGTTCAGCGTTCCGCGACGTCGTTCACCGCCACCGTACCCACGCCCGCGATGTTGCAGGGCGATTTCTCCACGGTTGCCTCGGCGTCGTGCCGCACGGCGGGTCAGTTCAACCTGCCGGCGGCGCTCGGTTTCGTGAACAACCGCATCGATCCGGGACGTCTCAACCCGGTCGCGGTGAAGGCCGCGAGCTACCTGCCCGTCAACCTCGCCGATCCGTGCGGCGTCGTCCGATACACGGGGCACGCGCCCAACAACAACCCGACCGAGCATCAGGTGGTGGCGAGGGCCGACTACCAGATGGATTCGCGGCAGTCGATGTTCGTCCGTTTGTTCAACACGCACCTGGAAACGCCGACCGGCGACCCCGGTGAAAACCCGCTGCTGATCAGCGCGACGGGGCAGAGCAGCAACGTGATGTCCCTGGTGCTCGGCCACACCTACGTCGTCGGCTCCAACATGGTCAACCAGTTCCGCGCGACCCTGAACAAGAACATCCAGACGATCAAGCTCAATTCGTATTTCACCTGGCCGGAGCTGGGCGTGAAGAACATCTACACCGTGCCGTCTCCGGACTACCCCAAGTTCATCAGCGGGCTCAACGTCGGCGCCGGCACCGCTGGATTCGCGCTCGGCTCGACGCCGTCGCGCCAACCGTACCAGACGGTCCAGCTGTCCGACGATGTGTCGATGACGTTGGGAGGGGGCGCGCATCAGATTGCCTACGGAGGGAACTGGATCGACCTGCGCGCGTTCGCGGTGAACGAAATCGGCCGAAACGGCACCTTCGCCTTCAACGGCACGCGCGTAGGCGGCGGCCTCGCGATGGCCGATTTCCTGCTCGGACTCCCGGTCAGCTTCACGCAAACCGCTCCCGTCCTGTCCAATCAGCAGCAGACGATTTTCGGCCTCTACGTCCAGGACACGTGGCGGGCGGCGCGGCGCTTCACCGTGAACGCCGGCGTCCGCTGGGATCCGATGTTCGCGCACGTGCAGCCGCTCGATGTGGCGTACTACGTTTCGGAAGAAGCGCTGCAGAAAGGGATCAAGAGCACGGTGTACCCGAATGCGCCGGCCGGGACGCTGTTCAAAGGCGATCCGGGCGGGCCGACTGGGAACCGGTACTACAACAACCAGTTGTTGAACTTTTCGCCGCGGCTC
The DNA here is from genome assembly GCA_023265175.1 of Acidobacteriota bacterium. Taxonomy (GTDB): domain Bacteria; phylum Acidobacteriota; class Vicinamibacteria; order Vicinamibacterales; family CAVVIG01; genus JAHFUI01. The sequence continues at coordinate 11,038 of JAHFUI010000117.1, forward strand.
GGCATCGTCTACGACCCGCGAGGCGATGGCCGCATGTCGATTCGCGCCTCCTACGGACTGTTCTACGACATCCCGTCGATGGCCTACGACCAGTTCGGCTTCGCGCGGCCGCTGGGGATGCAGATCACGCGCGCGAATCCGCTGTTCGACGACCCGTGGCAAGGGTATGCGGGCGGCAGTCCGTTTCCGCGGGTCATCGGCCAGGGCACCGGGGCGGAATGGCCGTTCCCGGGAGTTCTGACGATCAGCTACCGGCCCGACACGAGGGCGCCCTACGTGCACCAGTGGAACCTGAGCGTCGAAAAGCAGGTGGCGAGCTGGCTGCTGTCGGCGACCTATCTCGGCAACACGACGATTCACTTGTGGACAGATTACAACCCCAATCCCACGCTCCCGCTCGCCGTGACCGGGCCGTGTGTGATCGCCGGCGTCACGTTGAATCCGTGCGCGGCGAGCGCCACCGGCGCGGCCATCAACGTCGAAGCGCGTCGCCGGCTGAATGTGCTGAACCCCGCGGAGGGCAAGTTCTACGGCACGGTGGGAATTCTGGATGACGGCGGGACCGCGATGTACGAGGGGTTGATTCTCTCAACGCGAGGCCGCTTCGGAAACCTTCTGAACACGACGACCAATTTCACCTGGTCCCACTGCGTCACCGATCCGTATACGACTGGGCTGGGCATCGCCGGCTTCCAATACAGCCAGCCGAACGATCGGCGCGCCGACCGCGGCACCTGCACCGGCCAACGCAATCGCGTCCTCAACTTCACGGTGCTGGCGAATACGCCGAGGGCCGGCGGTCCGACCACGCAGGCGCTCATCGGCAACTGGCAGGCGGCGTTGCTCGGCCGGATCCAGTCCGGCACGTGGTTCAATGCGATCACCGGCTCCGACCGCGCGCTGACCGCCACGTCAGGTCAGCGTCCCAATCAGGTGCTCGACGATCCGTACGCCGCCAACCAGTCGGCGGAGCTGTGGCTCAACCCCGCCGCGTTCGCGCAGCCGGCATTGGGGACCTATGGCAATATGTCCGTGAACAGTCTGCTCGGCCCGAAGAACATTCAGTTGGACCTCGCGCTGTCGCGAACGTTCGACATCGGGGGAGGGCGGCGGGTCGAGGCGCGGGTGGAGGCGTTCAATTTCCTCAACCTGCTGAACTTGAACAACCCGAACACGAGTCTGCTCAGCCAGGATTTCGGCAAGATTCACGTGGGGACGACAGGCGCGCAGGCGCCGCGCATCATGCAGTTCGCGCTCAAGTATGCTTTCTAAGGGTTTCTAAGGGAGGACTTCGATGAGAATTCAGCTGGCGGTGCTTGCCGCCTGTATCGGGGTGCTGTCGGTCGTCGTTCCCACGCTCGCGCATCACTCGACCGCCATGTACGACATGGCCAACCCGGTCACGGTGACCGGAACGGTCACGCGATTCGAGTGGACGAACCCGCATGCCGTCATCTATCTCGACGTGAAGAACGACAAGGGCGAATCGGAGGAATGGGAAATGGCGATGATGAGCCTGAATCACCTGCGGTCGTACGGCTGGACGCGCTCGACGGTGAAGCCGGGCGACAAGATCAGTTGCACGGGCGGCGTGGCCAGGAGCGGCAAGCCGTTGATGTTCTTGTCGCTTGTCGAGTTGGCTGACGGCAGAAAAATCAAGTCGTAGCGGAGGGGATGATGCCAATCCAGTCGAGCGCGCTGCTGAGGTTGACACTGATGGCGGCCGTGGCGGCGTCGAGCTCCCCGGCGTTCGGCCAGGCGCCGGCGACGCCGCAGGATGCGCCCCCAATCGGACCATCCGCGGCCATCCAGCGCCGAGCCGCTCCGCCGGCGCGCATCCTCGAGTTCAAGGCGGAGCCGAGCTCCATCCGTCCGGGTGAGACCGTCACATTGACCTGGGCGACCGAAAACCCGAATGCGATCACGATCGAGCCGGACTTGGGGCGTGCCGCGCCTCGAGGCACTCGCCGCGTCGCGCCGGCGGCGACGACGACCTATACGCTCTCAGTCACCGGACCGAACGGCACCCAAACGCGCTCGGTCACCGTCACGGTGGCTGGAACGGCACCGGTCGCGCCGAAATCAACGCCGGCCGCGAGCGTGAGGAAGCAAGTGCCCCGCACGGCGGATGGGAAGCCGGATCTCTCCGGCGTGTACGGCATCGGGACCGGTGGAGGTGGGCGCGGCGCCCCGCCGGCCGCGGCCCCCAGCGGACTGCCGACGACGCCGACGCTGAAACCGGGCGCTGAACGATTCAAGGTCGTCCGCGGCCCGGCCGACGTTGGACAGTACGCGGAGTGCCTCCCGCCGGGAATTCCGCAGACGTTCTTCGTGCCCTATTTCATCCAGATCGTCCAGGCGCCGAAGCATGTGGTGATCGCCCACGAGTATCTGAATCTCGTCCGCATTGTTCCGACCGACGGGCGGCCGCACCCTCCGGATCCCGATCCGTCGTGGATGGGGAACGCGGTCGCACGGTGGGACGGGGACACGCTGGTCGTCGATTCGATCGGCTTCAACGACAAGACCGAAGTCAACGGATACAAGCACACCGAAGCACTCCACGTCGTAGAGCGCTTCCGCCGTGCCGACTACGACACACTGCAGTACGAAGTCACGATCGAAGATCCGAACGTCTTCGCCGGTCCATGGGTGATCCGGCGGACCTTTCCGTTCCTGGCGGAGTACGACTCGATCAATGAGTACGTCTGCGAAAACAACCGCGACTACAAGCTTCTCTTCGGCGAGAAGAAATAGCGACGACGGTTCATATCTGGTCGATGCACGCCTCAGTATGCGCTGACCTATAGGGAGAATCTGCGGCAGGCCTCTATTGCATTTTCTCCTTTTATCGAACACATAAGAGCGTTTTCTCGTATTTATAGGGTACCGTGTCGATGATGGTGTCGCGTGCCGCACAGCCCGATCTCGACTCCGACGTGATCGTGAAACACGTCAGAGAACGGAATCCGTCGAGCGCGGCTACGTGCGATCGTTGGCTGGTAT
>JAHFUI010000118.1:0-4327 GCA_023265175.1 Acidobacteriota bacterium
CCGCCACGACGACCGCCGCGGCCGGCTGCCGCCGCGCCGGCATCGCCGCGCGCGCCCGCGCGACCCGCCGGAACCGCGGGCGCCGGATCGCTCTTCGCCTCGTCCACGTCCCACGTGCCGGACAGATCAGGAGTGGCCTGCGCCCGGAGCATCCCCGGCAGTGCCAGCATCACAACCAGCATCGTCAACATGAGCTTCTTCATGCGCCGGATTCTATTCACGCCGATTCTGCGCGTCAAACAGTATGGTAGTCTGGCGCCGGCCATGACCCCGCGCGCGGCGATCAGCGTCGTGTCTCCGGCGATTCCCTGGCGCGCGCAGGTCACCCGCGATCAGTGGCGCGCGTTCTGGGCGGTGTTTCTCGGCTGGGTGGTCGATGCCTTCGACTTCAACATCCTCACGTTCATTCTCATCGACATTCAGCGGAGCTTCACGGTCGATCGCGCGCTGGCGGGGGCGCTCGGCACGGTCACGCTCATCATGCGGCTTGTCGGCGGCGCCGCCGCCGGAACGATTGCCGACAAGTACGGCCGGCGGCTGCCGCTGATGCTGTCGGTCTTATGGTTTTCATTGTTCGCGTTTCTGGCCGGCTTCTCGACGTCGTACACGATGCTGTTCGCGCTGCGAGCGCTGTTCGGCATCGGCATGGGCGGCGAATGGGCCGCCGGCATGCCGCTGGTTCTCGAACATTGGCCGGCGCGGCTGCGCGGTCTCGCGTCTGGCCTGTTGCTTGGAGGCTGGTACTGGGGATATCTCCTTGCGGCGGTGGCGTTTCAGTTCGTGTATCCGCTCTTCAGCGCCACGCCCGATCTCGCCTGGCGCACGATGTTCTGGATCGCCATCATTCCCGCGCTGCTGACGTTGTGGATTCGACGGAACGTGAAAGAAAGCCCGGTCTGGCTCGAGCGCCGGCGACGCATACAGCAAAGCGCACGCGACGGCACGGGCGCGGCGGAGCCGAACATCTCGCTCGTACGGATCTTTCAACGCGATTTGATTGGCACGACGATTCAGACGACCGCCGTGCTCGGCGCGTTCATGTGCATCTATTACTCAGTGAATTTCTGGTATCCCACGTTTCTGCGCGAAGCGGGACGGCCCACGCTGCCGTATCTCGCCGCCTTCAACATCGGCGCGATCATCGGCACCGCGGCTTGGGGTCGCCTGTCGGAGGGCGTGCTCGGGCGCCGCGGCGCGGTGACGATCACCGTCGTGCTGGGCATCGCGTCGCTCCCGCTGTACCTGCACGCGCGGGATCCATGGCTGCTGGGACTGGGCGCGCTGATGATGGGTGCGTTCGGCATGGGCATCTGGGGCATGGCGCCTGCGTACACGACGGAGCGCTTCCCCACCTCCGTCCGCGGCGTCGGCCCTGGCTTCTGCTATCACGCCGGCGCTGCCATCGGCGCCGTGATGCCTTACGTCCTCGGCGCCATGCAGGACCACGGCTTCGGGCTGGTGAACAGCATGACCGCCGCCATGACGGTGTCGGGACTGCTGTCAGCAGGGTTGATCTGGATGGGGCCGGAGACGCGCGGCCGCGTCTTCACAGCCACCGACGCGGCGTAGTGCCAGTGAAACTTAGCTGCTGGACCAGCCGCCGTCGATTGGTAATACGGCGCCAGTGATATCCGAGCTCTCGGGTCCGCAGAGAAATACCATCAGCGCCGCGACGTGCTCAGCGTGAATGAAGCGGCCGCTCGGCTGCTTTCCCGCGAGGAACCGTTTCTCCGCGTCCTCCCGCGAGAGTCCTTCTGCTGCGATCGTTTCCTGGATCGACGGGATTCGCACGAGCCGCTTCACCTTCGATGCGGCGCTGGATCGCTTCCCCGTCTGGTCGCCGGACGGCAGCCGGATCGTGTTCGATTCGAACCGAAAGGGCCCCGCGGAATCTGTATCTGGGGTCGGCGCGCAACCCGGGCAGCGAGTCCCTGCTTCTGGAGTCGCCGCAGGACAAAGTCGCCGCCGCTTGGTCCGCGGACGGCCGCTTTCTCGCGCCATTCAGGGCGGCGCCGGGTTGCTGCACATCCGCGCCGGCGACTACCGGATCATCTACACCGTGGAGGACGCCGCGCTCACCGTGCTCGTCGTCACCATTCGACCGGTGTCCCATTCTCGATAATTGAATGCAGTCGGCCATCTGCCTCCGGACCCACCGTAAACGGCTGTGCGATGTGATGACCCATCTCTGACCGGACAGTCAGCACACGTGATGATTGAGCCAAACCGTGCGAGTTTCGGCGTATTATCCATCCGCGGTGTGCACTTCAATGCGCGGGCCGCGGGTTCAATCCCCGCCCCGGTCACCAGCCTTCGCTCGCTTCGCGAGCTTCGGCTGGCAACCACCGCCGCACACCGTCCTGATGAGGACATCATGAAGAGGACATCATGAATCGGATGCTCAGCGTGATCGTTGTGACCGTGCTGGTCGTGGCCCCGGCCTCACATGCCTCGGCACAGCTCCTCAACAAGGAAGCCCCGATCGTGGTGGGTCACTATCACCTCAACGTGACCAGCATCGCGGAGCACAAGAAATTCTGGGTGGACACGCTCGGCGGAACCGCCATGACGTTCGGGCCCGACAACATCGACGTCATCAAGTTCCCCGATGTCTTCATCTTCCTGCGCGTCCAGCCGCCAACCGGTCCCAGCCGGGGCACCCCATTCGACCATATCGGCTTCGCCGCGCCGGATGTGCCGGCCATCGTCGCCAAGATCAAGGCGAACGGCTTCCAGACGACTTTCGGCAGAGAGCCTGTCCCGGGCGCGCCCCCGCCCCCGGAAGGGCAAGGAGGCTCGGGCGCCGGTATTGCCTACGTGCTGGGACCCGACGGCGTGAAGATCGAGATTGTCACGAATCGAGAGCCGAACGCCGTGCCGCTCAAGCACCACCACGCCCACTTCATCAACAAGCAGTATGTGGAAATGCAGCAGTGGTACATGAAGGTGTTAGACGCCACGCTGCGGCCGGGCCAGACCGACTTCTTCATCGGAGCTGATCTCCCAGGCGTCGGCTACATGCTGAACTTTTTTCGATGGGAGGGGGACCAGAACATGGTCCCGGTCACCACGACAGGCCGCGTGGTCGATCACGTCGGGTTCGAGGTGAAGAACCTCGAGGAGTTCTGCCGGAAACTGGCCGCCAAGGGGATCACGCTCGCCGTGCCGTACCGCAAGGTGCCGGCGCTCAACAACATCGGGACCGCGTTCATTACCGATCCCTGGGGCACCTCGATCGAGCTCACGGAAGGATTGAACAAGGTTTCCTGAATGGACTCGAGCTTCGGAGTTTAATCAGGCGTCATTCCAAACTTTGCGCGCGGTGTCCACCACGAGCTGCAGCTTGCGCCACTGCTCGTCTTCCGTCAGCAGATTGCCTTCGATCGTCGACGCAAAGCCACATTGGGGACTGAGCGCCAGGTTCTCGATCGGCATGTACCGGCTTGCTTCGTCGATCCGGCGACGAAGATCGTCCTCGGACTCGAGCTCCGGAAGCTTGCTGCTCACCAAACCGAGGACGACCGACTTGCCCCGCGGCACGAAGCGCAGCGGGTCGAACGTGCCGGCTCGCTCCGACTCGTACTCGAGGAGGAAGGCATCGACGTCGAGTTGGTTGAAGAGCTTCTCCGCGATCGGATCGTAGCCGCCCTCGGCGTACCACTTGCTCTGGTTGTTGCCGCGGCACAGGTGAATGGCCAACACCACGCCGTCGCGCCTCACGTTGTCGAGACACGTGTTGTCCGCACGGATGGCTTCGTCCAGCGCCCGCTCGGGATCGATGCCCATCTCGTCCCTGATGTAGCCGCGCCACCTGGGATCGATGTAATAGCTGTAGCGAGGCGCGTCGATCTGGATGTACTTGACGCCTTCGTTCACGAGCGCCTGGATTTCAGACGCGATGATGGGAACCACGTCCCAGAGGAACTCAGAGTAGGTCGGGTAGGCCCGATCGCTCAGTCCCTTGCGATACATGATCGCGGGAAACTGATTCGCGGACGGCAGCGTCATCTTGATGTCGCCTGGACTGTGGCGGGCGAGAAAACCGGCCTCGTGCGCGGTGAGTCGTTTCGTCTGCGTGATCTTGCTGACGACGAGCCCCGCAAGGGGAATCGTTGCGGCGCCGGCGGCTACCGAGGGCGCGCCCTTCCACGCCCGCGCGATCGAGCCATCATGGTCCAGGCCCTCGATCGATTCGTAGAAGTCGCTCATGAAACCGCGGCGGCGCAACTCGCCGTCGGTGAAAATGTCAAAGCCTAGGTCCTTCTGCCGGGCCAGGACGCGCAAAATGTGCTGGTCTTCCACCTCTCTGAGCTGGTCGGGCGCGACA
>JAHFUI010000118.1:4427-14006 GCA_023265175.1 Acidobacteriota bacterium
CCGGCCTCTTCGAGCTTGAAGTACGCCGGCGGTGTCAGAAGCGTGGCATCGGCGCGGCCGGAGGCCAGCGCTGCGGCGCGACCGTTGGCGTCGGTGCCGACCGCGACCCACTGTACGTCCCGGGCCGTCAGCCCGAATTTCTTGAGGTAGGCGCTCGCATAGTTGTACGGCGGATCGCCAATCTGGCTGACCGCGATCGTCTTGCCCTTCAAATCCTTGACGCCCGCGATGTCGGGGCGTGACATCAGGACGAAGAACGCCCTGTTCACCGAGCTGCCGACAACAGCAAAGGACGCGTCCCTGGCGCTCGCCTGCATCACCGACTCGAGGTTGTAGCTGCTCATCTGGGCTTCGCCGCTCACGACCATCGCGATGCCGCCGGGATGGCCCGCGAACACCAGGTCGACGTCCAGCCCATATTTCTGGTAGTAGCCGCCTTCTTTTGCAATGAACAGCGGCCACGAGGCCCCGCTTCTCGTGGGAAAGTTGACGGTGATCTTCTGGAGCGGCTGCGCCTCGGCTGGCACGCCGAGCGCCATCAGCGCCGCCGGGAGAAGCCACAAGATACAGGAAAAGCTGGTCGTCTTTCTCTCCATGGTCGTCCTTCTTCTAGCGCGCTGGAGCTGGCGGTGGGGCTGGAGCGCCGCAGTTCCGAGGGCATTTCTCCGGACGCACGTACGCGGTCTTGAGCTTCTTCCGATACTCCGGATACATCGTCTCCGCGCCGCCCAACACCGCGTCGCGCGGGATCCCGTACTGGTTCGTCAGCTCCTCGACGAACGGATTCTTCTCGGGCACGTAATGCGGCACGCTTCCGTCTCCGCTCGTGCCTTCGTAGCCCGGAACGCACGGCGGGCCGACCGGCGAGATGGGTGCGGCGTCGAGCTGGAAGTTCTTCGTGATGATTTCCGGTTCCGTCAGGTAGATCGGATCTTCGAGCACCGCGAGGACCGTGAGGAGGTCGCCGTGCCGGATGAAGCGCGTGGTCAGTGTGGCTTCATCGCTGCTCGGCGCGCCGTTGCGCCGGATGACACCGGCCTTCATGTGGGTGGTGTAGGCAACCAACATGTTGCCTTCCCACGTGCCGGTCGTGAAGCCTCCTCGCTCGTGCGGCGCGTTCTTGGATGGACGGGGGCGTCCATCCATCCAGATCGTGGTCGGCGCCCGGTCTTCCCAGGCGCCTAACTTCCACGCGGTCACCGTGCCGTTGACCGGCTCGGTTTCGTTCCACACCTTCATGCCGAATGGACCCAGCACCAGATAGAAGGGCGGCCACAAGGCACATTGGCGCTCGATCATCGCCAGCTGCGACGCGGAGTAGCTCAAGGCCTTCGCGCGGCCGTCCTCATTCAGCGGGAGCCCCGTGTAGTCGACCGCGTGCGGGCCCGCCGCGCGCTCGAGCGCGTCTTCGTGATTCCTCGCGGCCCACGAGCCCGAGAGCTCGCTCTGAGCGGACGCCGAGCGGCTCGCGGCCGCGGTCATGACCAGCACGAGCGCCAGCCCGGTTCGAAGTCGCGTCATGGTGTCCACGATTGATCCTCCTGCCCAGCTACTCCCGGATTCGTTACCACGTCGCCGAGCACGGCGTCGGATCCCACCCGGACGCGTCAGCCTGCTTCTTGAACTGCGAGCTCACGATGAAAGGCTGCCGCAGATACCGCGAGTCTTCGACGACGGAGGTCACGACAAGCAACTGGTCGCCGTTGCCCAACGGCGCCACATCGAAGTATTCGGTGACGATCGCGCTCTCGCTGTAGGGCACTCCGTTCTTTCGCAGATATCCGGCGCGCAGGTTCGTGGTCGTGACCTTCAATGACCCTCTGGGCGTGGGATTCCCGCCGCGGCCGCGACCTCCGCCCGTTTCCCACTGGGCGGCGGCCTCACCCTGCCACGTTGGCTCGGCGGGCTTCGCGCGCGACGGTCCGAACCGGAACAGCCGCGTCTGCATGCCGGCATCCGTGTCGAGACGCAGGGTTTCGTCGTCTTGCCAGGTCACGTGAATGCGTCCCGGCACGCGCATGATAGCCGCGGCGCCATAAGACTTGCACTGGTTGCCAGCCGCTTCGTCGGCTGCTGGATCCCAGGCATCGGCCACCTTCGCCGCATCGGCGGTCATCGGCACGCTCTGATAATCGCCTTTCGCCGGCGTCACCATGCGGTACCGCCAGTCCTCCGTGACGATGGACACCCAATAGCCGGTGAGATCGATCGGTGCGGCCGCCTTCGGGGTCTGGCCGGCCTGAGGTGGGCCTCCGCGGTTCTGCGCGCGGACGGCCGCCGGCGCGCCAAGCGACGCGGCGGCGAGCAGGGCGACGACCAACGTGTGTCGTGTATTCACTTCGTTCGCTCTCGCGCGAGGCTCGTGTACACCGCCTCGACGAACATCTTCGTCGTCCACGATCCGGAATCCGATCCGTAGCGGCGCGTATATCCCCGAGTCGGTGATGTCGCCTGGACCTGCTCCAGCGTCTTCCCTTCCTTCAGCAGGTCCCGAATACGGTCGCGGACGATCGTCACCATGTCGCGGTACTCCACGACGTCGAGCTGGTCGCAGACGCGGCCGTGACCTGGGATGACATACGTCCCGCCCTCGCGTGAAACCAGCGGAACAGACGGAATCGCCAGTTCGATAAGGCGGTTCAGCGCGTCGATCTCGCCCTGAATGCTGCCGCCTTTCGCGACATCAATGACCGGAAAGCGCGCGGTGTCGACGATGTCGCCGGCCACCACGACGTCGGATCGACGAAAGAAGACGATACTGTCGCCGTCGGTGTGCGCCGCAGGCTGATGCAACACTTCGATGCCCTCGTCGTTGAGGTACATGTATCGCCGGCGCTGATCGAAGGTCTCGGTCGGCCACGCCGCCGTTGGAAACGGAGGCGTCTTCCCTGTCGGCGCGCTCATCCGTGTCAACACCTTCTCCGCGGACAGGATCGCCGCCGCACCGCCGTTGGTCATGCCCTCGCCGAACGCGTTGTTCGTGATGAACAGCGTTCGTCCGGCTTTCGACACCTTCTCATTGCCGCCCGCATGATCCGCGTCCGCGCTGGTGTCGATGACGTAGCGAATCGGCTGTTCCGAGAGCTTCTTGATCGCCGCCACGACGAGATCCGCCTGAGCCGCCGTTCCAGCATCGACCACGACGACGCCGTCCTGCCCGGCCTGGACGCCGATGTTCCCGCCGGCACCAGAAATCATGTAGAAGTTCGGCCGCAGCTGGAACACTTCCAGACCGCCGGCGTCCGCACCGGCGCCCGTCTGGCGCTGCTGGGCGCGCAGCACCCCTGTTCCGTCGCCGCCGGGAATGGTGGCGGCGGTCAGGACCAATCCCGTCGCGAACGCCACAATGCACCTGGTCATCGGTTTGATCATGGAGAAGAACCATCGGTACTGGCCATCCGCCTGGCGCACTCGCTATTCGCTGGCGGACGGAGGGCCGGCGGCGAGCGCCGCCTGCCAGGACGCCGGGACGCGATCGCGATCGTTGGGATGGGCCGGGTGGCTGAGACAGCTTCCGCGCATCTGGTCCATCGTACGTCCGACGTACTCTAATATACAATTGGGCTACGTACTTATACGGGCGTCCATGTCGTGACATCGGGCTGACGCCCTGAGGAGTTTCCCAATGACCGAGCGCCTCTACACGAGGATGGCTGCTGTTGCGATCGTTGCCGCCTCGCTGACGACGGCGAGAGTAAGTGGTCAGGCGGCGCCGCCGGCCGCCAAGTCGAAAACCGCGGCCAAAGCGTGGACCCCAAGCCGCACGCCGTGGGGCGACCTGGATCTGCAAGGCATCTGGACGAGCGACAGCGAGAACGGCGTGCCCTTCGAACGGCCGGAACAGTTCGCGGGGAGGCCTACGCTCGAAGGCGAGCAGCTTGAGCAATTGCTGGAGCAACGGGCGGCGCAGCGCAGTCAGAACGCTCCCCTCGCCGGCGGGATCACTGGGGCCGGCCCGACGCACTGGTACGAGAACTGGGGTGCGAAGTCGTCGCGCACCTCGATGGTCATCGACCCGGCGGATGGAAGGGTCCCGCCGCTGACGCCCGAGGCGGAGCAGCGCGCGGCGGCCCGCAACGACGCTCGACGTGGCCGCGGCCCGGCCGACTCGTACGAAGACCGCAGCCTTTGGGATCAGTGCATCACCCGCGGCGTTCCGAACGTGATGTTTCCGACGATCTACAACAACAACTCGCAGATCATCCAGGGGCCGGGGTACGTCGCGCTGACCTACGAAATGATCCATGAGACCCGCGTCATTCCGCTCGATGGCCGGCCGCACGTGGGCTCGCGGATCCGCGGATATCTCGGCGACGCACGCGGGCACTGGGAAGGGAACACGCTCGTTGTCGACACGACGAACTTCAGCGAGAAGACCAACTATCGCGGCTCGAGCGATACCTTACATCTGATCGAACGCTTCACGCGCGTCGATGCGAACACGCTCCGATACGAAATGACCGTCGACGACCCTCATACGTTTGCGAGGCCCTGGACCGCCGCGCTGAACCTGACGCCACAGGCCGGCCTCTTCGAGTACGCCTGCCACGAGGGGAACTACGGACTGCGCAACATCCTGAGCGCCGGCCGCGCGGAGGACAAAGCGGCGGCGGAAAGCGGACGAGCACCGAGCCAGGCCGATACGCGCGGCGAAGAGCGATAAGCAGGCGACCGCCAGCGATAACGAGCTCGAAAGGCATTGGGCTACGGAGGTCGGCATGAAGAGACTTGTTAGTGTTATCGGGGCGGTGGTGGCCTGCGCCGTGCTGATGCCGGCTGCGGCGTTTGCCCAGGCATCCATCGCGGGCGTCGTCAAGGACTCATCAGGAGCGGTGTTGCCGGGCGTGACGGTAGAGGCGTCGAGTCCGGCGCTGATCGAGAAGGTTCGCTCCGTCGTGACCGACGGCACAGGGCAGTACAAGATCGTCGACTTGCGGCCCGGCACCTACACGGTCGCGTTCACGCTGACCGGATTCAGCAGCTTCAAACGCGAAGGCATAGAGCTGACTGGATCGTTCAGCGCGACGGTGAACGCGGAGATGAAGGTGGGGGCGGTCACCGAAACGATCACGGTTTCAGGGGAGACCCCCATTGTGGACGTGCAGAGCGCGACTCGCCAGCAGACGCTGGGAAACGATGTGATCGGCGCCATCCCGGGCGCCAAGATCTACACCGCGATCATGGCCCTGGTGCCTGGCGTCACGGCGTCCGGGACGAACGACGTTGGCGGCATCTCGGGTCCGCTGGTCGTGACCTTCGCGGTCCATGGCGGCCGCGGGAACGAAGGACGTCTTCAGGTGGACGGCATCGGGGTGGGAGCGGCGCTCAACGGCAGCGGCACCGGCTACTACGTGACCGATATCGGGAACGCGCAGGAAGTCACGGTCAGCACCTCCGGCGGCCTGGGCGAATCGGAAGTGGGCGGCCCGTCTATGAACGTCGTGCCGCGGCAGGGGGGCAACGTCGTGAAGGGGACCTTCTTCGCCAACGGCGCCAGCCAGTCGATGGGCGGCACCAACCTGGACCCGGCGCTGACAGCCGTCGGTGTGCGCGCCGGGAATACGCTGCTGAAGATCTGGGACGTCAACGGCGTGCTCGGCGGCCCGATCACGAAAGACCGGCTCTGGTTCTTCGGCGGAGCCCGGCACCAGGGGAACCGCAAGCAGGTCTCCGGCATGTTCAACAGCGTCTATGCGGGCGACGCGACCAAGCGGACCTACCTCGCAGACCCGAACCAGCCCGCGCAGGATGACGGGACGTGGAAGAGCACGCACCTGCGCCTGACATGGCAGGCCTCGGCGCGCAATAAGTTCGGCTTCTTCTGGGATCGCCAGAGTACCTGCACGTCGTGCATTTCTGGCGGCAACGCGACCACCTCGCCCGAGGCGGCCGCTACAGGTGACGGCATTCCGCTCCACGTCCAACAAGTCACGTGGAATTCGCCGGCAACGAACAAACTGCTGCTCGAAGCCGGCGTCGGCACGTACCTCACGACCTGGGGCGGCCGGGAGCGGCTGGGCAATCCCACGCACGACCTCGTCCGCGTGGTCGAGCAGTGCACCGCCGGGTGCGCGGCCAATGGCGGCATCGCGGGCCTCACGTATCGCTCGATGAACTGGGCCAGCGATTACAACGGCGCCTGGAGCTGGCATGGATCGGCGTCCTACGTCACCGGCGCGCACAACATGAAGTTCGGCTACAACGGCAACTACTACAACAACGAAATCCAGAACTTCCAGAACTCGACGAGCCTGCAGTACCGCGTGAACAATGGTGTGCCGAATCAGCTCACCGAGCTCGGCTTCAACGGCGTGCGGACGATCGGCCACACGTCGCTGGCGGCGCTCTACGTGCAGGACCAGTCGACCTTTCGCCGACTCACGCTGCAGGGCGCGGTGCGCTTCGACCGTGCCTGGAGCTGGTATCCGGAGCAGACGGTCGGACCCAACCGGTTCTTCCCCATCGCTCTGGTGCTTCCTGAAACGCAAGGGGTGGCAAGCTACAAGGACGTGACTCCGCGCATCGGCGCCGCTTACGATGTGTTCGGGAACGGGAAAACGTCGCTGCGCCTGAACTTCGGCAAGTACCTGGAGGCGGCCACAAACGGCGTGAACTATGCCGCGAACAACCCGACCTCGCGGATCTCTCAAACCGTCACGCGAACGTGGACGGACGCCAACGGCAATTTCGTGCCCGACTGCAATCTCCTGAATAACCTGGCCCAGGACCTTCGCGCGGGTGGCGGTGATTTCTGCGGGCAGGTGTCGAACCTGGCTTTCGGGACGAGCCAGATCACCAGCAGCACTTTGGACCCGGCGCTCTTCTCGGGATGGAGGGTGCGCCCCTCGGATTGGAGCCTTGGCGTATCGGTGCAACAGCAACTCTTGCCGCGCGCGTCCGTGGAGGTCGGCTACTTCCGGCGATGGTTTCAGGGCTTCACCGTGACCAAGAACCGGGCCGTCTCGGCGACCGATTACACGCCGTTCAGCATCACAGCGCCGCTCGACTCGCGGCTGCCCGACGGCGGCGGCTACACGATCAGCGGACTCCGTGACATCAACCAGAACGTCGCCTCGCTGGTCGACAATTTCCTCACGTTGTCGAGCAACTACGGCAACCAGTATCAGTATTTCAACGGCGTGGATGTGAATTTCAACGTGCGTGTGCGGCAGGGGCTGACGTTTCAAGGCGGCACCAGCACCGGGCAGACCGTGACCGACAACTGCGAGATCAAGGCAAAGCTGCCCGAGCTCGGTCCGGTGAACCCCTACTGCCACACGGTAACTGGATTCCGCACGCAGGTGAGATTCCTCACGTCATACACGGTGCCGAAAGTTGATGTCCAAGTCAGCGGGACGCTCCAGAGCAACCCTGGCGGCTCGCTCGCGGCCAACTACACCGTGACCAGCGCCGAGGCGGCGAAAACGCTCGGCCGGCCGCTATCGAACAGCGCGACCAACACGACGGTGAACGTGCTCGCGCCCGGCACGCTGTTCGGCGACCGGATCAACGTGCTCGATGTGCGCTTCGCGAAGATTCTGAAATTCGGGCAGACGCGGACCAGCGTCGGATTCGACCTCTACAACTCGCTCAATTCCAGCGCGGTCCAGACCTACAACTCGTCGTTCGTCGCGGGCTCGGGCACGTGGCCGACGCCGACGTTGATTCTGCCCGCGCGCTTTGCCAAGATCAGCGTGCAGTTCGACTTCTGACTCTTCGAGGAGAACATGTCGATGAAAGCGCAGAACGGGCGCGTCGAATTGGCGCCGCTCCACAACACGGCCGCGGTCGCCGGTGAGCGGCTGTCCGAACCCGTTTTTCCACAGCGGCCGCACCTGCTCACGAACGACCCGTGGCCCGGCGACGGCGAGCGCCACTGGACGCCGCCGCAGATCTATCACGCGCTTCGGGGATGGGCGTTTCCCTACCTCAAATCGCGCCTCCTGCCCGGCGACTTTCATCCGATCGTCGCCTACCTCTTTACGGAATATAAGTGCAACCTCGATTGCCACTACTGCTGGGCGTACGACAACCGCGTGAAGGGGATGACCGAGGAAGTGGCGAAAGCCTCGATCGACTGGCTGCATTCCAGCACGTGCCGCGTGCTGGCGCTGATGGGCGGCGAAGTGCTGCTGCGGCCGCAGTTCGCGCAGAAGGTCGTCTACTACGCGGCGAAGCGAAACTTCTTTGTGTACGTGCCGACCAACGGCCGCCTGATGAAACCGGACGTCATCGACCGGCTGGCCGACGCCGGCGTCGCGACCTTTAACCTCGCCGTCGACGCGGTCGATGAGAAGCCGGGGCTCCCCAAGGCGCTCAATCCGATCCGTTCCTCGTTCGAGTATCTCGTCAAGAAGCAGTACCGGTACGGGTACACGGTCTTCTTGAACATCAACATCTGCCGCAACAACGTGGACGATGTGCGGCAGTTGACCGAGATTGCGCATGAACACAAGATCTCGACCGACTACCACATCAACGAGCCCCCGCTCCTCGAGCCGGATCACTTCAAGCACTTGGAAGAGAACAGCACCTACATTCGCCCGGAAGACTACGCGCGGATCGATGCCGTCGTCGACTGGCTGATCGCGAAACAGCGCGCCGGATACACGATGGCCAACTCGGTCGAGCGGCTCGCGCAGATGAAGCAGTTCATGCGCGGCGGTCACTCCGAGCCGTGGAACTGCCGCGCGGGCCAGAACACGTTGATTATCCGGGTCGACGGCACGCTCGCCCCGTGCTTCCCGATGTACAACGCCGTAGAGGACTGGGGCGGCGTCGGCGAACCGCGGTTCGACAACCGCCAGCTCGACGATATGAAGCAGTCCTGCCAGCCCCACTGCTTCTCGACCCTCAACCACATCGTCGGCTACTGCTACGACGACCGGCGCGTGATCGAGTTTCTGCTGAGGCAGGCCCGCCACGGGTTCCAGGGAATCCGCGGCAACCTCGACTAGCGCCCGCGATGCCCGGCGACACCTGCGAGATCGAGGTCGCGCGCCGCTTGGCGGCCGAGCGCGTCAGGCTTGAGGCCCTGAGCGCGGTGGACTCGTCCGCCCCGCGCCACTTCCGCCGCCCGTTCGAACGGTCCTTCACGGCCGAAGAGCGCGACCGCGTAACGATTCTCTTCGGCGGGCTCACCTGGAAACACGAGGAGCTGCTCCGCGCGGTGTTCGAGGGCTCGGGATACCGCTGCGACGTGGTCCCGTCGCCGGACGTGTCGGCGTATCAGATCGGGCGCGAGCACGGAAACGTCGGCCAGTGCAATCCGACTTACTTCACGGTCGGTGCCTTGATCCAGTATCTGCGCCGGCTCGAAGGCGGCGGCCTGTCGCGTCGGGACATCATCGATCGGTATGTCTTCTTCACGGCGGGGACCTGCGGTCCATGCCGTTTTGGGATGTACGAGGCCGAGTACCGGCTGGCACTGCAGAACGCGGGCTTCGACGGGTTTCGAATCCTACTCTTCCAGGAGGAAGACGGCCTCAAGGCGCAGTCGGGCGAGCCGGGGCTGAAGTTCACGGTCGACTTCGGGATGAGCGCGTTGAACGCGTTCAACCTGGGCGACGTCGTCCACCA
>JAHFUI010000119.1 GCA_023265175.1 Acidobacteriota bacterium
ACTCGCTGAGCAGAACGTCTACGGCGATCACGCACTCCGGAAGCATGAGTGGCGCGATGGATTGGCCGCGATGGTATTGCTGGAGGCCCAGGTAAGCGCCGTCTGTGGGCGCGGAGTAACACGACAGCAGGTTTTCGTCGAGGTCGGCCAACCAGTACTCCACGATGCCCATCCGAGCGTAGATCCGTGCCTTCACTTCCCGGTCGTAGTCAATCGAGGATTGGGCGATTTCGATGATGAGCAGAATGTCGGCGGGGCCGGGGTGCCGAGAAGCGTAGAAGTCGGCCCGCGGTCGGAGGAGAACGAGGTCCGGCTGCGGCTCATGATACAGATCCAATCGGACCGAGCCCTGCACCCGGACGATCGCCCTGTCGCCCGCCTGGGTCACCAGCGCGCGATTGGTTCGATCCACGCTGGCACAATGACGCGGACCGATCGGCGTCATCGCGACGACCTCGCCGTCGATGAGCTCCACGCGGTCGCCTTCAGCCAGAATGCCGGCCTGGCCCATGCGCTGGTACTCGTCCGCGGTGAACCGTTTCTTGCTGATTTCCACGGCCATACAATGTTCCCCATTCTAGCAACGCCGTGCAAGCGAGGACCGCGCCAAGTGGAAATCGGCCCGAACACGCGAAATCGAATTCAGAGTGAAGTTTCCGCGCCACCGATCGCGCGGATCGAGTGCAGAATCCGAGCTCCTAGCAGATCTGTCCTTTAATGCGCGACGACTTCACTGGGCCGTGCGCGCGACGTGGTCAGCCGCATCACCCAGTGCAGCGACAGCATCACCATGGCCGAGATCAACGCTGGAATCGCGGACGCATAGAAGATGTCGTGGATCGACCACTTCGCCGCCATGAACTGACCCACGAGCCACGGGCCAATGATCGCCCCGGCGCGGCCGATTCCCAATCCCCATCCAATCCCGGTCGACCGAAGGTAGGTCGGATAATAGCTGCCTGACAGGGCGTTCACGGTCGGCTGCCCGCCGACGACGCACGATCCCGCGATGAAAACGATGAGAAACAGGAGCCACGGCGTGAGGCCCGGCTGACCGATGAGCGCGATGCTGATGCACGCAACGGTGAAGCACGGCGTCAAGACGTGCACAAAGCCGAATCGTCCAATCAGCCACGTGAGCCAGAAGGTGCCGAGCGTGCCGCCGACCTGCACGGTCGTGCCCATCATCACCGCCATGCGTGTGGAATACCCAAGCTGCGCGGCGACGGTCGGCATCCAGCCAGACAGCACGTATAGGTTGAAGATGTTCATGAAGTTGATGACCCACAAAAGGACCGTTCCCACGGCTCGCCCTTCGCGGAACAGATGCATGGCAGGAACGCCGCCGCGGTTTTCCTCGTGGATCACGTATTCCGTGTTCGCGGTAACCGGGACCGTGGAATCGATGCGCCTCAGCCACGCGGCCAGCCGATCCCGGTTCTTCCGACCCCGGAGCGCCATGAATTGGAGCGACTCGGGGAGCCACCAGATCATCAGGCCCGCTATCACGAGTGGCACTGCGCCACCGAAATAAAACACGGATCGCCAGCCGAATGCCGGGATCAGCCATGCCGAGACGAAGCCGCCAAACGCCGCGCCGGCTGTGAAGCCGACCGAGATCGTCGCCATGAGCGCGATGCGGAGGCGCCGCGGGCTGTACTCGCCGATCAACGCAGTGGCGTTCGGAATGATGCAGCCGAGGCCCAATCCGGCGACGAAACGCACCAGGATCATCTGCTCAACGGACGTGACCATGCCGGTCACGATCGTGAGCGCTGAAAAATACAACGTCGCCGCGATCAGCACCGGACGACGGCCGATCTTGTCGGCCACCATCGTGAAGACAAGCGAGCCAACCAGGACGCCGAAATTCCCGGAGGCGAGCATGTTGCCCAGCGTGGATCCCGGAATTTTCCACTCACGGATGAGCGACGGCCCTACGTATCCGACCGCCTGCACGTCGAATCCGTCCATGATCAGACAGGCCGCGCTGAGCGCGAACAGCATGATCTGAAGCGATCCCACTTTGCTTCGGTCGATGACGTCAGCGATGTCAACCTGCGACGATGCCGGGACCGGAGCGCTCATCTGTCTCTCCCACGGGATTTTTGGCGCGGCATCCCACCATGGACACGTGCCGGGCGCAAGCGTGTAGTTGCTTTCCAGGACGTTCGCCGGCTTATCCTCCGGAAAAAATGGGTCGGGAGTCCGACTCCAATTTTCATCCCCAGACTTCGCGCGCCGTCTCAACCACCAGCGACAGCTTCCGCCGCTCGTCGTCGATCGTCAGCGGGTTGCCCATGAAATTACTCGCAAACCCGCACTGCGGGCTCAGGCACAACTGATCGAGCGGCAGGTACCTGGCGGCCTCGTCGATCCGCCGTTTGAGGTCGTCGCGTGACTCGAGCGCCGGCGTCTTCGTCGAGACCAGACCGAGGATGACCTTCTTGCCTCGAGGGACGTGACGCAGCGGCTGAAAATCGCCGGCGCGATCGGTGTCGTACTCCATGAAGAAGTTGTCGATGCTGACGTTCCGAAAGACGGCTTCGCTCACGTACTCGTACCCGCCGGCGCCCATCCACTTGCCCCGGTTGTTGCCGCGGCACATGTGCATGCCGATCGTCACGCCCCTGGGCGCGCCCGCGGCAATGCGATTCAGAACGCCGGCATACGTCTCGAGCATTTCCTTCGGATCGTCACCGCGCTTGCGGAGCGCGTCCTGTCCGTGTGGATCGCACATCAACGGAAACGTGACGTCGTCGATCTGGACGTAGCGGCACCCGCGCTGGTGCAGCGCCTCGATCTCCGCGACCCAGATCTTCACGGCATCGTCCCAGAACTCGCTCAGGTCCGGATACACCTTCGAGTCAATCGCGGCGCGGCCGCCCCAGAAATGCAGCATCGTGGGAGACGGCAGGCTGACTTTCGGCGTCCGCGTCGTCACGCTCTTGACGAACGCAAAGTGCTCGGCGAACGCCGGCTTCTCCCGCGTCAGCTTCTGCCGGACCTGCACGATGTGCCCGGGCAGCTTTTCGATGGACGAGTCGTCCTGAAACGGCAACGCGGCGGAGATGGTCTGCATCGACTCGATGAAGGTGATCGCCGTGCCGGAAATGGACAGCAGGAAATCCTGAAACCAGGAGCGCCGGCGGAATTCCCCGTCTGTGACGACATCGAGGCCGACGTCTTCCTGCAGGCGAACCGCCTCGCGGATGGCCTCGTCTTCGATGTCTTTCAACTGCGCGTACTGCAGTGGACCGCTGGCCTGGCGGTACTGATCCCCTTCGGCAGCGGCGCGTGCTCTCAGCAGCTGTCCAGGGCGGAGCAGGCTGCCGATGTGCTCGGCCCGAAATGGTGGTGGCATCGATTGTTGGCCGATCTCTACGGTGGGTCCGGATGACCCGCCGTGCTGTGTGTTATTGGCCCCCTCGGCCACCCCTGCCAGCCGGAGCGGGCGGAGGCGGCGCGGGCGCCGGCTCGAGTCGAAGCAGCACGCCATCGTTTTCGGCGGTCAACACATACAACAGACCATCGGGCCCCTGACGCACGTCGCGAATGCGCTGTTGCAACTCGTGCAGCATCGACTCGCGGTGGAGCTCCTCCCACTTGTCATTGAAGTCAATCCGCTCGAGATGACCGGACCGCGGGACCTCGCCCTGCCGCATTCCGCCGGCGAACAGGTTGTTTTTCCATTGGGGAAACTTGTCGCCAGTGTAGAAGGTCAACCCTGACGTCGCGATCGCCGGCACCCAGAAGACGATCGGCTGCTCCATCCCTTCCTGGAACATCTTGTCGTTGACGCGCGGGCCCAGGTAGAAGCGGCCGGTGCTGACGACCGGCCACCCGTAATTCTTGCCCGCCTGGAGCAGGTTGACCTCGTCGCCGCCGTTCGGACCGTTTTCGGATTCCCAGATGTCGCCGGTCACCGGGTTGACAGTCAGGCCCAGCGAATTGCGGTGGCCCAGGGTGAAGATCTCCGGCCTGTAGCCCGCGCGGCCGACAAATGGGTTGTCCGCCGGCACGGTGCCATCATCCTTCAACCGCAGCACCTTGCCAGCCAGGTTGTTCGGATCCTGGGGCGGCGCGGCGGCGGGGTTCAGGTTGCCGACTGGTGGATCGCCAAAGCCGACGGTCATGTACAACATGCCGTCCCTGCCGAAGGCGATCCGCGAGGCGTTGCCGGAAGGGATCGCCGAGAAAATGTCCTTCACGTCGGCGAGCGCGGTGCCCTCCCATCGCCCGGTCGTGGGGTTCAAGGAGCCCGCTACCCAGCGTCCGCGCGCCAGCGTGATCGTCCCTTGGCCGCCGCCGCCGCGCCCTCCCGGAGCATTAGCTCCAGGAGCAGCCGCAGCGGGCGGTGTCGCGGCAGGCTTGTGATAGGTGAAGTAGACCAGTTGGTTCTCGCTGAAGCGCGGATGCAGCGCGATGTCCATCAGGCCGGCGAGGCCCGCGGCCTGCACTGGCGGCAATCCGGCGACCGGGTTCATATCGAGCACGCCGTTGCGGATGATTCGCAAGCGGCCCGGACGTTCCGTGACGAGGATGCCGCCGTCAGGCAGGAATGCCATGCTCCACGGCTGATTGAATCCCCTGGTGGGCACGACCCAAACCTGATGCTGGACGGCGGTGTCGAGCGCCACGGTGACACTTGGTGCGGGCGGTGTCGACCAGTTGATGGGAGGCGGCGAAGTCGCGCCGCCTCCTCCGGCCCCCCGGCCCTGCCCGCCGCCTGCGCCCACCGGCGCACCAGCGGGCGGAGTCTGCTGGGCCGCGACGACGACCACGGCAGCAATCACGAGCGCACATCCGATAGCGGTAAAACGTAGGTTCATGACGATCTCCTTGGTGCTGTAAGGCACGCCTTCGAGGGCATGCCTTCATTCGACTGGTTCGATCCGCAGCAGCGCGCCCTGGTCTTCCTCCGTCAAGATGTACAGCAGCCCGTCGGGACCTTGTCGCACGTCGCGGATCCGCTGCCGCAGCTCCGTCAACATCGACTCGCGCCGCAGTTCTTCGCCCTGCGGATTGAACACGATGCGCTCCATGTGCCCGGTTCCGGGAATCTCTCCCGTCCGGAGCCCGCCAACGAACACGTTGCCCTTCCAGCGCGGGAATCGGTCTCCGGTGTAGATGGTCATTCCCGACACGGCGATCGACGGCACCCAGAACACGATCGGCTGCTCCATCCCTTCGCGATATGGGATTTCGGCCTGCCGTGGTCCGGCGTACTGACGTCCGAAACTGACCAGCGGCCATCCGTAGTTGCGTCCGGGCAGGATGATGTTGATCTCATCGCCGCCGTTCGGGCCCTGCTCGTTTTCCCACAGCGCGCCGGTGTCGGGATGCACGATCAGCCCCTGCTGATTGCGATGTCCGAGCGAATAGATCTCGGGCCTGTACCCGGCCTTCCCGACGAACGGATTGTCCGGCGGAACGGTCCCATCGTCTTTCAACCGCAGAATCTTCCCGAAGTGGTTCGCGGGATTCTGTCCGCCCTCCGGCAGATTGCGATCGCCGGACGTCACATACAGCATGCCGTCGCGGCCGAACGCGAGGCGCGATCCGAAGCTGCCGTCGGCAGCGCCCGTCCCGGTGTGCCACGCGTCGGCGACCAACACATCGCTGACCTCGGTGAGCGCTTTCCCGTCCCAGCGTCCGCGCGCGACCGCCAGCGTCGCGCCTTTGTCGCCGGGCTTCGAGTACGCGAGATAGATCCACGTGTTGTCAGCAAATTTCGGGTGAAGGGCGATGTCCATCAGGCCGGCCAGCCCTCGCGCGTGGATCTGAGGCAGGCCGGCAATGGGCTGCGGATCGAGGACGCCGTTGCGAACAATTCGCAGTCGGCCCTCGCGTTCCGTGACCAGCATGCTGCCGTCGGGCAGAAACGCGAGGCCCCACGGGTGTGAGAGTCCTTTGGCGACGACCACGACACGGATCTTGGGCTGCTCCGCGGTGGCGATCACGAACGGGCCGTCACCAAGCGGAGCCACCGGCACACCGATTGGTTGGCCGCGACCGCGACCCGCGGCTGCTGGCGCGCCGGCCGGCGGTCCGCCCTGTCGCTGCTGCGCGGAGCCGGCAACGACGACCGCGAGAGCGATCACGACGGCGAGCGATATGGCAGAGAGGCGCAGGCTCATACGAATGACCCCCTCGGACGCGGTTGAGTATAGCGGCTTTTCAGCGATCGGCTGCGAGCTTTCAGCGTTCCACAACGCCGACATCCGACGCGTCGGACGGTTGCCGAAGGGCCAGCCCGGTTCGATTTAGGCGTCTCCGCGACGTCTGAGTGCGACGTATGTCACGCCTGAACCGACGACTGCTCCCACGGAAGAAACCCACGAACCATCGCGTCTTGGCGCCGGCAGTCAGCGACAACCATAGCGGATGGATATCAAGGTTCGGCGAAAAGGTCGCGAACATCAGAAACGCATAAGTCACAGCAGCCAAGGGTTATACTTGGTCATGGCTCAGCGAGCGGTGAGGCCCATGGATGCGCGCGTCCTGATGACCGTGGAGGAGTACTTCCGAACGCCGTTCGACGGCGCAGATCGCGACTACGTCGACGGAGAGGTGCTGGAGCGGAATATGGGCGAGTTGCCGCATGCCATCCTGCAGACAGAGCTGGCCCACATGCTGCGGAACCTCGCCCAAACCCTAGGCATCCGGGTGCTCACAGAAATCCGGATTCAAGTGGCCGCCACCCGTTTCCGTGTCGCCGATATCGCCGTGTGGCGTGCGGGTCCCATCGGCCAGCGGATTCCCACTGTTCCTCCGTTCCTCGTCGTCGAGATTCTGTCGGCGGAGGATCGGCTGGTTCGACTGCAGCCGAAGATTCGAGAGTACCTGGCGCACGGCGCCGAGTGGGTGTGGGTCATCGACCCTGATGACCGCCGCGCGTTGAGCTATACGCCCGCCGATCTCGGGGGCTCACTCGTCGACGAGCTCCGGACACAGAATCCCGATATCACCGTCCCGTTGCCCGACCTGTTCGCTGCCCTCGATTGACTCGATGCGCCGCGTACTCCACAGCGCGTCGATAGTCGGGAACTTCTAAACTTTACTTACGATCGTTGCGAAGGCACGACCAGATGAAACAGCTTCAGCGTGCCTCCACCGGCCTGCGCGATCCGCGCCGATTCCGACGGTCCCAGGTAGATCCCCGCGCCCTTGCCGACCTTGTGGTCTTTCGCGTTCAAGGTCATGGTGCCTTCGCCTTCCATCAGGTAGATCAGTTGATGCGTCTTCGCGTCGGAGCTGGCGTCGTAGTGATCCCCGTTCCCCAGCCACCGCAGCGTGCCGACGACGTTTTTCGCGCCGCAGAGCGCGTTGTTCAAAATCTCCGTGAACTCGCCCGCGCCGGATACCTTCGTCCGCGGCAGCTTGTTTGTATCAATGTATGTGTTCGGCATCGCTTCCTAATTTCCAATTCCTAATTTCCAATTCCTAATTCCTAATTCCTAATTCCTAGTCCCTACTCAGCACTTTCCACGCGCGCCGGCTCACCGTGGCCGATATGCGACACGTGCAACCTCGGATATGGGAATAGGTGCAACAGTCGCCCGGATTTCGGCTTGCACGTGACGCTCGACCGTCGGTTTCGACGACCCGCGCCCTTCTTCACCCCAGACGAGCGTGACCTCTGAGCCCAGCTCACTGTGTTCGACATCGATTAAGGCCAGCGAGACCATCGCGCGTTCGTTGTAGGTGTAGCCGGTATACGTCGATATCCCTGTGGTCTTGCCGTCTTTCAACACCTTGTCATACGGCAATGTTGAATAGTTAGCCAAGGGCAAATCGACATACTTGGCTATATCTCCACCAGCATGGAATAAGGACCTGAAGACACGGGCGAGATCGTCGCCGTTCCAGACGAGCGTTACTTTCTTCCGCCTCGGGTGATCGGCCATTTTTTCAACGGCTTTTCGTCCAATAAAATCATGGTCGAATTTGACGAAAGGCCCGTAGCCAAGCTCGTAGGGAGTCAGGTAATAGTCAGTGACATCATCGGAGTAGAAGCTACCTCCGAGTGAAGCCATGGCTTCATAGCTTTTCGCGTCCAACCACTCTCTGTATCCCTTCATCTCTTCACCAACGTACACCGCCGGAAGGGGAGATGGAATCCATCCCGATTCGAGGCAGGTGGTAGGGTAAGCTCTAGCGCCCACTTGTCGAATCCCGTGGTCTTGACCGGCTTTAAGAATGGCATTCCGGACTTCGTCGCCGCACTCCCAAGGACCAAAGATCTCCCATCCGGGTTGTCCGGTCATTCCATGACGCAAGGCGCGGATATCTCGGCCCGCGATGGCGAATGCATCCATGTAAAAGAACCGAATATCCGGCACGGGTCTTCCCGTTACCTTCTCCATGACCTGGACAGCATTGGGGCCTTGAACCTGGTATCTGAAAACCTTTCGTTGGCCTTGATTAACAGCGGACCTCTCGTCCCTTTCTGCTGATGCGTCATACGCGCCGGTCTCTAGATTATATTGCACCCAATTGTGAGCGGGAGGGCGCCCGACGAGATTGAATCTATTCTTATCGAGATGGAAGAGAATCGCATCACCAATCACATATCCATTATGGTTACACGCAATAAATTGCTTGGCCTGATTGACTTTGAAATTCTTAAAGCTATTCACACCAAGATCAGAGAACAATTTGAGTGCGTCAGGGCCCTGAACATAAAGATCTGTCATATGGTGGGACAGGTCGAGAAGAGCGCAGGTCTCCCGCCAGGCACGTTGTTCATCTCTCCAGTTCGTGAACTCGGAACGCACTACCGGAAAGGCATATGGTCCTATCTGCGAATTACGCAACAGCTTAACTGGACTCCCGACGGTTTGTAACGCTTCCTCCAAGCTTCGGTAACTCATAGCTAAGCAGCTCCTCCCGCTGACAAAAGCCTCTGGTGGTGGCCCAACGTCCTCGCCTGAACCCTGCTCCGTACGCCCCACGCCGTATACGCGCTAGCAGCCCGTGGTGAAAGTTGCGGCGAGCACCGAGGGCGGCGATGCGCCACGTGGGCAAGGCGCGACGACCGAGAATATCGGGCCATATTTGAGAGAGGAGCAACGCCGCCCACGGGGATGCAGCGCCGGCCGAATGCCGTCGCAACTTTCACCACGGGCTGCTAGGTCTGCACCCAGACCGTTCCGTCGACGTGGTTCCAGTTCAGATCCGCCGGAGTGCCGTCGAGGATGTGCGTCTTGAAACGGTTCGGCGCCTGGAACTCGAAGTAGAACAGAGGCCCGCCAACCGACCGCAGGCGATGCTTCGCTTCCGGCGGAATGAAGACCATCGTGCCAGGCCCGACATCGCGAATGCCTTCTTCGGTCTCCACGCTGCCCTTGCCCTCGATGATGAAGTAGAAGTGCTCGCAGACCTCGTGGTAGTGATACGGCGACGATGCCCCGGCGTCGTAATGCATCACCCCGGCGAGCATGTCGTCGATCTTCGTCAGCTCCTTGTTGACGAAAAAGGTGCGCTTCCTGCCCGGCACCTCGGAGATCAGGTGCGGAAGTTGATCCTGATGAAAGATGTAAGCCACGGCGATCCTCCGATCCGGTTAAGCATACAATAATTCTATGCGCCTTTGCCGATTTGGGAGCGATCGACTCGGCGTGGTCGACGGCGACACCGTCCGGGACGCGACGAAGGCGCTCGATATTTTGCCCAGCTACCGCCATCCATTGCCCGGCTTTGACGTGCTCGTGGCGAATCTCGAAGCCATCCGGGGGCGAATCGACGCCGCCACGCGCGAATCGCCGCCGATCGCGCTGACCGATGTGACGCTGCTCAGTCCAATTGCGAATCCCGGAAAGCTGATTGCGGCCCCCGTCAACTATCAGCGGCACCTCGAGGAGGCGCGAGGCAGCGCCGAACTGCACCACGGCAATCAGGTGGCGGCCATTCGACGGGCCGGCTTGTTCCTGAAGGCGACCAGCTCGCTGACCGGTGCCGGCCAAGGGATCGCGCTGCGAACACTCGACCGCCGCAGCGACCACGAGGTGGAATTGGCCTTCGTCATCGGGCAGCGGGCCGACCGCGTCGCACGCAGCGATGCACTCGACTACGTCGCCGGCTATTGCATCGGTCTGGATATCACCATCCGCGGACCAGAGGAGCGGAGCCTCCGCAAATCGCCTGACGGCTACAGCGTCCTCGGGCCATGGCTTGTGACGGCCGATGAAATTCCGAATCCCGGCGCCCTCGACCTTCGTCTCTCGGTCAACGGTCAGGTCCGCCAGCAGTCCAATACGAGCGATCTGATCCTCGGCGTCGGCGAGCTCATCGAGTACGCGTCGTCTTTCTACACGCTGTACCCTGGAGACGTCGTCTTTACCGGCACGCCGGAAGGCGTCGGTCCGATTCAACCCGGTGATACCATTACCGCCTGCATCGAGAAGATCGGCACCATGCAGGTCAACGTGCGCGCGGCGTAGTTCGCAGGGCGGGCCCTTGTGGACCCGCGAGGAGCTCAGATGGAAATCCGGTCCACGTTTTACGTGAAACCCAAGAGCTCGCCCGAGCGCGAGGACTTCAACGGGCGGCTCGCGCTGAAGAACGCCGCGCCGCTCTGGAACGTCCTGGGCACCATCGTTCCGCGCGAGCCTCAAACGCGCACGGTGCCCGCGATCTGGCGGTACGACGAACTGCGACCGCTCCTGATGGAAGCCGGCCGGCTGATCACGGCGGAGGAAGCCGAGCGGCGCGTCGTCATCCTCGAGAACCCCGGTCTGCGCGGCGAATCGCGAATCACGCAGAGCTTGTACGCCGGCCTGCAGCTGATCCTGCCAGGCGAAGTGGCGCGCACGCATCGCCATACCGCCGCCGCCCTTCGCCTCGTCATCGAAGGACAGGGCGCCTATACGGCCGTCGACGGCGAGCGTACAACGATGCACCCGGGCGATTTCATCCTGACGCCGTCGTGGGCGTATCACGATCACGGCAACCCCGGAAACACGCCGGTGGTGTGGATGGACGGCTTGGACATTCCGATCGTCAACATGTTCGACTCCGGCTTCGCCGAACATCATCCGGACACGATGCAGCCGGTGTCCAAGGACGAGGGGGATTCGCAGAGTCGCTATGGATCCAACCTCCTGCCGATCGAGTACACGCCGCAGCGAAAATCGTCGCCGCTTTTTGCCTATCCGTACGCGCGCAGCCGGGAAACCCTCGACCGGCTGCATCGCGGCGGTCCGCTCCACCCGTCACACGGCATCAAGCTGCAGTTCGCGAACCCGGCCACGGGCGGCTACCCGATGCCGACGATCGGGGCGTTTCTGCAGTTTCTCCCACGTGGCTTCCGCGGTCTCCCGTATCGATCGACCGACGCCACAGTCTTCCACGTGATCGAAGGGTGCGGGAACAGTCAGGTCGGTAAGACGTCGCTGTCCTGGCAGGCGCGCGATATCTTCGTCGTGCCCTCGTGGAACGCCGTCACGCACGAAGCGACCGAAGACGTCGTGCTGTTCAGCTTTTCCGATCGGCCAGTTCAGAAGGCGCTGGGGCTGTGGCGGGAACTTGAAGGCGCCACGACTTAGACCTGACTTAGACCACTCGCCCGCCGATCAAACACAAAAAGACACGATGGACACAACGGATCTGGCCTGTGGTGTCTGACGTGGTTTGAACCTTCGTGTCCTTGGTGTCCTTCGTTGTGGTTCAGCGGTAAAACGACCTACCTGTTCCAGCACGGCGTCGGCTCCCATCCGGTCGCGTCCGGGAGCTTCTTGAACGTGTAGGTTCTGATGAACGGCACGGTGAGATACATGGGGTCGTCGACCGTGGCCGTCACCGCCAGATACGCGTCGTTCTGCTGCCCCGTCAGCCGATTGAAATACTCGGTCAGGACCGCGTTACCGCTGTAGGGCACGCCGTTCTTGCGGATGTATCCCGGCAGCATGTTCGTCGTGACGGCCTTCAACGAGCCGCTCTGCGTGGTTTGGCTCTGACGCAGCGCCGGCACAAGTCCCGTACCTCCGGTGTCGATCAGCACGCGTCCATTCACCCGCCATTCCGCGACCGAGTCTCCCTGCCACGAGGGCTGGCCTTTGTCGGCCAGCGCCGGACCGAAGTGCAGCAGGCGTGTCTGCGTCCCCGCATCCGCCTCGATTTTGAGCGCCGTCGGATTGTCCCAGGTGATGTGGATGCGCCCCGGCCGCTGCATCACGCCGACGGCGCCGTATGCCTTGCACGGCTTGCCTTCGGCTTCATCTTTCGCCGGATCCCACGCGTTGGCGATCTGCCGCGCGTCATTATTAATTGGCAAGTACGGAATGTCGCCCTTCTGCGGAGACACGCGGAAGCGCCACTCGTCGACGATCATCGAGACCCAGTAGCCGGTCAGATCGATGGGCGCCACAGCCTGCGCCGTCAGTGGTGTGAGGGCCGCGCCACGCCCGCGCCCGGGCTGGGCGCCGCGTTGCGCGTGCGCGCGGCCGGAGACAAGCAGCAGCGCCGCGGCAACGGCGCAGAGCCGCAGCGAACGCCGGCGAGAAAGGCTCGAGTGCGCTGTGAAAGAAAACCTTATCGCGGCCAGCAAGGCGTCGGGTCCCACCCGGAAGCGTCCGCTTGCTTCTTGAACGTATAGGTCCTGATGAACGGCTGATTCAAGTAGGTCGGATCTTCGACAAACGCGGTCATCGCGATGTACGGCTCGCCTTCCTGTCCCGTCAGCCGATTGAAGTGCTCGGTCAGCACCGCCTTCTCGCTGTACGGGACGCCGTTCTTCCGGATGTATCCGGGCAGCATGTTCATCGTGACAACCTTGAGGCTTCCGTTTTGCGGTCCGGCCGCCGGAGCGCCTCTTCGTCCTCCACCGGGCATCTGCCATTCCGCGACCGAATATCCCTGCCACGAGGGCTGGCCTTTATCGGCCGGCGCCGGACCGAAGTGCAGCAGGCGCGTCTGCGTACCGGCATCCGCCTCGATCTTAAGCGTCGTCGGATTGTCCCACGTGATGCGGATCCGGCCCGGCCGCTGCATCACGCCGACGGCGCCGTACGCCTTGCACTGTTTCCCCTCGGCTTCGTCCTTCGCCGGATCCCACGCGTTGGCGATCTGCCGCGCGTCATTATTAATTGGCAAGTACGGGATGTCGCCCTTCTGTGGGGACACCCGGAAGCGCCATTCGTCGACAATCATCGACACCCAGGTGCCGGTGAGATCGATGGGCGCCGCCGCTTGTGGCGTCGGAGCCGCGCCGCGGCCGCCCTGGCCTCGCTGCGCCTCGACGTGAATGGGAAAGACAATCAGCGGAACCACAAAGAACACAAAGAACACGAAGAAGATAGTTCTCATCTGTCTCTTATTTCTTCACCGGGGCGGTGAGGCCCTTGTAGATGGCCTCGATGAACATGTCCGGCGTCCAGGCCGGATCGGTCCCAAACCGTCCGTCCCAGTCTTCGCTGGGCCTCGCCGCCTTGATCTGCGCCAGCGTCATGCCCTTCTTGATCAGATCCTGCACGCGGTCGCGGATGATCGTCGACATGTCGCGGTAATAGGTGAGGTCGGCGAGATCGCCGATCCGCCCGTGCCCGCCGATCAATATCGTGCCGCCTTCGGTCCGGAACTCGGCGACGGACATGTCGACGAGACGATTCAATGCCGCGAGCACGCCCTGAATGCTGCCGCCATTTCCCAGATCGATCATCGGATACGCCGACATCCTGAAGATGTCGCCGGTCGCGAAGACGTCGGACCGCCGGAAGTTGACGATGCTGTCGCCGTCGGTGGTGGCGTTGGCGGCGCGAATCAGCATGACGCCTTCGCCGTTGAAGAAGTGGCTCAGCTTCATGTGATCGCCGAAATAGCTCTCAGTCGGCATCACGCCGCTCGGCATCTTGGCCTGCGTCATTCGAGCCAGCAGGTTTTCGTGGCCGAGAATCGCGGCGCCCTCGTTGGCGACGTCGATCTCGCCGGCGACGTTGCCGCCGGTGAACGTCTTGCCCGCCGCCCTCATC
>JAHFUI010000120.1 GCA_023265175.1 Acidobacteriota bacterium
ACCCCTTCGCCCCGATCGGCGCGGACGGCAAGCGGCGCCGCGACGGTCTGAATCGCAACCAGTTCGGCGGCGCGATTGGGGGCCCCATCCTCAAGGACCGGCTATTTTACTTCGGGGCCTACCAGCGCACCCGGGTACGGCAGGTCCCGACGACCACGTTCCAGTTCGTGCCGACGCCGGCGATGCTGGCCGGCGATTTCAGCGCCATCGCGTCGGCGGCGTGCAACACAGGCGGGCCGATCGCGCTTCGGGCGCCGTTCGTGAGTAACAGGATCAACCCGACGCTCTTTTCACCGGCGTCGCTGAAGCTGGTGAGCATGCTGCCGACATCGGACAATCCCTGCGGCCAGGTCTTCTTCGACCGCATCAACGACAGCGACGAGCACGTCTTCACGGGCAAGGTCGACTTCACGATCACCAACAGGCATTCGATCTTCGGCCGGCTGCAGGCCTCGCCGTACGACTCGCCAGACAACTATGACGGGAAGACGCTCATGTCGTACAGCGCCGGCATCTTCAAGAGTCGCGTGTACTCGTTTGTCTTGGGTGACACGCTTCTGTTTGGCAACAACACGGTGAACGCGCTCCGCGCGACGGTGAATCGAGGCAATTTCACCACCCAGGCCGTTCCGCTGGTGGACTACGCCGATCTGGGCATCAGGGCCACGCCCGTCATACCCGACTACTTGCGCATGAGCGTGTCGGGCGGCTTCAGCCTGGCGGGCGTGTTTCCGTCGGCCACGCCGACGTGGACGTACCAGCTCGCGGATGACCTGAGCGTCGTTCGCGGGCACCATCAGTTCGGCGTCGGCGCCAATTACATCCACACGCGGTACGATTCGCAGTCGAACAATGCCGCCGCGGGCAACACCACGTTCACGGGTCAGGTGACCGGCCTGGGTCTGGCCGATTTCATGCTGGGCCGTGCGAGCTCGTTCTCGGCCGGCACGCCTACGGGGCTCACCACCCGATCCAACTACATCGGGCTGTACGCGCAGGACAACTGGCGCCTGTCGCCCAACGTGACACTGAACGCCGGCCTCCGGTGGGAACCGTACCTGCCGATTTACAGCGCCACCAGCCGGATTACGCACTTCGATCGGGCGCGCTTCGACGCGGGACTCCATAGCACGGTCTTCCCCAACGCGCCGACCGGGCTCACGTTCCCGGGTGACGAGGGGATGCCGGGCAACTCGGTCGCCCGGAACGAGCTCTGGAACTTCGCGCCGCGCGTCGGTGTCGTCTGGGATCCGCAAGGCGAGGGGCGTCAGACGCTGCGGACGGCCTACGGCCGGCTCTACGACCTGCCGCACTTACAGACCTACTCGAGCTTGGCCCAGATGGCGCCCTGGGGGAACACGATTACGGTGAACAACCTGCCCGCCGGCTGGGACAACCCGTGGGCCGCGACGCCGGGCGGCGATCCGATTCCCGCCCTCCTCAACGGCCCGAGCACGAGCACGCAGTTCCCGCTCGCGGCGGCGTACGTGGCGTTCCCGCTCGATTTGCCCGCCACGAGCACCGATCAGTGGAACGTCAGCTACCAGCGGCAGGTCGCTACCGACTGGATGGTGTCGGCCAACTACGTCGGCAGGTCGACGAAACACGTCTGGACGGGGAACCAGATCAACCCGGCGGTTTACACTCCCGGCGCGTCAACGGTGGCCAACACGAACCAGCGTCGGGTGCTGAGTCTGCAGAATCCGGCGCAAGGACAGTACTACGCCAGCATCCTGGAACTCGACACCAACGGGACCGCGAATTACAACGGCCTGTTGCTGTCCGTGCAGCGGCGCCGCGCCGCCGGCTTCTCGCTGCAAGGCAACTACACCATCTCGCGGTGCATGACTGACCCGTGGGTCAGTGAGCCAAGCGCCGGCGGCACGTACCTGATTCCCGGAAACCGCGCGGCGGACCGGGGCAGGTGCCAGAATTCGCCGGACCATAACCTCAACATGTCGATGGTGTACCAGATCCCGGCGGTGGGTGGCAGCGCGGTGGCCCGTGCGGTGACCGGCGACTGGCAGGTGTCGGCCATCGTCACCGCCCGGTCGGGCTCGTACTTCACCGTGACCACCGGCGTCGACAACGCGTTGACCGGCCAGCCGAACCAGCGCGCCAACCAGATCCTCGACGATCCGTTCATGCCGAACCGGAGCCTCGCGCAATGGCTGAATCCGGCCGCGTTCCAGGCGCCGGCGGCCGGCGCCTACGGGACGATGCCGATTGACGCCATCCTGGGGCCCGGGCGTTGGAACGTCGACATGGGGTTGTCGCGATCGTTCCGACTTGGCATGCGGCAGGTGCAGCTCCGGGTGGAGACGTTCAACCTCCTCAACACGGTGAACCCGGGCAATCCGGTCTCGACGATGAGTAGCTCCACCTTCGGGAAGGTGACTGCCCTGGCAGGAGGAACAGCTCCGCGCATCATCCAGCTTGCGGTGAAGTACCTGTTTTAGTTCTTCCGCGGCTGCTCAAATCCGGGCGCACGTAGTACGGTTTGGAATACAATGCTCTGCGGCTGTTGGATCCTGACCAGGGCGGCAAATGGCGGGCAAGGACGGCTCGAAGGGGAAATTTGATATGGCGGAAATCGTTCTTGGAATGGCTCTCTCACATGGCCCGATGCTGACGACGACGCCCGAACAGTGGACGCTGCGCGTGCCCGCCGACCGCGCAGCCAAACATCCCTTCAGGGGCCGGACGTGGAGCTTCGAGGAGCTCGCCGAACATCGCCGGCCCGATCGCTTTGATCTGCAGAGTACGCTCGACGTGATGCGCGCGCGCCACGCGGACTGCCAGCGCGCGCTCGACCGGCTTGCCGAAATGTTTGCCGAAGCCAGGCCAGATGTGGCCGTCATCTTCGGCAATGATCAGATGGAGATCTTTAGTGAGCTCCTGAGCCCGGCCTTCGGCGTCATGTGGGGTGAGCGGATCATCAATGCCGAGATGGCGCCGGCCCACCGGGCGCACTTGCCTCCAGGCGTGGCGGAGGCCATCCCAGGTTACATCCCGCCGGGCGGCGCTACCTATGCGGGAGCGCCGGAACTGGCGCGTCACATCATCAGCACTCTCATGGCCGATGCGTTTGATGTGGCGACGATGAAAGGCTTCCCGACGGATGAAACGCCACACGCATTCGGTTTCATCTATCGCCGGGTGATGCGCGATCAGCCGGTGCCCAGCGTCCCTCTGATACAGAATACCTTCTTCCCGCCCAATCAGCCTTCGGCGCGGCGCTGTTACGATTTCGGCCGTTCGGTCGCGAAGGCGATCCGTACCTGGAACAATGATGCTCGGGTCGGCGTGTTTGCCTCCGGAGGGCTGTCACACTTCGTCATCGATGAACAACTCGACCGGGCGTTTCTCGACGCACTGCGCAAGCGAAGCGCCGCGGACATCACCGGCTTCCGCGAAGATCTTCTGCAGTCGGGAAATTCTGAGATCAAGAATTGGATTGCACTCAGCGGCGCCATGGCCGATACCGGCCGTGAATTCAGCATCGTTGATTACGTGCCCTGCTATCGTTCGGAGGCAGGAACCGGCACGGCCAATGGCTTTGCATGCTGGGGCTAGGAGCCCGTTTCGGCATTACTCGGACGGGCTCCGAGAACGAGGATCTTGTTGTATCCTGTAGCCGTGATCCTGGCCGCCGTCCGGTCGCGACGGTTGGGGGGAAAGCGAAAAGCGATGAGGCGTCGTGCCTTGGGCGTTTTGGCCGCCGGTCTGGGCGTGTGGCTGGCGACCGCGCCGGTGGTCGCGCACCACGAGATTGCCGCCAAGTTCGACGAGAACAAGCCGGTGACGCTGAAGGGGTTTGTCAGCAAGATCGATTGGTTGAACCCCCACGCCCACCTGTTCATCAACATCCAGGATGGAAGTGCTGCCGCGACGATCTGGGCCATTGAGCTCGAAAGCCCGGTGGCCCTTCGCAAAGCGGGCTGGAATCGCGACTCCTTGAAGATCGGGGATGGGATTACGGTGCGCGGCATTTCCGCCAGGGACGGAAGCCGCCAGGCGTGGGCGAAATCGGTGGTCCTGATCAGCAGCGGCAAGCGGATATTGGAGGTGCCGGCTGCCTCGCAGGCATCAGCGTCGCGTGGCAATCAGGCCGCGCCGACTCCACGGTGGCCGGATGGCCAACCGAGGTTGGGTCCCGCGCCCGGCCAGACGGGATACTGGGCCAATCCAAGCGCGACGGCTCTGGTCGAGAACGCCGCGAAAATCCCGATGGATGCGTACGGCCTTTTGCGTACCATTGCAGATGTCGACAAGGTCGCGCCCCTTCAGCGTTGGGCCCGGGACTTGTACGAATTACGGCAACGCAATTTCCTGAAAGACGATCCGATGTTCCTGTATTGCAAGCCTCCGGGCGGACCGCGCCAGTTCCAGCTTTCCGAGGGCTTGCAGTTTGTCGAGGACCGCGACCGCAAGCGCATTTTCGCGTTCATCGGCGGCGGCGATCACAACTACCGCATCATCTATACGGATAACCGGCCGCAACAGGGCCAACTGCGAGGCGATGCGGACAATCCGCTGTATTACGGCCGCGCCGTGGCCAAATGGGAAAAAGATACGCTGGTCGTCGACACGAAAGGGTTCAACGAAAAGTTCTGGTTTTCCAACGGCGGCCTTCCGCACTCCGAGCAGCTTCACCTGATCGAGCGACTCTCGCGTCCCGACGCCAACACGTTGAATTACGAAGTCACCGTTGACGATCCGGGCGCCTATACACGCACGTGGTCCACGGGTTGGAACCTGCACTGGGTTCCGGGAGAAGAGCTCCCGCTGTACTTTTGCCAGGACAACAGACCTTAATGCATCGTTCACGGTCAAGAGGAGGATTTCCCAATGAGATTACGCACGGTTGGTCTTCTCGCCCTCGCTCTGGGTGTGATGCTGTCGGCAGCGCCGGTCAAGGCACACCACTCCTTTGCGGCGGAGTACGACTTAACCAAGGTCGTCACGAAACAGGGATATGTGACGAAGGTCGAATGGACCAATCCCCACGTATGGTTCTACATCAACGTCAAGAACGAGGACGGCACGGTCACCAACTGGGGCTTTGAAATGGGGCCACCGCACGGACTCCAGGCGCGGGGATGGACGCGCACGACGATGAAGCTCGGCGACGAGGTGATTGTGAACGGGACGCTCGCCAAGAACTTGAGCAACCGGGCCAACGCGAAGACCGTCACCATGGCGGCCACGGGCCAGCGGTTAGGTGCGGCCTCCAGCCAAGGCGAAGACACGCCGTAAACATCGCCGCCGCCCGCGCGAGATCCCGATACGGAGGTCAGGACATGCGAAAGCGTCTCATCATCGCGTCTGCAGGGTTGGTGCTGGCGCTTTTGACCTCGCCGGCTGCTTCGTCGTCTTCTCAGGCGCAGCCCCAGGCACAGGCTCCGGCGGCACCGGCTCCGGCTCGGGGAGAGCAGGCTCAGGGCCGCGGGCGGGGCCCAGCGGCACCGCCCAAGCCCACTCCGCGTGGCCCGGACGGCAAACCGCTCCTCGGCCCGCTGCCAGGAGAGTTGGGCGTCTGGCAGCCCGGTGGAGGCACGTTCGCGGATCCCGACACGCCGCGCCGCGGCGCCATCGCGGGCGGTCCCGCCGCGCCCGGCGCCCCACCCAAACCAAAGTTGAGTGAAGTGCCGTTTCAGCCTTGGGCTCGGGCTCTGTACGACTACCGCCAGGGCACGGAGTTCGAGCCGCATACGCGCTGCAAGCCCTCCGGTGGCGCGCGCCAGTTCCTCACTCCATATGGCGTCGAGTTCGTGGACATGCCGGAGGTCAAGCGCATGTACATCATGGACATCGGCGGTCCGCACACGTACCGGATCATCTACATGGATGGTCGGGAGCATCCAAAGGATCTCGAGCCGAGTTATTACGGGCACTCGATCGGCCACTGGGAAGGGGATACGCTCGTCGTCGACAACGTCGGCTTCAACGAACGGTTCTGGATGGACCGCGAAGGATCGCCGCACACCGAGAAGCTTCACTTCATCGAGCGATTCACTCGACTGAACATGAATGTGATCAAGTACGAGGTCACCATCAACGATTCCGGCGCGTACACGGCGCCCTGGAACACCGGCTTCACGCTTCGATGGAGTCCCGGGCAGGAACTGTTCGAATACGTGTGCCAGGACAACAATCACGCACCGGAACTGATGCTCGGGTCCGAGAAATTTGTCGATCGCAGCAGTCGAATCGTTCCGTAACGCGATGGAGGCCTGGAGGGCAAGATGAGAGTGAGAACCGCCTACCTGTTCTGCCTGTTGGCTGTCCTTGCGCTATCGGCGTCGGCCCTGGCCCAGGAAGGGCACCCGCTGGTTGGCACGTGGTACGGGGACTGGGGACCCACGCCGACACAACGCACGCAGATCACCGTGGTCATGTATTGGGACGGCAAGAACATCACAGGGACGATCGACCCCGGTCCCGACGCCGTTGCCCTCAAGGTTGCGACGCTCGATTCGACGAAGTGGATGCTCCACCTCGAAGCCGATGCCAAGGACAAGTCAGGCGCGCCGATTCACATCGTCGCCGACGGGAAGCTCTCTGACATCGGTTCGTACAACCGCACGCTCTCCGGCACCTGGAATCACGGCTCGACGAAGGCTGATTTCAAGCTCAAGAGAGACTAACCTGCGGGTTTCCCGCGTCGGCGAGGCCGCAGTCCGGAATTGGTTGGCAAACCTTCCTTTGGCGCCGCGCGCTCCACCCGCGTGGCAAACGGACTCGGCGCCTCGTCCGTGTCCTGCTGTGCCGCGCGCTCGATCGCGGCCGAGTACGTACGCGAGCTCGAGTCGCGCACGGGCGTGCTCTCGTCATCCCGCCCTTCGGCGCTCTAGACTTGATACAATCCGGCAACACCCATCCGAGGAGGCCGCCGTGATTATCGACTCACACGGGCATGTGACCGCTCCCGACAGCTTGTATGTCTATAAGGCCCAACTCGTCGCCCACCGCGGCGCACACGGGCGCGGAGGCAACCTCGCCAACGACGAGGACGTCAAGAAGGCGCTCAACGCGCCGGTGTTCGGGGGCAGCTCGCACCTGGCGCAGCTGAAGGAGGTCGGCACCGATCTCCAGCTGATCTCGCCGCGTCCCTATCAGATGATGACGAGCGAGCACCCGCGGCTGGTCCAGTGGTTCGTGGAGGAAACCAACAACATCATCGCGAAGCAGGTGCAGCTCTACCCCGACACGTTCCGCGGCGTGGCCGGTCTGCCGCTGACGCCCAACGTCAGCCCGAAAACCGTGCTGCCCTACCTGGAGAAGTGCGTCAAGGAACAGGGATTCGTCGGCTGTCTGCTCAATCCCGATCCGGGCGAGTGCGGCGGCATTGAAACGCCGCCGCTCGGCGACCGGTTCTGGTATCCGCTGTACGAGAAGCTGGTGGAGTGGGACATCCCCGGCCACATTCACTCGACGGGCTGCCGATCCGAGCGGCTGACCTACTCGCTCCATTTCATCAACGAGGAAAACATCGCGGTGGTTTCGCTGCTGACCTCCCAGGTGTTCAACGATTTTCCGACGCTCAAGATCCTCGTGTCGCATGCCGGCGGCGCCATCCCGTACCAGTTCGCCCGATTCGAAGCCAGCTCGCTGCGCGGCAAGGGACCCCGATTCTCGGATCAGATGCGGAAGCTGTATTACGACACCGTGCTCTACTCGAAGGACGCATTGGAGCTGCTCTTCAAGACGGTGGGCGTGGACCGCTGTCTGTTCGGCACCGAGCGGCCTGGCATCGGCACGGTCAAGGATCCGAAGACGGGACGCTGGCTGGACGAGACGCGCTTTACGATCGAAGCGATCGACTGGCTGACGGCCGAGGATCGGAAGAAGATCTTCGAGGACAACGCAAAGAAGCTGTTCAACCTGAAGGTCCCCGCGACGGCCGCGGTCTGACACGTTC
Organism: Acidobacteriota bacterium; assembly: GCA_023265175.1. GTDB lineage: Bacteria > Acidobacteriota > Vicinamibacteria > Vicinamibacterales > CAVVIG01 > JAHFUI01. The sequence goes on from JAHFUI010000120.1 coordinate 7,925, forward strand.
GCAGGGGACGGTCTTCAGACCGTCCCAGCTCTCAAGGAAACCGTATGAACACCGTGTACTCGCGACGCCTCTTGCTGCTCATCGTCGTCGTGCTGGCCGCGCCGGGTGTCTGGCCCCGCGCGCAGCAGCTGCAGAAGGTCACGATCAACTATCCGACCCGCAGCGGCGCCTCCTGGCCGATGTACATCGCGAAGGAGGGCGGGTACTATCAGAAGTACGGGCTCGATGTGGACCTCCAATTCGGAGTGCACCCCACTGGCATCGCGATGCTGACGAGCGGTCAGGCGGCGATGGTGAACCACTCGCTCGAGCAGGGGATGGTGGCGAGCTCGAAGGACGCTTCGTCGTTCGCGTTGATGGGCAGCTCGTCCAACAAGGGCCTGTTCGCGCTGATGGGACAAAAGGATCTCACGAGCCCGACACAGCTCAAGGGGAAGCGCATCGCGGTCGGACAAATCGGCGATGCGCCCTACAACTACACCGTCGCCCTGCTCGGCACCTACGGACTGGGCGTGCGGGACGTGCAATGGATCCCGGTCGGCACCGACGTCAGTGGACGCGCCGCGGCGCTCCAGAGCAATCGCGCCGATGCCACGTTGCTGACCGCGCCCAACTATTTCCGGCTCGAAGAGGCCGGCTACAAGGCGCTGGCACACCTGGCCGATCGCGACGTCTATGCCGCCACCGTCTATTTGTTTGCCAGGAAGGCGATCGCGGCCAATCCAAAGCTGCCGGAGCTGATCGTCAAGGCCCACGCGGAAGCCATCAAGCGCTTCTACGACGACAAGGCGTTCGCCGTCAAAAGCTACATCGCGTACGACAAACAGCCGGAAGCCGATGTCGCCCGCATCTACGACCTCTATGAGAACGGCAACATTTTCGACCGCGTGCCGTACGTGCTGGCTCCCGCCATCAAGTCGATCGTGGCGCAGCAGGTGGACCCGCGGATTGCCGCGGATCTGAAAGTCTTCGATTTCAAGAAAGTCGTCGACAACAGCACGGTCGAGCGGCTGGTCAAGGAAGGCTATTTCGAGAAGCTGTTCGGCGACGAGATCAAGGCGGAGGAGCAGCGCAAAGCACAGATCGCCTTTAGATGAACGCAGCCACGTAGACGCAACCACGAAAACACGAAAGCACGAAAAAGATCATTGAGTTCTTCTTCGTGCCTTCGTGATTTCGTGGTTGCATTTGGATGATGAAGCTTCAGATCGTCGGGCTGACCAAGCGCTACTACGTCGAGCGCGACGGCCGGCAGGTTCTCGCCTTGTCGGATGTGTCGCTCTCGGTCGCCGACGGCGAGTTCCTGGCGATCGTAGGACCAAGCGGCTGCGGCAAGACGACCCTGCTCAACATCGTCGCCGGCCTGCTGCCGTACGACGTGGGCGCCGTCTCGATTGACGGCCATCGGATCCACGGACCGGGCGTCGACCGCTCGGTGGTCTTCCAGAACGCGAGCCTGCTCCCCTGGCGGACGATCGCCGGCAACGTCCGATTCGGCATGGAACTGCAAAAGCGTTTCGATCGGCTGGCGATGGGCGAGCGGACCGAGTACTTCATCAAACTGGTCGGCCTCGCCGGCTTCGAGCGCCACTACCCGTCGGAGTTGTCCGGCGGCATGCAGCAGCGCGTCAACCTCGCACGGGCCCTGGCGTCCGACCCGACGGTACTGCTGATGGACGAGCCGTTCGCGGCGCTCGACGCCCAGACGCGCGAGCTGATGCAGACCGAGCTCCTCAAGATCTGGACCGCGGCGCAAAAGACCGTGCTGTTCATCACCCATCAGATTAACGAGGCTCTCTATCTGGCCGATCGCGTGGCCGTGATGAGCGCGCGTCCGGGCCGCGTCAAAGGCATCTTCGAGATTCCCTTCGAGCGCCCTCGGCGCCTGAGCATGAAACGGGATCCGCAGTTTCTTCGGCTCGAGGATGCCATCTGGGCATTGGTGGAAGAGACGCCCGAACGGCTGGGCATGGCCGCCACGCCAGTTCGGCAGTAATAGGAGTTCAATCGCCGATGGCGATTCCGCGAGAGCAAGCACTGCGGGAAGGAACGATCAAAGAACCGGAGCTTCTGGAGCGGCCGCGCCGGAGCTTCTACCAGAAGCACGAGCGGCTGATCGTCGGCGGCGCCGCGGTCGTCGTGGCGATAGCCGCCTGGCAGGCGTTCTGGGCGAGCGGCAAGATTTCACCGCTGTTCTTCACGGGACCGTCCGCGGTCGTGAAACGCTTCGGAGAAGAGTGGACCGGGGGCCGGCTCAAATCGGATATGGCCTACAGCGGCGCCAACTTCGCGATTGGTGTGGGCCTGGCGATTGGGGCGGGCGTCGTGTTTGGCGTCATCATCGGCTGGTATCGCCGGGTGTCGATGGTCTGCGATCCGTTTCTGAGCGCGTTGTACGCGACGCCGCGCGTGGCGCTGGTGCCGCTGGTCCTCATCTGGTTCGGCATCGGGATGTGGTCCAAGGTCTTCATCGTGTTCATCAACGCCTTCTTTCCGGTGCTGATCAACACGATTGGCGGCGTCAGGGCGATCGACGCGGATCTGCTTCGAGCCGCGCGGGCGTTCTGCGCGTCGGACTGGCAGATCTTCACGACGGTCGTGATTCCCGGGTCGGTGCCCTTTATCCTCACGGGTGTGCGGCAGGCCGTTGCGCTCGGATTGATCGGGGTCGTGGTCGGCGAAATGTTTGGCGGGAGTCAGGGCATCGGCTACATGGTCAACTACGGCGGGCAGACGTTCCAGACCGACACGGTGTTTCTGGGCGTGGCGATCATCGCGTTCGCGGGAATCGTGCTGACCTCGGTCGCGGAGCAACTGGAAAAACGCTTTTCACGCTGGCGCCCGGAGCGGTAGGAAATTAGGAATTGGGAATTAGGAATTAGGAATTAGGAATGTTACAGATGGATGAGCTCCTGGCCAGGCTCAGCCGCCTCGATTCGTGCGCGGTGTCCGACGCGCTCGACAAGCTCGGCCTGAAAGGAGCCGTGACGGGCATTCACCGCTTTTCAACCGAGCGCCGAATCTCGGGACGCGTCGTGACGGTCAAGCTGGAGCCGGATGACGGACGCCCCGCTAGGTCGCGACACCTCAGCACGGCCGCCGTCGAGACCGCGCAGCCGGGCGACGTGATCGTGATCGAGCAGCGCACGGGAATAGACGCGGCCGGGTGGGGCGGGAATCTGTCGCTTGGGGCGAAGCTGCGGGGCGTGAGCGGCGTCATCGTCGAGGGTCCCACGCGCGACGTGGACGAGAACCGCCAGCACGACTTCCCGGTGTTCGCGCGGGACCACACCTCCCGCACCGCGCGCGGACGCATCGTCGAGGCCGGCACCAACGTGCCGATTACCGTTGGCGAGGTTCCGGTGTCGCCGGGCGACTACGTCGTCGCCGACGGAAGCGCCGTGGTGTTCGTCGCGCAGGGCGACATCGAACGAGTGCTCGACACCGCTGAAGCCATCGCGACGCGCGAAAGCGAAATGGTCGATCTGCTCCGCAAGGGTACGCCCATCAGCCAGGTGATGGGCAAGAACTACGAGACCCTGCTGAAACGATGAGCCGGGCTCACGATCGAGGCGCTCTTCGGAGCGAACGACTGCCAGCACCGGCCGTGATGTGCTGACAAGATGCTCGCTATGGAAAACTGGCGGCCTTCCGCGCCTCGCCGGCGAGCTCGAGGACGTGGAGCCCGGTGTTGGCGCGATCGACGATGTAGATGTAGCCGCGATCGTCCACCTCGACGTTGTTCGTTTGAATGGCCACCTTGCAGCGCTCGTCCGCACCTCTGCCGACGCAGCGCTTGTCGGTCTTGTCAGTGATCGCCGGAATATAGAAGCCGATCTCTTTCGGGTGATACGGATCGCGAATGTCCACGGCGCGGACACCGGCGTTGAAATGGGCGAAGAACATCACGCGCTTGTAGTAAATCGGCGTGAAGTTCTCGTTCGATGAGTGCGTGCCGAAGCGTCCGCCCCGTCCGCAGAAATTCCCGCTCGCCTCGGGCACCGTCCAGTTCGCGACCCCGAACGGCTTCGACTCGGTCGTGATGTCGGCGATCCACACCATCTGCCGCGGCTCCAGGCACTCGTTGGCGATCGATTCGTTGGTGATGACGGCGAAGTCGCGGACGCGCCCGTCCCTGTTTTTCGCGAACTCGGCGACCTCCACGCCGAGCACCGGGAACACGGTGTGCGCGCCGACGTTGGGCGACAGGTCGAGCCGCCCGATCTGCGGATACAGCAGGTTCTCGGGGGTTGGTTCCTTCGGCCCGTCCAGGAGCTTTTGCCGGTCGACGATCTGCAGGATGCCGCCCCGGCTGGTCCCGTACCCGAAGTACACGCGATTGCCCTTCGGACCCGTGGAGATCGGACCGTGAAGGTCGGTCGGCACCGGGCCTGTCGAGCCGGGTTCCTGGCCTGGCAGGCCGAAAGTACGAACGAAGACGGGCTTTGCCGGATCGCTCAAGTCGTAGATCACCGTCATGCGGGAGGCGCGCCAGCCGGGGGCGCCAGAGACGAGGTACGCGATGCCGGTGTCGCATTCCCACCAGTTCTTGTGCGTGTCGTGCAGCCCGCCGACGACGACGGTCAGGCGGCTCGGCTTCACCGGATCGGAGACATCCCACATCTCCTGGGCGCTGCGTCCGAACGAGCGCAGCAAGTAGACCTTGCTCTTGTCGGCGCGCGGCAGCTCGCTGCCCTCGCACACGCGCACCATCTGCGCGCCGCCGGCTTCGGCCAGGCCCTCCTCGCCTGGAATATGGGCCAGGTACTTCGGCTGCTTGGGGTTGGTCACGTCGAGGATCGACGTGCCGTTGTGCTCGAGCGCGCCGGTGAGGGCATTCAGCTTCTGGCCGCCATGGTGGCCGATGTAGGCGATCCAGCGGTCGCCTTGCTTGTGGACGACTGGCTGATAGGCGCTCCGGCCCTGCAGGTCATGGTAGCCGGCCAGCTCCATGTTGCTCTTTTCGGGTTGCTGCGGGCGCTGCGCGGCCGCGCCGGCGTCGAGCCAGAGGCCCAGCGCGGCGAGCCCCACTGCCGCAAATCCCATACGGAGATATCGCATGCGTCCCCCTTTCCGGTCCGAGCGGACCGTCCCGCGAGTCCAAATCTTCTCACGGAAAACCCGAGGGCCGGCTACAATGCGGCCCGAGCACCACATGATTCGGTCTCGACCCAGTGGTGTTGAAGGGGTCGGTTCGTGCTGACGTCCAGTCCGTACGGTTGAAGGCGTGCCGCTGGCGCCGGTGGCCAATCTCGTGCGGATGAAGTATCGAAGCGGGATTGCCGCAAGCCCTCCGCGACCGGCTGGTGAACGTGCGGGCAGAGGATTAGTCACCATGAGGAGGTCCTGATGCGATCGAGACTCGTGGTGCTCGCACTGGTCGCCGGCGCGGTGATCATCTTTTGTCAAGCAGCACCTGTTTCCCTCGCGCAAACTCCAACTCCGTCACCGCTGACCGGGCTGACCGGACAGGTCACATCCGCGGAGGAAGGCCCGATGGAAGGGGTCGTCGTCAGCGCCGCAAAGGCCGGCTCCACGATCACGGTCAGCGTCGTCAGCGATCAGCATGGCCGTTATCAGTTTCCACGGGCCAGACTGGAACCCGGCCGGTATTCCCTCAGCATCTCCGCGGTTGGATACGACCTGGAGCGCGCTGCCACCGTGGAGCTCGACGCGGCGAAAACATCCACAGCCGATTTGAAGCTCGGGAAAGCCCGCGATCTCGCCTCGCAACTCTCGAACACCGAGTGGCTCATGAGCTTTCCCGGCACGGAGCAGCAAAAGGCCTCCGTGCGGAACTGCGCGCACTGCCACACGCTAGGAGTCTTGACCCGACGAATCTCGACTGATTGAGTCAAGTTTTTCAGGCAGCAAGTTTGACCTCCTCCAGGAAATGGGCGAGTGCCGCATCAAGTCGATCGAAGGCCCGCTGGGCG
>JAHFUI010000121.1 GCA_023265175.1 Acidobacteriota bacterium
CCTAAATGAAGCTTCGCGGCCCAGGGCGCCCGTCCCTCTCACGCGCCGGCCTGAGCGAAGCTTCATTAGGGCACGAACTTGTAGCCAGCGCCGTGCACGGTGACGAAGTGCACCGGCTCGTGTGGATCCCTCTCGATTTTCTGACGCAGGCGCAGCACGAACGTATCGACCGTGCGAGTCGTCGGATACGTCTGAAATCCCCAGATCTCGTTGAGCAGTCGCTCGCGCGTGATCACCTCGTGGGGATGGTGGACGAGCAGCCGGAGCAACGACACCTCGAGCGGCGTCAGCAGGTGCCGCTCGGTCCCGTTGACGACGACGTACTGCTTGAAGTCGACGAGGGCGTCGCCCACGCGAACCTGATCCACCGCGCCGTCGGCCGGCGCGCTGCGGCGCAACAACGCCCGGGTGCGGGCGACGAGCTCGAGGATGCTGAACGGCTTCGTCACGTAGTCGTCGGCCCCAATCTCCAAGCCGGCCACCCGGTCGGGCTCGCCGCTGCGTGCCGTCAACATGATGATCGGCGTCCGGACGTTGCGGCTCCGCAGCTCGCGGCACACCTCCATGCCATCCTTCTTCGGCAGCATCAGGTCGAGGATGATTAGGTCCGGCTGACTCGACAGCGCCAGCTCCAGCCCGGTCTCGCCGTCAGGGGCGGACACGACCGCGAACCCGTTGTGCTCGAAGGCGTCGCGCAGGCCCCCTCACCAGCGTCGGCTCGTCCTCGATGACGAGAATCCTGGCGACCGCCTGCGCCTCCGGCTTCACGGCTCGGCCCCGGCCAACGGCAGCGTGATGGCAAAGATGCTGCCCTGATTGGGGACGCTCTCAACCGTGATCGTGCCGTCATGAGCGTCCACGATGTGCTTGACCAGCGTGAGACCCAGACCGCTTCCCGCCACCGCCCGCACTCGATCGTCGTCTCCACGATAGAAGCGTTCGAAGATGTGCGCGCGCTGCTCGTCGGACATCCCGATCCCGGTGTCGGCGACACCGATGGTCACGCGGCCGCTGCTGCCGCCGAGCGATACCCGCACCTGCCGCGGCTGCTTGTCGATGTCGCCCATGTACTTCATCGCGTTCGAGAGCAGATTGAGCAGCACCTGCTCGATGGCTTCGCGCTCGACGTCTGCGTAGACGGGATCTGGCGGCAGCTCTTCGGCGAGCTCGATGTTCGTGGCTTTCAGATGGAACCGGTACCGATCGAGGAGATCCGCGAGGACCTCGCGAAGATCGGTCCTGGCGAGTTGGTATTTCCGGGTCCCCGACTCGATGCGGGAGAAGTCGAGGACGTTGTTGATGAGCCCGGTGAGGCGCTCGCTCTCGCGGGTGATCACCTCGTAGTAGTCGGCCCTCTTGTCGTCCGGCACCCAGCCCGCGCGCAGGCTTTCGGCGAACATCCGGATCGAGGACAACGGGGTCTTGAGGTCGTGCGAGACGCTGGCCACGAAATCGCTTCGCAGCCGCGACAGCGCCAGTTCGCGCGAGACGCTCCGTGCCGCGAGCAGCAGGGCGGCGACGACCGTCCCGAACACCAGGACAAGGAACCCGGCGTAGCGCGTGACATCTCGCACCACGAGCGCATCGAGCGAGCCCGATTTCGGAAATGCGGCGACGCGCCAGAGCGGCGCCTGGGCCAGCGCCACGGTGGCCCGCGCGGCGTCGGCCGGCACAGGCGCGATCGACGAAAAGGCCGGCGGCGTGCTGGAGCCCACGAGCGCAATGCCAACCTCAGACCACGGGCCACGCTCCGAGAGCAGTCGCTCGACGAGCGCGGTCACATTCGAGGCTCCCCAGGGATGAGCCACGAGCGCGTCGGCCTGTCCGGCCTTCGCACCAGGGCTGCGGATCACCGTGACAGCCACCACCGGATCTCGATCGTCTTCGGTGGCAAAGTAACGGACCGCTCCCTGGTCGTCATCCTTGTCTCCGCTCAGGCCTGACCGCGGCCTGGCGTCATTCGACAGCGCGTGGACGGACACCGCGAGCGAGTTCACCTGCTGCTCGCGCGCACGAAGCCGGGCGAGGAGTGGGCCCTGGCCGCTCTCGACGTCCGGCGCCGCCGTCGCCAACGCCTCGTCAATCCGCTGCCTGTAGAAATCGTAGGTGTCATCGTCCAGAATGAAGCGATGAGCGAGCAGGAATTCGTACAGATCCAGCGTGGCTCCCGCGTACGGGCTGCCGCCTCCAAGCAACCTGGAGCAGACGACAATCTGGTCCCGCGCGATCAGCGCGCGTCGAGCCTGTTCTGTGTCCAGCGTCCATGCTGCCGCGATGAGCTTCTTGTAGGTCTCGAGCGCTCGGGCGGGCCAGCCAGCTTTGAGCTCCGCGCGCGCCTGCCCGTTGAGCGCGTCGGTGCGTTCGCCAGCATTGGCCGCCTGCGCCGACGCGTTCGCGTACAAGAGCGCGGCCCGGTCCGGCCGCCGCAGACGATGCTCTTCCTGTTCCGCAGCACCCAGGAGCCCGCGGAAACCGTTCGCCGCCTCGGCATCTGTGGTGGCCGGCTTCAGCCGGACCCCACTTGGGGCTTCCACACCGGATGATAATTCGCTTCTGAGGCGCCCTCGAGAAACGAGGACGAGCGGCTGCAGCCATGGCCTGGAGGTTTCGATCTCGTGCAGCTTCTTCAACAAAGCCTCGGCTTGCAAGTCGCTGGCCTGCAGGTCGGCGGCGATCGCGCGATCCGCTTCCGCCATCGCCCCGTCGAGCCGCGCATTCACGAGATCCGCAATACCGCGATGGGTGTCGGTGATGAGGCGTGAGCGCACCACGGCTTCGCGGCGGACCGCCTGGACGCTGAGGACGGCGAGGGCCAGAGCGGCCAGCAACAGAGCCGCGAGGACGCCGAGCCCATGGCCGCGCGCGGTCAGGTTCGCGAACCGCGCGGTGCCTGCAGGGCGGAGATCTGGGAGGCGCACGTGATGATTGTGTGCGCCAGGGGACCAGGAGTTGTCAACAGAATGTCAACGCGGAGTGGCGTTGGTCCGTGTGCCGGCGTATGACGCCACGGCCTATTGACGCGCCGCCACCGTCTCCAAAATGTCTCCAAGACGGCAGTCGAAAACGGAGGAATCGCGAGGACGCCACTCGTCGCGCATGCTCACCGACTTTGAACACCGCTCGCGCGACCCTCCAAGTCATTCGGCCGCGGGATAGCACTCTATCCCTTCCTTGAGAGCCCGAACCCAGAACGGATTCGGTTCCGCGAGCTCGGTCTCGAGCTCGCTTTCGGTCAACGGAAACACGTCGGTCGGGTACGCCGAACAGTCCTTCAAAAACTCTGGAATGCGATCGCGGATCTGGATGTTCGAGGACGTCAACACGACGAGCAAATCCATGTCGCTCTCTGCGCTGAAGTCCTCTCGCGCAAACGAGCCGAAGAGCACGACCCGGCAGACTTCAGGATGTCGTGCCGCCATTCGCGCCCCCGCCGCCCTCGCCAGCGCCAGAATCTGATTTCGGCTGACGAATCTGGGACCGGCAGAACGAAAGAATGGACTCTGCATGGGTGATGCAGTCCTCAGCATCCCGCTTTGTGTAGTAGTCGACCGGTGCGCCTTGGGCAAAACCATTCGGATAGCGCGTCGGAATGTAGTGCTTGTCCAGCGCCCGCGCGGAGTCGAGCAACTCCGGCGTTGCCGACTCGCGCGTAGGGCTTGGCAATCCGTCGACCAACGCAAGCAACGAGTGCCCCCACGGATCGCCATGCAGGTGATAGAAGAGCGCTTTCAACGCCTTCTCCGCTGCTTGTTGGGACGCAAAACAGCTCCACTCGTAATCCTCGCCGTCGCGTGATGACCTCGCGTGTTCGAGGTCCGCTTCAGCTTGTCGCAACCAATCCGGGGCACGATTGGTCATGGCTCATTCTATCATCCGGCCTCTGTGGCCAACTGCGCGCACCCGTCGCCAGCATGCTCACCGGGCGACTTTGAACGCCAGTCGAGCGGATGACGATCGCTTCCATCTCGCTGATCTGCCGGCTTTCGATCTTGAGACGAATTCCGAGAATCGCGGGATGCCCGTTCTCTTCGAGCGTCACGAACGCGCCGACTTGGCCGGCTGTCGGATCCCGCTGCCGTCATCATCCGCGTCGCGTGCATATCGCTCCTCGCTTAGGCCCCGTCCACGAGTAAAGGTGCCAACTATGGGCGTCGAGGGGCTCGCATGGCAAGGCGCGAGGAGCGCGCATACCGGGCGTATGTAAGCGACGAGCAACGCAGCCAGGCGGGATGCATCGGCGTCCAGAGTGGCACCTTTATTCGTGGACGGGTCCTTGGCTGCAAGTCGGCTGTCAGGCCGATTAGGAATCCAGCGCGTCCCGCACTTTGGTCGCCAGATCATGTACGGAAAACGGCTTCTGAAGAAAGTGGACGCCGGCCTCGATCCCGCTATCCGACATGATGCCGTGCGAGAAGTAGCCCGATACGAACAGGCATTTGAGGCCCGGCGACAGGTCGGTCAGCTGTCGGGCCAACTCCCGGCCGTTCATGCCGGGCATGACCATGTCGGTCACGAGCAGCTGAATGTCGCCCCGATGTTCCCGGAGGAGTTGGATGGCATCGATGGGCGTGCCCGCAGACAGGACCGTATAGCCGAGCCGTTCGAGGAGCTTCGCGCTGAGCCGCAGCACCGCCGGCTCGTCCTCGACGAGCAGGAGGGTTTCGGTACCGGTCGGCTGCGCGCGCTTGGCCTCGACGCCGGCCTGGACGGCGCGGGCCGCCACGCACGGCAGAAAGATCTGCACGGTGGTGCCCCGGCCCGGCTGGCTCACGACGGACATGAACCCGTTGTTCTGCGTGACGATGCCGTAGACGGTCGCGAGGCCGAGGCCCGTACCCGTCCCATCCGCCTTCGTCGTGTAGAAGGGCTCGTATATGTGGGCCAGCGTTTCCTCGTCCATGCCGCAGCCATCGTCGGCCACCTCGATGACGACGTAGGGACCGGGACGCGACCCCGGGTGCTTCGCGCAATAGGCGGCGTCGAGCACAACCTGGCTCGTGCGAATCGCGATGCGGCCCACGCCGGGAATCGCGTCGCGCGCGTTGGCCGACAGATTGGTGAGAATCTGATCGACCTGGGACGGATCGATCTCCACCAGTCCGAGACCGGCGCCCGGCACCCAGGACAGCTCGATGTCTTCGCCGATGATCCGCCGCAGGAGCTTGAGCGATCCGGCGATGTAGTCGTTGGGGTTCAGCGCCCTGGGCTGCACGGTCTGCCGGCGGGCGAACCCGAGGAGCTGGCGCGTGAGGTCGGTGGAGCGTCGGGCCGCCTGCTCGGCCTCGGCGAGATCGGCCCGAGCGGGATGGTCGCGGCCGATCTGCGCCGCGGCCAGTTCCAGGTTGCCGATGACGACATTGAGCATGTTGTTGAAGTCGTGGGCCACGCCGCCGGCGAGCCGGCCCACGAGCTCCATCTTCTGTGCCTGCGCCAACTGGGCCTGCAGATGCGCGCGCTCATGCTCGGCCTGCTTCCGTTCGGTGATGTCTCGCACCGCGCCGATCGTGCGCACCGCCTGGCGCCGGTCGCCCTCGCCTTCGAACAACGTCTGCGACCGCACGATCACCCACCGGAGCTCGCCGTCGCGACGCACGATCCGGTGCTCCACCTCGAACGAGCCGTCGCGCGCCGCGTGCGCGCGCGCGACGGCTGCCTCGACCCGCTCGCGGTCGTCCGGGTGGATGAGGTCCACGACCAGCTGGTGGATCCCGTCGCTGACCGAACCGGGCGCCAGGACCGGTTCATCGGCCCCCCACCCCCAGATCTCCCGCTGTTGCGGCGACCAGTACATCGTCCCGGCGCGGTGATCGTGGTCGAAGATGCCGATGCTCGCCACCCGGACGGCCTGCCGCAGCCGCTCCTCGCTCTCGCGCAGCGCCTCTTCGGCGAGCTTCAGGCCGGTGATGTCGCGCACGATGGCCTGCGCCGCCGTGACGCGCCCCTGGCGATCGCGGACCGGCTGCACGAGCGCATTGAGCCAGAAGACGCGGCCGTTGATGACGTTGCGGTCCTGCGAACTGAGGCTCTCGCCCGTTTCGATGACGTGCCTGACCCCCGCCCGGTAGCGGGCGGCCACCTCGGGCGAAAACAACTCGTCGACGGTTTTGCCGATGACGTGCTCAGGCGTTGTGCCCAGCATCGCGGCGGCCGTCACGTTCGCGTAGAGGTAGCGGCCGTCGATGTCGGAGATGAAGATGAGATCCTGGGCCGATTCCACGAGCGACCGGTATCGCTCCTCGCTGTCCCGCAGCGCCTCTTCGGCCCGTCGGCGGTCCGAGACATCGATGACCGACCCCATCATGGCGAAGGGCACGCCGGACGCGTCCTTGAGCAGCGTGCCCGACACCATCGCGGCGAAGCGCCCGCCGCTCTTCCGGCGCCCGACGACCTCGCCAACCCAGCCGCCCCGGCTGACGATATCGGCCGCGATCGCCTCGGTCTGCTCGGGCGACTCCGTGAGGGCCGTGTAGTCCCGGCCCAGCACCTCGTCCACCGTCTCGAACCCCCACATCCGCAGGAACGCGGGGTTCGCGTAGGTCACCCGCCTCTCCATGTCGGCGATGACGATCCCGGTAATCGACGCGTGAATCGCTTCGTTGCGCAGCCGGAGCGCATCCGCGCCTTCGCTGAACAACGCTCGCCCCAGATCGCCCGGCGGCCTGAGGTCGGCGTCTGCCATGGGGATGTTCTACGCGTCCGGCGGCTCCGAGTCAACCGCTCTCCGCGCGGGCTCTCCGCGCGGGCCAACCCGTGTCGCTTGACGCCGCGCCACGCGCCAACTAGTGTGCTCGTGCACGGATGGATACCAGTCGTTTTCGCGTCCGGCCCGGCGAGAAGGTCGACTTGCGCCGCTATGATCCCGCCGATACGGGGCCCTTCAAGAGCAAGCAGAAGGTGGGCGGCAAGCTCGAACGAGGGATTGAGCGCCTAGCCGCGCTTCAGGAACAGCTCTACGCGCAGGATCGCTGGTCGGTGTTGATCATCTTCCAGGGGATCGACGCGGCGGGCAAAGACAGCGCCATCAAGCACGTGATGAGCGGCTTGAACCCGCAAGGCACAGAGGTGTTCGCCTTCAAGCGGCCGTCGGACGAAGAGCTCGACCACGACTACCTCTGGCGCGCGGTCAAAGCGCTTCCCGAGCGCGGCCGGATCGGCATCTTCAACCGCTCCTACTACGAAGAAGTGTTGGTCGTTCGCGTCCATCCCGAAATTCTCGGCGGTCAGAAGCTTCCGCCCTCGCTCGTCACGCGACACGTGTGGAGAGATCGCTGCGAGGACATCAACGCCTTCGAGCGGTATCTGGCCCGCAACGGCACGCTCATCCGGAAGTTTTTCCTGCACGTGTCGAAAGAGGAACAGCGCCGGCGATTGCTCGAGCGGCTGGACCAACCGTCGAAGAACTGGAAGTTCCAGGCGGGCGACCTGGCCGAGCGCGATCGGTGGAACGAATATATGCGCGCGTACGAGGAAGCGCTGTCGAGAACGAGCACGAGGTACGCCCCCTGGTTCGTTGTCCCGGCCGATCACAAGTGGTTCACGCGGCTGACAATTGCCGATCTCGTCGTCGAGGCGCTCGAGAGCCTCGATCTCGCGTTCCCGAAGCCGTCGAAGGCGACACTGGAAGCGCTGGCCGAAGCCCGGAAGCGGCTTGGGGCCGAACCTTGATCTACCATAGCTAGACCCTCGCCGAGGCGCCCGGCGCCATCGAGTGGGAACCCGTGAAGAAGTAATCTCGTCGTACGTGAGCAGTGAAACAAAGGAGATCCCGTGATTCTTCACAAGTTCTGGTCTGCCTTCCTGGCGCAAATCAATAAGGTTGCGAATCTGTTCTGGGAGGCCGATCCGGTCGCGCAGATGCAATATGAGTACGACCGGGCGGTCGAGCAGCTCAAAGAAGGCCGCGTCGGCCTGGAACAGTATCGCGGACTCGTCGAGCGCGTCACGCGCCAGGTCGCCGCGAACCGGTCTCACGCGCAAAAGCTCGAGGCGGAGACCAAGGCGTACCTGAAGGCCGGCGATCGGGAGACCGCGGCGAAATTCGCGCTGGAGCTGCAGAAGGCCAAGGAGGAGCTGACGGCCAACGAGCAGCAGCTCCAGATGCACGAGACGGCGTACGGCAACAACCTGAAGAAGATCCAGCACGCGAACGAAAAGCTGATCGAGCTTCGCGAGAAGATCCAGAAGTACGACGCGGAGCTGAAGATGAGCTCCGCCGAAGCGGAGATCGCCAAGCTCTCCGAGACGTTCGACATGAATCTGACGACGGATTTCGGGGAGATCGAAACCGTCATCCAGCAGAAGATCGATCAGAATCGCGGCAAGGTACGCGTGGCGGCCGATCTGTCGGAAAAGGGCATCGCGGAGATCAAGGCCGAAGAGCGCATGCAAGGGCAGCTCGCCGAGCAGGCGCTCCAGAATTTCGAGGTCGAGCTCGGGCTCAAGTCGCCGGAAACGACACCCGTCGCACAGACGGCGAAGGACCTCGGGCCGGCCCCTGTCAAGACTGATAAGACTAACAAGGCCGCCGAGAAACAGACAAACTAGGAACAAGGCAGGACTGAAGTCCGCCACTCCGGCGGAATCGATCTACGGCGGAATCGATCAGGAGCCCAGACATGGCGAATGGACAGCCCAAACCCGCGTTCTACGTTGCGGTGCTGCTCGTGATCCTCGGCCTCGTCGGCGTCGCGCTGTGGCGGTACGGCGCGCTCGGACCTGGCGGAGGAGGGGCCGGGCGGATCTCGAACGAAGAGATCAAACAGATGAAGGGGGAGCCCGAGGCGCCCGATGCCGCGGGGATCACGACCGTCAAGGAATACAAGTACGTCGCCGCGTCGCGGTTGCCGGCGGTCAAAGGGATCTCCAACTACAAACCGATGGCGGATCGCACCGTCCGGTTCGCGATCAACGTCTGGGCCGGCTGGAGCCCGATGATTTACGCGAACAACGGCTTCAAGCCAGGCAAGGTGTGGAAGACGCCCGGCGGCAAGGACTTCAAGCTCGAGCTGGTGCTGATCGACGATCCGATCGCCATGCGCGATGCCTACGCAGCGGGGAATCTCCACGTCGGCTGGGCCACGCTCGACATGCTACCGCTGTTCCTGGAGGGGCTGCGGAAGGACTCGCGCGTCATGCCGCGCGTCTACCAGCAGATCGATTGGTCGAACGGCGGCGACGGCATCGTCGTCCGCGACAGTATCAAGACGATGGCGGACCTGCGTGGGAAGACGATCGTGCTCGCGCAGAACTCCCCGTCGCATTTCTTCATCCTCAATGCGCTGATCAACGCGGGCGTGCAGCCGGCGGAAGTCCAGTTCAAGTTCACGCAGGACGCGTTCCAGGCGGCGGCCGCGTTCAATGCGGACAAACGCCTGGCGGGGGTTGTGAGCTGGGCGCCCGACATCTACAACCTCGAGAAGGTCAAGGGCAATCGCGTCCTGGTCACGACGTCGACGGCCAACAAGCTGATTGCCGACATCTGGTTCGCGCGCGCCGACTTCGCCAATGACAATCCGGACGTGATGGAGGGACTCTCGCGCGGCATTTTCGACGCCATGCAGGACCTGAAGGCGCAGGACGCGAAGCAGAAGGTCGCCAAGCTGATGGCTACCGGCTATTCGATTCCCGAAAGCGACGCGCTCGGCATGCTCGGCGACGCGCACTCGACGAACTTCGCCGAGAACCGCGATTTCTTCCTCAACCAGAACAACCCGACCAATTTCGAGCGCACCTGGAGCACCGCGTACTTCCTCTACAAGAAGATCAACGCCGTGACCGAGCAGACGCCGTTCGATCAGGTGATGGACTTCTCGGTCATCCAGAAGCTGGGCGCGGAGCAGAAGTACGCCAGCCAGAAGAGCGACTACGACGTCCGTTTCGCGCCGGCGACCGCGGGCTCGATCCAGGGGGAAAAGGACGAGATCCTGACCAAGACGGTCGTGATCCACTTCTTCCCGAACTCCTGGGACCTCGGCAAGAAGATCACGCGCAACGCGGATGGCAAAGAGGTGGAAGAGCTCTACGACCCCAACGTCGGCTTCGTCGTCGAGGAAGTCGGGAAGCTGGCGGGGCAATACGGGGCGGCGCGGATCATCATCGAAGGCCACACGGACAGCTCGATGAAGGGGCAGATACCGAAGAGCCTCGTGCAGGAGCTGTCGTTGAACCGCGCGAATTCCGTGAAGGAAGCGATCGTCCGAAAGTTCGGGTCGCTCCAGCCCAATCAGTTCGCGACCGCCGGCATCGGCTGGGACCGGCCAGCCGATTCCGCGGATCCCGAGAACCACGCGAAGAACCGGCGAGTGGAGGTCAAGGTCTACCCGGCGGAGGCGGCGGCCTCCAAGCCCAAGTAGATGCCGCCCGAATCGAGACCGTCACTCCTGGCCCTTCGACTCCCGCCGCCACCGATGACGCGCCGGCTCATCGGCGTGGGGGCGATGGGGTTCGTCGTGCTCATCTGGTGGCTGGCGACGGCCGGCCTCGCATCCGAGGACCGTCTGATTTCGCCGGTCATCCTGCCAAGTCCGGCGGAAGTGATCGGAAGCTTTCCCAGCCTTCTGCGCGAACGCGCGCTCGTCGCCAGCGTCGCCGCGACACTGAAACGGGTGCTGATCGGATTCGGCCTCGCGGCCCTCGTCGGCGTGCCACTTGGAATCGCGGCGGGATCCTGGCGCGTCGTGGAGGCCGCGGGCGCGCCGCTTGCGCTGTTCGGGCGCAACCTGCCGGTGGCCGCGCTGATTCCGTTGACCATCCTGTGGTTCGGGATCGACGAGACGCAGAAGGTCATGTTCATCTTCATCGCGACCGTGCCGTTCGTCTACTCGGACGCCGCCGCCGCGATCGCGAGCGTGCCGGACCGTTACGTGGAAACGGCGCAGACGCTGGGGGCCTCGTCGCTTCAGATTGTGAGCAAGGTGCTCGTCGCGCTCGCGATTCCGGACATCTACAACAGCCTGCGGCATCTCTTCGGCCTCGCCTTCGGCTACATCATGCTCGCGGAGTTGATCAACGCGCAGCACGGTCTTGGCTACCTGTTGATGACGAGCCAGCGACGCGGTCTGTCGGAGCACATCATCCTGATTCTCATCATCATCGGCCTGCTCGCCTACGGCATCGATCGCCTGCTGTTCTGGTTCCAGCGCGGGCTGTTTCCGTACCGTGCCGTCGAGGAGTAGCAGTCTGTGGTGCCAGTGAGCGAGCCCGCGGCCGCGGCCGGCCAGTCCGCGAACATCGTCGATTTTCGCGGCGTGACGAAACGGTTCGGCAACCTGACCGTCATCCGCGACGTGACGTTCTCCGTCCCGAACGTGCCGGACAAAGGGGAGTTCATCGCGATTCTGGGACCGTCAGGCTGCGGAAAATCGACCGTCCTGCGCCTCATCGCCGCCCTCCGTCCGCAGTACCCGGCCACCCAGGGCACGGTGCTGGTCGAGGGCAAGCCGGTCGGAGAGCCCGGCGCGGATCGCGGCATGGTGTTCCAGGACTACACCTCATTCGACAATCGCACCGTCGAGGACAACGTGGCGTTCGGCCTCGAGTGCCGCGGTGTGCCGGCGCGCGAGCGGAGGAAGCGGGCAGAGGAGTGGATCGACAAAGTCGGCCTCGACGTGAAGCGTGACGCCCGCAAGTACCCCGGCGAGCTGTCGGGCGGCATGCGGCAGCGCGTGGCGATCGCCCGCACGTTGATCCTGTCGCCGCGCATCATTCTCATGGACGAACCGTTCGGCGCCCTCGATCCGACGACGCGGCTGCACATGCAGGCGCTGCTGGTCGAGCTCTGGAAAGAAGCGCAGGCAACCGTGTTCTTCGTGACGCATTCGATCGAGGAGGCGGTCTATCTCGGTGACCGCGTCTACGTGTTCTCTTCAGCGCCCGGCACGATCATCCGCGAGATGGTGGTGCCGCCGCCGACCCACCCGCCGAAGGAGATGCTGCGCGAACGGGCCTTCATCGAGCGCGTGTGCGAGATTCGCGACATCATGGACAACCTGGCGACGTCGACGCGTGCCGGCGACTGACGTGGCAATCCCTTCCCGAGACGATTCGGTGAAGAAGGTACCGCAGCCGCCACGGGGCGCGGGGATGCCGGACTATCTCAAGGAAGCGTTTCTCTTCAGGTGGAACGTGTTGTTCTTGCTGGGCGGCGCCGCCGCGGCGGCGATGACGCCCGTTGCCGGAGTACTTTTGCCCCTCGTGGCTGTGGGCGAACTGACCTACCTTGCCGGCCTCGTCTCGATTCCCAGGTTCCGCGCGGCCATCGACGCGAAAGTCCACGCGGCCAACACGGCCACCGCGGCAGGCACCGGGCCTCAGCCACCCGCCGTGTCGCTCGTGACGATGCTGCGGGGTCTGCCGGCCGACGCGCGTACGCGCTTCGAGCGGCTGCACGCGCGCTGCCTGGAGATGCGGGGCATCGCGGCCGGCGTCCGCGGTGCCGCCGGCGATCAAGGCAGCGGCGCCGAGGAGATCCGCACGCCGGGTCTGGATCGGCTGCTCTGGCTCTTTCTTCGCCTGCTGCTCTCGAAGGCGGCGCTCGATCGCTTTCTCACGACGATGAACGAGCAGGAGATCTCGACACGGCTCGAGGCGCTTCGCAAGAACCTCGCGACCGCCCAGGAAGCCCAGGCAGCCAAGACCGGCGGTGACGAACGCATCGTCCGGTCGCTTCAGGACAGCATCGCGAGTGGCGAGCTGCGTCTCGACAACTACGGGCGGGCGAAGAAGAACGCCGACTTCGTGTCCATCGAGCTCGATCGCATCGAGGGGAAGATTCAAGTGCTCGCCGAGATGGCCGTCAACCGGCAGGACCCCGATTTCCTCAGCAGCCAGGTGGATTCGGCCGCCGACAGCATGCGCCAGACCGAAAAGGCAGTCAGCGAGCTGCAGCACCTCACGGGTCTTGCCGACCAACTCGAAGAACCCCCGGCCATCCTCAAGGCCGATCTGCGGGGAGTGCTGCGGCATGACGCCTGATCAGGGGCATCGCGGTTCTGCGGAGCTGCCCGACTGGTTTCCCGCCTGGGCGGCGCAGCTTGCGGAGCTCTATTTTTCCGGAACGACCGCGGCCTTCGTGCTCCACGGCAATACCGACGACCTGGTTCGAATCGGCCCGGACAACGCGGCGCGGTACGGCGTGCTCGCGGAGTTTCTGGCCGAGCAGCTCTTCGGCCGCTGGTCGCTCGTCCTGCACTACGACCTCGGCCAGGGGCTGCGTGCGTTCGCCGGACGCGACGAACAGCGGCTCAAGGACATGGTCGCGCTCGCCAACAGCAGGCTTGGCGACCTGAGCGCGTTGTCGAAAGATCCGGCGGCGGCCTTCGCCATCCTCGATCGGTTCGTGCGCAACAACATCATGGCCGCGGAGCCGGATCGCCTGAGCCTGGCGCTGATCATGGACCAGGCGTCCTACGTCTTTCCGTCCGGCGAGCCCGGACGTCTCAACCTGCAGGCGTCCTCCGAGCTCGTGACGATGCTCAATTGGGCCATGAGCCCGCACGTCAAGCAGTTGAACATGGCGTTCGCGCTCGTTGACGAGAAGCTGGCCGACCTGAGCGATCGCCTCGCCGGCAATCCGCACGTGGCGACCATCGAGGTGCCGCTGCCGGACGAAAAGGAGCGCGGGACGTTCATCCAGGTGTCGATAGGCGCCGCGCCGGGCGTCGACTTCAAGGCCTTCTCCGATTTCGACGCGGCGGAGCTCGCGAAGCTGACCGCCGGCATTTCGCTGACCGATCTTAACGTGCTGCTTCAGTCGGCGCGGGAAAGCGGGCGGCGGCTCGATGCCGCGGTGTTCCGATCGTTGAAGAAGCGTCTGCTGGAGCGGCAGTGTCGCGGGCTCCTCGA
>JAHFUI010000273.1 GCA_023265175.1 Acidobacteriota bacterium
CGGCGGCCGCCAGGTGATCGACCAGACCGGCTTGACAGGCGGGTACGACATCGACCTGACCTACACGCCCGACGCGCTCTCCGCCTCGGCACTCGCGTCGCGGCCGGATCCGGGAGCGCCGCCCCCAATCGGCGGCGTCGACCCGAACGGGCCGTCCCTGTACACGGCGGTTCAGGAGCAACTTGGTCTGAAGCTGGAGCCGAAAAAGCTTCCCATGGACGTGATGGTCATCGACCATATCGAGCCGCCAGAGGAAAACTAGACCACGCGCAGATCATGGACGGCGATATCGTCCGGAACATTCGCGACCATTTCCCATGGATCGGCCATTTTCACACCGGCGGCAATCCAGGGCGCAACGACATCGACGACACCACCGCAAAGAACTGATGGGGCCGCCCGTCTGCACCACTGTGGTTCAACGGCTATACAATGAACCTATGGCCAACCGCACCAGATCGAGATCTTCCCGTTCGAGGCCGCAGGCCGTTCGTCAGAGTGTGACGATTCCGGCGGGCGTGGCGACCGAGGTGCGCAGGATAGCCAGACGGCGTCGCATGACGATGAGCCGCGCTCTGGTGACGCTTGCCGAGCGAGGCATTCAGGCCGACAAGGAAGCCAGACGGCAACTCAAGATCGCCTACAACCGCTTTATCAAGGAGCACGAGCCCGCGCGGAAGAACGAGGCAGGCAAGACTCTGATTCGCGCAATCTTCGGAAAGGATGCGCTTGCCGAAGATTCGCTTCCGTAGGCTGCCTCGCGGTGTCTGGCAGCATCTCTTGGAGCGCGTTAAGGAGCGACAGATCTCGCTTAGAGAACTGGAACTGCTGCAGTCCTGGGTCCGCTCGGAGCCTGAGGCTCCTGATGGAGACTGGTACAAGGACTTCGGCTCTTTCATCCTTTGCGGCACAGGAGACCTCCCCAAGACGGTGCTCGCAAGGGGTATGAAGGCCCACGGGGAGCCGATTGAATAGGTGAGACGATGAGCCTCGCCATCGGTGCCCGTCTCGGTCCGTATGGCGCCGTGTCCGTCCTGCTGGCGACCGCGGCACTTGGAGCCGCGTATCTTCCTGCCAGACGGGCCACGCGAATCGATCCCATCGAGGCGCTACGCTACGAGTAACAATCGTGGAGTCCCCCGGACGGGGGATGTGGCCTGCGCAGTTCGGGGGATGTGGCCGCAACAGGCTCGTCTTACACTCTGCGCCAGGCAACCCGGCCAACACCCCGACGCCATCGACACGCGGCTCGTGCTCCGGATCTACGCGTGGGTCAGCACCATCGTCGGCTTGCTCGTCGCCGATTCGCCTCCGACGTTTTTCCCCGGTGTGCGGGCCAACCCCGATTTTCCCGGCATCCCCTGGGGACGCGTCGGCCTGATCCGCGCCGTTGCCGCCATCGTTGTGGCGCTCGGCCTCACGGCAGTCGGGTTGAGCCGGATCGAGAATCCGGTCAGCCGGCGCCGGGCGCTCTATTGGTTTGCATTTGGTCATCTGTATCTCGGCGCGATGTTCGCGATCCAGTCGTTCGCCGTCTTCGACGCCTTCGTGCCACCCGTACTCGGCTGGACCCGGCTCGCGATCGCCATCGTTTTGCTCTACGTCGCCGCGACGTGCGCTCGCGCGCCCACGTTCAATCGACCGTTCAAGGGACTCTTCGACAGCGACGATCCGAGCCCGGTGTTGATCGATCGCGCGCGGCCGGGCATGACGTCTGACGCGCTGCAGTCGCAGTACGAGCAGCAGATTCGTCAGGCGGCGCGCATCGAGGAACGGGCGCGCCTCGCGCGCGATCTGCACGACGCCGTCAAACAGCAGCTGTTCGCGATTCAGACGTCAGCCGCCACGGCGCAGGCCCGCTTCGCATCCGACGCCGACGGCGCGCAATCGGCTCTCGAGCAGGTGCGCAGCTCGGTGCGCGACGCGATGACGGAGATGGAAGCGCTGATCGGACAGCTTCAGGCCGCACCGGTTGAGAACACCGGGCTGCTGGCGGCGCTCAGGCAGCAGTGCGAGGCGCTGGGACTTCGCACCGGCGCGGACGTCCAGCTCGAGGCCGGCTCGCTTCCGCCGAGCGGAAGGCTGCCGCCGGGCGCGCAGGAGGCGCTCTTTCGGGCGGCGCAGGAAGCGTTGGCCAACGTCGCCCGTCACGCCCGCGCGCAGCACGTCAAGGTCCGCCTTGGCTTGTCCGGCAACAATCTGGAGCTGTCGATTCGCGATGACGGCGCAGGGTTCGATCCGCTGCAGGTTGCGAAGGGCATGGGCACCGAGAACATGAAGGCACGCGTCGCCGAGGTATCGGGCACGTTCCTGCTGCAGAGCAAGCCCGGCGTCGGCGCGATTGTTGGCTTCTCGGTGCCGTGCGATACGAGCACGTCGCGCGACTACGCGACGAAGGCGCTCCTCTGGGCGCTCGTCTCCGCGTTGATGCTCGTGAGCCTGACGTTCGGCGACAGATGGGAACGTCCGTGGAACGCCATCGTCGCGGCCGTTGCCGCCGTGACGGCGGCCCGGTTCGTGGCGGCCTGGCATCGCGTGCGCAGCCGCTCGCAGGCGATGGCATGACGATGCCGGCGATCATCACGGTTGCGCTCGTCGACGATCACCGCGTCGTCTCGCGCAGCCTGAAGTCGTACCTCGAGTCGTTCCAAGACGTGAAAGTCGTCGGCGTGGCGGCCAGCGGAGAGGAACTGCTCGAGCATCTCGACGAGTGGAAGCCCCAGGTCGTGCTTCAGGACCTGCTGTTGCCGGGCGGGATGAATGGTATCGAAACGACGCGCCGGATTCTGGCGCGTGCGCCGTCGGCGCGCGTGGTCGCGCTCACGGCGTCGGTCGACGAGGCGCGCATGATGGGCGTCCTGCGCGCGGGTGCCGCCGGCTACGTGCGGAAGGACGCCGAGCCGGAGACGCTGCTCGCCGCCGTGCGCGCCGTGGCCAAGGGCCGGACGTACATCGATCCGTCGGTGGGTCGACTGCTTGGCGCTGTCTCTGCCAGCGACGATCTCACGCCGCGCGAGACGGAGGTGCTCCGCGAGATGGCGCTCGGGCGGTCGAACCGCGAGATCGCGGCGGCGCTCGACATCGGTGACGAGACGGTGAAGACGCACGTCGGTCACCTGCTGTCGAAGCTTGGCGTCGAGAACCGCGCGCAGGCCATCGTGCAGGTGCTCAAGCGCGGCCTGGTCTCACTGGACGAACTCGAGTAAAGTTCGACATCCACATCTACGACTCGAAGCCACGAGCCCGGCGCTGATTCGCCGAGCTGCACGACGTCGACCGCGATGCGCAGGGCAACATCAGGGTCACGCAAATCGACCTGGGCCGGAGGGTCAAGGAGATTGCTTCTGCAGCCTCCTCGTGGCATCATTCGCCAGCCGCAGCAACTTAGATCACGGGGAAGGGCCGCCAGGACGCTACGGTTTCGGATGAATATCGTGGAGCGGGAGGGAGGAGCATGCCCAGCCGTCGAGAATTCATTCAGCGCGGTCTTGCCGTTTCGGCGCTGGCGGCGTGCCCCCTGGCCGGGCGCGCAGCGCTCGCGAGTAGCTTCGGCGGTTCGCATCGGTTCTTCAGGGTCCTGTTTGACACAACCTTTGCCGAAGGCGCAGCGTTCGGCGCCGAGGCCGCCAACCGGGACGCCCCGGTGCACGCCATTGGGAGCGATGTCAGCAACGTCTGGATGAACGAGATCCAGCCACGCTGGAAACGCGGCCCGATTGCCATCGCGGGGCTGACCGGCGGCGCGCCGCTCTTCTGTCTCGAACTTCTTGGGCGCGACTACGGGATGGGCGTCGTCTATCGCGCTGAGCATGTGCCGGCCGGCGACGGGCGCGTCCGTCATGTGGTCACCGGGCCCGACCCGCTGCCGGAATGGGAGAACCGTCTGACAGCCGCTGGCAACCAGTGGAGCGCTGTGGCCGCCGCGATGGCCACAAGCTGCCCCGATGATCTGCAGCCGGAGGCGAAGATCGACCTTCTGGATCTGGCGAAACGCCCCGGAGCCGGCGAGCGCTCGTTGTTTTCCTGGGTCATCGCGCCTGCCAGATGGGCGCGTGTTTACTACGCGCCGGGCCAAAAGCGAGGATAGTCATGCCAACAAGGCCACCAGGGATCAGCGATCGCGATTTCCAAAACGCGCTGCGGCGCATTCGAGACGTCGTCGGAAGCCAGTGGCTGTTCAGCAGCGATGAGGACGTCGCGCTCTATCGCGATGCCTACTCACCGCTCTGGGGCGAGGAAGGCGAGCGGGTCGCATCGGCGGCGGTTGCGCCGATCTCGGTGGAGGAGATCCAGGCGATCGTCAAGATCGCCAACGAATACCGGCTGCCGCTGTATCCGATTTCGACCGGCAAGAACCTGACGTATGGCGGTTCGGCACCCGTCTACTCGGGAAGCGTCGTCGTCGACCTCAAGCG
>JAHFUI010000122.1 GCA_023265175.1 Acidobacteriota bacterium
CGCCACGAACGCGCAGAAGCTGGTGTTCCTGCCCTACGAAGCGAGCGGCCTGATGGCCTCGCTTGGCGGCATTCGCGAGCTGTTGCAGGCCATTCCTCCGTCGAAGTAGGAGCGGGTCTCGCCCTGGGTCTCACCCCCGCCCACCCCGACAGTCCATAGTCAAGATTCAAGCCGTCCCGCCGCGTCGTAACCATCGCCGGCTTCGCCGGCTGTGGACCCGCGGAGTGTCCGGATCGCTATGCTATGATTTGAGGTTCTCGCTTCCGGTCCCCATCGTCCAGAGGCCCAGGACGTGGCCCTTTCAAGGCCAAAACACGGGTTCGAATCCCGTTGGGGACGCCAGAACAGTTGGTAAGCCGGCTATCCCTGCGAGCAGCCGCCCGACGTGACTTCCCCCCTTCGAACCGATACGTTCGCCCCTCTGGCGTGAACCTGAGCGGTCCTGTCAGCACTTCTCGCAACAGTTCGCGCCCCTCGACG
Organism: Acidobacteriota bacterium; assembly: GCA_023265175.1. Classification (GTDB taxonomy): domain Bacteria; phylum Acidobacteriota; class Vicinamibacteria; order Vicinamibacterales; family CAVVIG01; genus JAHFUI01. The sequence goes on from JAHFUI010000122.1 coordinate 481, forward strand.
TGCTTCGTCAGCAACGCGCGCCAGCGCGTCACGTGTTTTTTCTGGCGGCGCGCGCGATCGTCCTCGAGGACCTCGCACCACAGTGGCAGCTTCGGCACGCAGCTCCGAAGTCGAGGGAGGGCATAGCGCGCCTCGATGAACTGCTCCAGTGCCGTCGAGCGTGCGCGGATGTCGTCCATCCGTGGGTCCTGGGAGGCAAGGAGTGCGTCGAACATGTGACGTTCCCACGTGCCCGCCTGCTCCAGGGTCAGTGTCGCGCTTTTCAGTGCGGTCGCGAAGGCCAGATCCCGTTTACGTTGCAGAGCCGCCCAGCGATCCCGCTCCTGCCGATCGCGAATCGTACGGTCCTCCATCCCGGCATCTTTGCGCAAGTTGTCAGGCTCGGGGACCGGGGTCTGTCGGACCTCGCTCGGGTACGGGTTCCCTTGTGTGGCGCGCTGGACGGTCGAACGTGACACGCCGAATTTCGCGGCCAGTTTCCAGTCCGGCCAGCGTGTGCGGCCAAGATCCGCTTGTCGCAAGCGTCGGACTTCGGCCTTCTGCTGTGCGCTCATCAGTCTAGGAGGGCGTCCCTTGCGATCTGGCGGTGACGGGCGAGGTCGTCCTCGAGTGGCGGACGACGGTTTTGTGCGTGGCCATCCTGCTCCCTGCAGCAAGTCCTGAAGGTGGAGAGCCCGCTGGCCAGTTCCTTCAGGGAAAAGAACCCGGTCCGTCGGGAGCTACCCGTCGTGAGGCCAGCGGCGTCACATTTTGCCGCAACGCGCGCCTCCTGAGAGTGGCCTGGCGGATTTCGGTGAGGAAAGACTACGTCTTCGGCGGCGCCTGGCTGGCGCACGGGCGTTCTCACGGCGCGCGGCGAGGCGCTCTTAGTCTGACTCGCAAGGACGTTCCGTGTCGGAGACCACGTCGGCGCGCTGGATCGCGTGACTCTTCGAGTCCTCCGTCGGGTGTCCCGTTTGCAGCGAAGCGCCGCGGTGTCGCACTGGCTGGATTTTGATCACTCGAATCGCGCCCGTTTTCCTCGCTGCCGTGACGGCGGTGTGGGTCGGAAGTCCGACGCCTCGGCGAACAAATACCCACCAGCGGCACGGCTTCGAATTCGAGAAAGCGACGTCATGACACCGCGCTGTCAGATCGTTGGGCTTGGGCTGTGGCAGTTCGTAGGGCTCCGTGAGAGTAGCCCAATCGCAGAAGAGAGTGATTGACGAACAACTTAGCAAGGGTTGAGCTCACCACGAAAGAGATCGATCTGAGTTATGGGAATCTCCTACTACGAGTTGCTCGGCGTGCCAGAGTCCGCGAACGCGAAAGAAATTCAAGCCGCGTATCGAGCGAACGTCGCGAAATACCATCCGGATGTTAATAATGCGCCAAACGCTACGCGACTCGCGGCGCTGCTCAATGAAGCGTGGGAAACGCTGCGTGACCGAAGGCGGCGTGCTGAATACGATGCTTCGCTGAAAAATGAACGCTTTAGTGGGACCAACGCGCCACCACCGCCGCCGCCCCAACCGCCTCAGCCACCGCCGCATACACGACACCAGAGCCCGCCCGTGCCGCCGTGGTCGAACGAGACGATGATTCTCGGGGCTGTCCCTATCTTGGTGATCTTTGTTGCGGCGGTCCTGCTGTTTGGAGGCCAGCACAATCGCCCCGCTGCGGAAGACACGGCCGCCGCGCCAGTCCAAGACGTCGAGACCCTTGCGGCTCAGGCAGGCGCCACCATACTCGCGCCGCCGCCGGCGCGCATGGCACAGGTTGTTGCGTCCCCTTCCGACATCGCGACGCTGGCGCGGCAGGCCGGGGCTCAGATTCTTGCTCCTCCGCCACCAGACCAAGGTGATCTTGAGTCGCTCGCGAGACTCACACCTGCGGACACCACGGGAGCGCGCCGAGACCGAGGGCAGGTTTCAATCGACGATGTGGCCCCGCGCTCAGTTCATCCAGCCAATGGCATCCGACGGCAAATCGACAATATAAGGAAGGGCCGCCACCTTCCGATACCACCCGCGCAAGCGGGACCAGGGGGCTCAAGTGATCCGACGAGCGTGCAGGTTAACAATGCGACTGCCTACACTCTGTTTCTGTTCGTCTCGGGGCCGCTAAACCAGACAGTCCAACTTGTCGCAGGGGACTCGACAATGATTGTTCTTTCACCAGGGAACTACGAGATTGCGGCGAGGGTGTCCAACCCACACGTCATACCGCTTTACGGAAAACGACTATTCGAGGCGAACACTCAATACTCAGAAGAGTTCTACATCGCGGCCAAGTAGCGGACTCGCAGTTCTCTCCCGGTAATCAAGAACGAGTGACGGGCGGCCAACCGATGGATTGACCCGGACCCGAGAGTCGTGCCCGATTCCGCGATCGTTGCGCCGACTGAGCGCCGCTGCCCGAGAGTGCCGGTCGTCGCGATGAACACACCGACCTGTCGCAGATGACCCCGAAGTTCGCAGCAGCCAGACGGGGCTTTGTTCGTTCTCGTTGCTGTAACCGAGATCGGAACGCTCGAGTATTGTCCGGCTGGTGAAACCCGCGAGGGCCGTCGAAGAAGCGAGGCACCCCGATAAACATCGCGACGTTGCAAACCGCCCCGATGTAAGCCGATCCGATGTCTTCGTTCTCTGTCCGTATAACGGCCCGGAAATGAGCTGCGAGCCGCGGCGGCCAATGTGGCGCCGGGGACAGCGCATGAATGTAACGCGCCGCGGCTCGGGCAGCTCCATTTCCATGTTGGCCACGCTCAGCCAACAAGCCCCGCTTGTCTCGTTCTTAGGACTAACAACGGGTCATCAGGCTTCGATTGCTTTGGTCTTGGTTTCCGCGCCACCTACTTTGATGGCGACCTTCACAGCATCTTCCATCGGATCTTTAAAGGGCACCTCGATTCGGAGCAGGCCGTGCTCGTAGGTCGCTTCGGCTTTGTCAGGTTTCACCGGCCAACCTAGAGCCAGTGCTGAAACATACTCAATGTCCCTTGCTGGCGCTGTCAGGTGGACGCTGTCTTCCAGGATCTTCACATCGATGGTATCCGTTGGCGCTCCCGGGATGGCGAACTCCACTACTAGCTTGTGGTTCTCCCCGTCAGCATACGCTACTGTATCGGGCGCAACCTTAATCCGATATTCCGACATCTTGGCATCCTCCTTTAGAACATACTACATTGTTTTCCATCGAAGCTTGTCGCGTCCGCATGCGGCGGCTCGACAGTCGGATTGATTCACGGCGGGTACTGCATTGCACTGTCGTGCATGCCCCGAAAGAGTGAAGTGTATACGTGGCGGGTCTCTTCCACGACAAAGGCAAGCCTCGAGGAAGCAGCGCGCAGCACGAATCGAAGCGTGGCCCGGCTGTTGGACGAAATCGTCGCTGATCACCTCAGTTCGACCAGCGACGGAAGCGAGTCGGCCATCGAACACCAGCGCCGCCTCCACCCCCGGGCAGCGCGCTTTTTGGGGTGCTTTGCCGGCGGTACTGGACGGCGGAGCGAATGCGCTCGTGAACTCGTCAGGGCGCGACTGAAGCGACAGCATGCCCATGCACGTTAGGGCGCTTGCCGACACTGGCGCCCTCCTGGCGTGCCTCGATCGCGGCGATCCGTGGCATGAACGATGCCGCGATGCCTTCGGGCAGTTCCGATTACCGCTGTCGACATCAAGTGCCGTCCTGACCGAGCTCTTTCGTCTGGTGGGCGACAACCCGCGGGAAGTGGAGCTCGGGTGGGCTTTCATCCGCTCGGGTGCCGTGACGGTTCTCCCAATCTCAGACCGGGACCTGCCCGACATCGAGGCGCTCATGCGGAAGTATCGCGACCGCCCGATGGACTTCGCAGACGGCACGCTCGTGCACCCTCCGCGCGTTCACAGCGTCAAGCAGGCGCAACGGCGTGGCTAGTCAGTCATGCTATGGCGTCACGATGAGCTGGGCCTTCTGCCACGGGTACTCCTTGGAGATGTAGGTGTACTCACCGGGCTTGTCGAAGGTGATCGCGGCCGCTTCGAGCGGACCCAGTCTGGACGTCGTCCACGAGCCGTCTTCAGCGGCAATCGTGTGATTCATGCGCCCGTTATTGACCCACCGGACGGTCGTGCCCGCTTTCACGCGCGCGCGATACACGCTGAATGCGTACTCGTCGACGTACATGCGCGTGCCGCCTTGTGAGCTGTCCCGGACGTAGCTGGCGACCTCAATCCGGTTCGTATCCTGAATCGGGCCAGCGAAGAGCGAGGGCGCCGGCCGCGGCGCCTGCTCGGGTGCCGGCTGTGGCCCGATCGAGCCGCCCAGCTTGAACGCCATCACGGTGTTCCTCATCCCGACGGCGATGTACTGCTCGCCGTCCACTTCGTAGCTCGCCGCCGGCCCACCGCCTCCGGTCGCGCCGGTCTGAAACTGCCACACGACCTCGCCGGTCTTCGCGTCCGACGCGATGAAATTCCCGTCCGGCACTGTCTGGAAGAGGAGGCCGCCCGCGGTGGCCAACGCGCCCGACGGCCGCGCGCCGCTGAATTCCTTCTTCCAGACGATCTTGCTCGTCCTGCCGTCGATAGCGGCCATCACGCCGTGGCCCGCGGGCACGCCGGGCACGCGCCCGCCGCCGAGGATGAAGACGTACGGATCTTCCGCGCGCCGGAACCATTGCAGCGCCGCGTTGCCGAGCGCGTAGAAATAGCCGGTCTGCGGGCTGTACGCCATCGGCGTGACGCGCATGCCCCAGGCGGGCGTCAGGAGATTCGGGACGTCGAGCGACGCGGGCGCGAAGAAGCAGCCGAGCAGGAACCCTTTCGGGATCGACTGCTTCTTCCACTCGTCGCAGTCGGGCAGCATGCGCTCGGCACCCAGCGGATACGGCTGCGTCGGCACGGTGTGCGTGCGCGCGTCCTGCGGCACTTTGCGTTCCTCGATCGGCATGAGCGGCTTGCCGGTCTCGCGGTCGAGGGTGAACAGCACGCCGTCCGTCCGCATGGCGGCGATGGCCTTCCTTGTGCGACCGCCAACCTGCGCGTCGAAGAGCACCGGCGACTGCGCGATGTCGGCCTCCCAAATGTCGTGGCGGATCGTCTGGTAGTACCACTTCAGCTTGCCCGTCTTGATGTCGAGCGCGACGACGGAGCAGAGGTAGAGGTTGTCGCCTGCGCGCAGATCGCCCGCGTACTGTGGCACGCCGTTGCCCGTGCCGAAGTAGACGAGGCCGAGATCCGGATCGGCCGCGCCGACGAGCCAGAGCGCGCCACCGCCGATCTTCCACGAGTCGTTGTCTTTCGGCCACGTCTCATGGCCAGGCTCGCCCGGGCCGGGGACGGCAAACCACTCCCAGACTTTGCGTCCGGTCTTGCCGTCGACGGCGACGACTTTTCCACGGAACCCGGGATCGGCCGAGGTGCCGACGAAGACAAGACCGCCGGCGTAGACCGGCGCGCCCGAGACGCCTTGCCCGGGACGAGGCGGATCGATGCCGCCGTAGACATCCCACACTTGCTCGCCGGTTTTCTCGCGAAGACCGACGACGTGCGCGTTGCTCAGCCCGACGTAGACCATGCCGTCGCCGACCGCAACGCCTTCCCGTGCCGGGAGCCCCTGCTCGGGTCGCGTGAAGTCTCCGAGCCCAGGGCTCGCGGGCGACGCGCCGGTCTGATGCTTCCAGACAGTCGCGCCCGTTTTCGCGTCGTAGGCGTAGACGTACGACCCGGCGGTGATGAAGAGCAGCCCGTCTTTCACAACCGGCATCGCCCGCCCGCCGCCGCCATCGTCAAACCGCGCGGACGTCCAGGCGCCGCGGAGTTTCGAGAGCGAGTCCTTGTTGATCTGGGTCAGTGCGGAGTACCGCGTGTTGCCCAGGTCGCCGTTGACAGTTGACCATTCCTTCGCGGCCGCGGCCTGAGCGCTCGTCTGCGTGCGAACCGTCACGGCCACCGTCGCGACGGCCAGCACGGCCGCGAGCCCGGCGATCACCGAGCGGAATTGATTCGACATCGCATCACCCTTCCCTAGGAGCGTGTCTGAGAAACCGGAACACGCTCCTAGAAGTCCGGCGTTCGAGAATGGGGCATTCTACATCCGGGCCCCGTGTTAATTAACACTCCCCATCACCCTGGCGTCTCTTCTACTCCTAAGAAACTGTACCGTTCTCGGACAGTTTCTGGCGAGATGAGTCGCGATCACATCGCGTGGGCCGCTAACCGCAGCGTGACTGACGACCTTGCCCGCCTCGACCTCGTTCGCCTGGTCCGGGCCGCGCAGGGCGGCAGCCGTCCGGCGTTTGGCGGCGCCGATGTCCGCGTGGTCTCGATGGACGGGTGTCGCACTCCTGGCGGCAAGCCTGGCGATGATGGTTGGAGGCGTGACGCTCGCGTACTGGTTTCATCCACCGGCGCCAGTGGTGGGACGCGCTCGGGCTCGGTACCGCGTCGTGGTGGCGGACCTGGAAGCAGTCGCTACATCATGGCCGATCTGAGCGCGCGAGTTTCAAAGAGCTCGTAGGCCCGGCGTTCAATCATTGCACCCTCTCTAAGTGCCAGATGTCCCGCGCGTATTCCGCGGCGGTGCGATCGCTGGAGAATTTTCCGATGCGCGCGATGTTGAGGATGGACATGCGGGTCCAGCGCCCTGGGTCGGCGAACGCGTCGCCGACCTGTGCGTGGGCGTCCAGGTAGCCTGGGAAGTCGGCCAGGTGGACATGCTCGTCGCTTGCGTCGAGAAGACTCCGAGTGATCCAGGCGAAGAGGTCCGGCTCGCGCGGGCAGAACAAGGCGGATGAAAAGGCATCGGTCACCCGCTTGACCCGGGCGTCGCGGTCGTAGTGATCCTGCGGCCGGTACGACCGGCGCTCCCGCATCGCAGCCACCTCGGCGGCCGTCAGTCCGAAGATGAAGATGTTGTCGCGACCGACACTTTCGAGGATCTCGATGTTCGAGCCGTCGAGGGTGCCGAGCGTCACAGCGCCATTGAGCGCCAGCTTCATGTTGCCCGTTCCCGAGGCTTCGTAGCCGGCGGTCGAGATTTGCTCGCTGAGATCGGCGGCCGGGATGATCTGCTCGGCCAGCGACACGCGGTAGTCGCGGACAAACGCGACCGTGATCCAGTCCTTCGCGCGCGGATCGCCGTTGATGATGCGCGCCACGTTGTGGATCAGCTTGATGAGCTGTTTGGCGAGCCAGTAGCCGGGCGAGGCTTTGCCCGAAAAGACGTACGTCCGAGGGACGCGCGGTGTGGTCCCGTCCTCGATGACCGACAGATACTCGTGCACGATGTGCATCACGTTGAGCAGCTGCCGCTTGTAGGCGTGGATTCGCTTGACGTGAACGTCGAACAACGAAGCCGGGTTCGTGATGACCCGTGATTGGTCTCGAATGAGCCGCGCGAGCCGTTCCTTGTTCGCGCGTTTGATCCTCTCGATCTCACCCTGAAACGCGGCGTCATCGGCGTGGCCTTCGAGCCGCTCGAGCTCCTCGAGCCGTGTGATCCAGCCGTCGCCGATCGTCGCACGGACGAGATCCGCGAGCCGAGGGTTCGCCCCGAGCAGCCAGCGGCGCTGCGTCACGCCGTTGGTCTTGTTGCTGAACCTGTCTGGCCAGAGCCCAAAAAAGTCCGGAACGAGGGACGTCTTGATCAGGCCGCTGTGAATCGCGGACACCCCGTTGACCGAGTGGCTGCCAACGATCGCGACGTGCGCCATGCGGACCCGCCGGGGCGTGGAATCTTCGACAAGAGACATCCGCGCCAGCCGCGCCTTGTCGCCCGGGTACCGTGCCCCGACCTCCACCAGGAAGCGGCGGTTGATTTCGACGATGATCTGAAGATGCCGTGGGAGCACGCGCTCCAGCACCGGCACGGGCCACGTTTCCAGTGCTTCCGGCAGCAGCGTGTGGTTGGTGAACGCCAGCGTGGACTCGGTCGTCTTCCAGGCCTCCTCCCACGAGAGGCTCTTCTCGTCGACCAGGATGCGCATGAGCTCGGCCACAGCCAGCGCCGGGTGTGTGTCGTTGAGCTGGATGGCGACCTTGTCGGAGAAGTCGCCAAAGACGCTGTGATCCCGTTCGAATCTCCGGACGATGTCTCGGAGGGCGCAGGCGACGAGAAAGTACTCCTGCGTGAGCCGCAGTTCCTGGCCGGCAACCACGGCATTCGATGGATAGAGCACCTTGGAAACGGTTTCGGATGCGATCTTCTGCTCGACGGCCGTGAGATAGTCGCCATCGTTGAAAATCTGCATGTCGAAGTCGCGCGACGCCCGCGCCGAGTAGAGGCGAAGAGCGTGGACCGTCCGCCCGCCGTATCCAGGAATGAGCATGTCGTGCGGCACGCCCATCAGCAGCTTCCAGTCCATCCACATCGGGTTGTAGACGCCGGCGCGATCGACGCCGTGCTCGATGCGACCGTAGATCGGGACGGTGCACGCCTCTTCGGGCTTTGCGATCTGCCACGGGCTGCCGTGCTCGAGCCAGTTGTCCGGCTTCTCGCGCTGGTAGCCGTCGTCGATTTCCTGTTTGAAGAGGCCGTACTCGTAGTTGATCCCGTAGCCGTACGCGGGCAGGCCGAGGGTGGCCAGCGAGTCCAGAAGACACGCGCCGAGGCGACCCAGCCCGCCGTTGCCAAGCGCGGGGTCGGGCTCGATCGCCTCCAGGTCGCTCAAATCAGCGCCCAGATTACCGAGGGCCTGGCGACACGCTTCGTGGAGCCCGAGATTGCGGAGGTTGTTGCCAAGCGATTGCCCGATGAGAAACTCAATCGACAGGTAGCAGAGCCGCTTGGGGTCCTTCTGGCGATAGCGCGCCTCGGTCTCGAGGGCCCGGTGCATCATCAAATCGCGAACGGCGAGCGCGACGGCGTTAAAACGATCGCGGGCGGAGAGATCGATCCACTGCTGTCCCAGCGAGTACATCGCGTGACGGCAGATCGATTCCTGGAACGGCGCCACGGACCCGTTCGCCGTCCCCAGCGGTGTGGTCACGTTGTGCTTCTGCTGCTTCCGGTCTGGAAGGACCGCGCCGCGTCCTCCCGCGTGGCAAGGATGTCGAAGATCCGGTGCATGCGCACCAGTTCGAACGCCGCGCGGACCGGTTTCGACATCCCGCACAGCTTCAGGTCGCCACCTTTGGCGCTCAGATGACGCAGGCAAGACAGCATCGCACCGAGCCCTGAACTGTCCACGAAGCGCAACCTGCCCACGTCGATAATCAGCTTCGAGTAGCGTTCCAGGATGGGCGCCATGGCGCGTTTGAGTTCCCCGCTGTTGCTCGCGTCGAGCTCATCGACCGGGATCTCCGCCACGGCCACGCCGTCCATCTGTTCGACCGGGATGTCCATCAGGTCTCGCTCCGTTCAGCTTTGCGGTTTCCGATTCTTGACGAGCGCCACGCAATTTCTTCCGCGTTCGTCGCGATAGTAGCGCACTTCATCGACGCTCCGAGAGATGATGTCGGCGCCGAATCCGGACTCGCGCGAGCCATCCAACACCGGCGGAGCAACCGCCGACGGGTCGAATGGGTCTCCCAGGTGATGCAACCGGATGGAGACATGGCCGGGGAACGCTTCAGCTTCCAGGTGAATCGACTGATCGACGCGGCCCTGGTAGGCGTGCTTCATGATGTTACTGGTTGCTTCGTTGACGGCCAGTTCGAGTGCGTCGGTGCTCTCTGCATCGAACGGCCCGCAGGGAAGGGTGCGGCAAAATCCGCGCACGAATTCGCGTGCCTGGCGCAGCTGCGTGAGATCGCTGCCGATCTCCATCTCCGCCCGCGCGATCGGGAGCCGCCGCTCTTCCACTCTGACGGCCACGGTCGTCAGATCGTCGTTCAATCGGTTCGATTCGGAAAAGGTGAAGACGGCTTTGCGGATGGCTTCGACCAATGCTCCGGGTTGGAGCTGGCCGTTGCTCGCCACGCACTCTTCGAGACGCCCAGCGCCAAACTGTTCTCCCGAGGAGTTTCGCGCTTCGGTGATCCCATCCGAGAAAAACAGCAATACATCTCCTGGTTCGAAGGGAACGGAGATCTGATCGTACATTTCGCCTTCGCGGACGCCCAGGGGCAGGTTGTCTCCGTGCACCAGCTCGCAGAGCCCGGTTCCGCCATGTAAGTGAACCGTCCCGGTATGCCCGCAATCGACGAGATCGAGGCAACGTCTGTCCTCGTTAAATCGGGCGTAGACCAACGTCACAAAACTATCGAGATCGATCAAATGCCGCACGAGCTCAGCGTGGGCCAACATCACGATTTCTTTCGGCTCCGGAAGGTTGCCATCCTTGGATAAGCCCATTAAATCGCTGAGGGCTTTGAGAAAATGGCTCTTGGTAGCCGCCCCCAACAACGCGGCGGGGATTCCCTTGCCCATGACGTCTCCGACAATCACATCCAGACACGCATCCGAATGCCGGATGAAGATGTAGAAGTCGCCATCGATTCGCTGCGAGGGAATCGTGAGCGCGGCCACTCGAAGTCCGGGCACATCCACGGGCGGCTGATCGAGCAGCAGGGTCTGCTGGATTCTGAAACCGATCTCGATTTCCCGCTCGCGGGCTTGTTCGAGCTCCTCATTTGCAGCGTGGAGCTCGGCGGTTCGGGCAGTCACCCGCTGTTCCAGCTCGGCGTTGAGGGCGCGTATTTCGGCCTCCACCAGTTTGCGCGCCGTGATGTCTTGGACCGTGCCGATTCCCCGTGCAGCGTTGCCCTCTTTGTCGAATTCCACCTGGGCCCGCTCTCGGACCCATTTCAGTTCACCGCCCACGACGACGCGGTGCTCGATGTCGTAAGGGGCTCCATGCAGCGCGGCGCTCCACGCCTTATTGACAGCTTCGCGGTCCTCGGGGTGAATCATATCGACGAAGGCTTCGTAGGTGAGTGCTGTTCCCTGGGGCACTCCAAATATGCGAAACACTTCATCCGACCAGGTGAGTCGATCGCGGGCGACGTCCAGATGCCAGCTCCCGATGTGCGCGATTGCCTGCGCTCGGTTCAGAGTGGCCTCGCTCTCCCGTAGTGCTTCTTCGGCTTGTTTGCGCTCGGTGATGTCCCGCAGGTAGGCGGTAAAGTAAGCGCTGCGTCCGGGATGAATCGGCAGCACGGTAAGCTCGACAGGTATCTCCTTGCCGAGCTTGGTCTGCCCATTCACCTCAACCCGGCGACCGATCACGCTGCCTTTCCCGGTTTGCAGGTAGCGCGCCAGCGCCTCGCGATGCCGGTTGCGGTAGCGCTCGGGAATAATCAGTTCGTCCAGGTGCTGGCCGATGGCTTCCAACGCCGTGTAACCAAACACAATTTCGGCGGCGTGGTTGTATTCGACAATGATGCCGTCATGGTCGATGGCGATGATGCAGTCGAGCGAAGAGTCCAGCAGCGCAGTAAACCATTCCTGGTCAACCAGGTGTCCATGCGGCGATGCCGGTTCTTTCATGTTGGTGGTCAGAGCGGTCCGAGTCGCTTCCGCGCGTCCGCCGTCAGCGGCTCTCGTGGATCGGCGGCGGCGCGGATCCGCAGGAACTCTTCGTACGCCGTCCGCGCGGCCGCCTTCGCGCCGACTCCCTCCTGCGCTCGCCCGATCCAGTAGTGCGCATTATGAGGTCAGTGCCGCGCAAATGGAAGACGGTGCTTCAGGTGTGCCAGACCCGACTGGGCTCTCGCGCTTTCTCGGCTTGCAGTCGGTTTCAGAGAGCATCGGTGACACGAACGGTGCGGACGCTTCAGGGCGAACATCGGCCATCATTATTCTTGAAGCCTTGCGCCGTTCGAAGTCTGCGCGGAGGCAGACTTCGCGCGGCACTGCAGAACCCATTGCGGCTCGAATGTCGCGAAGTCATAATCCAGCCTCCTCTACTTAGCCTGGTCGAGAGGCAGCTTCGCGGTTTCCCACGCGGCGATGCCGCCCGCAATCTCGCTCGCGGCGAATCCACGCTGCTGCAGCAGGCTCGCGGCAATCGACGAGCGGTAGCCGCCCGCGCAGTACACGAGCAGCGGCCGATCCTTCGGCAGTTCCTGCACGCGTTCCGTCAGATGATTGAGGGGAATGCTCACGCTGCCGCGGACGAACTTCTGCTGGCGCTCGCTCGGCGCACGCACGTCGACGGCGAGCGGCGCGTGCGGATCGCGTGAGGCGAGGCGATCGGCCGCGAGCGGCGCGCTGACGCGCTCGGTCGTCACCGTCAAGTCCGGCCGCGCGGCGAGACTCAGCAATCCATCCTTGAGATACCCGACGATGTGGTCGAAGCCGATCCGGCCAAGGCGGACGGCGGCCTCGTTCTCGCGGCCCGGGTTCGCAATGATCACAATCGGCCGCTCGCGATCGAGCACGGTGCCGGCCCAGGTCGCATACTGGCCGCCGAGCCCGATGTTGAGGCTGCCGGCAAGATGCGCGGCAGCGAATTCGTCCGGATCGCGCACGTCGAGAATCTGTCCGCCGGTCCGCTGCAGCGCGAGCACGAGCTCCAGCGTCATCGGATTCAGCTCGCGCTTGAGCGCCTCGTCGAGCGTCGGCCGCTCCTTCGCGTTCAACACAGCGTCGTACGTAAAGTACGGCGGCGCGTCCGGCTGATCCGCCGTGACGAGATCGATGAACACGGTCTTCGTCATCGGCTGCAGCGCGTAGTTCACGCGGCGCTGCTCGCCGATCGTCGACACGGTTTCCTTGCTCAACGCCTTCCCGCAGAGCGAGCCGGCGCCGTGCGCGGGATAGACCAGGCTCGCATCGGGCAGCGTCAGCAGCTTCGTCCGAAGCGAGTCGTACAACATCCCGCCCAGGTCGGTCGCGGACCAGCCGAGGGCGGCGCGCAGATCCGGACGTCCCACATCGCCGACAAACAACGTATCGCCAGTCAGGACGGCATGGGGCTCGGTCTCGCTCCGATCCAGGTCGTACACCGCAATCGAGATCGACTCGGGCGTGTGGCCGGGCGTCTCAATCGCCTGGAGCCGGACGCGTCCAAGTTCCACACGGTCGCCGTCATGGAGCGACGTGAACCGATACTCGGCCTTCGCGGCGGCACCCAGGTAGATGGCCGCGCCCACACGATCGCGCAGCTCGAGATGACCCGCGATGAAGTCGGCGTGCAGGTGCGTGAGGAACACGTGTTTGATGATCAAGCCGTGTTCCGCGGCGAACGCGAGGTACTGATCGATATCACGCTGCGGATCGACCACGGCCGCGACCCGGGTCTGTTCGTCGCCGATCACATACGAGGCGTGGGCGAGACAATTCAGGTAGAACTGTTTGACGATCATGGCAGCCTGCACGAAATTCTCGCATGAATTTGCGGCTAGGAGCGTGTCTGAGTAACCGGAACACGCTCCTAGTAGGCCGGCTTCGCCGGCGAAAAAGCCAATGATTTGGAACGGACGCGCGCGCAGCGCGCCTACTAGCTTAGC
>JAHFUI010000274.1 GCA_023265175.1 Acidobacteriota bacterium
TCGGCGACAAGATGATGCGGAACCAGTTCGGCGAGGGCAGCACGCCGGTCCTCTCCGGCGATCGCCTCGTCATTGTCTGGGACCATCAGGGCCAGTCGTTCATCGTGTCGCTCGACGCGGCGAGCGGACGGGAGCTCTGGCGGGTCGACCGCGAGGAGATCGACACCTGGGCCACGCCGCTCGTGGTCGAGCACGACGGCCGGCGGCAGGTGATCGCGAGCGGCATGAGAAAGATCCGCGCCTACGATCTCGACACGGGCGGCGTCGTCTGGGAGAGCAAAGGCGTGACGATGAACCCGATTCCGTCGCCGGTGTTCAGCGACGGCATGGTGTTCGTCACCAGCGGATTTCAGGGGAGCAACCTCAAGGCGATCCGCCTCGCGAGCGCGAAGGGCGACATCACGGGAACCGATTCGATTGCGTGGACGCTCGATCGGGATACGCCCTACGTGCCTTCACCGCTGCTGTACGACGGCATCCTGTACCTGCTCAAGACGAACTCCGGCATTCTGTCGGCGTTCGAAGCGGGCAGCGGGAAGCCGCACTACCAGTTACAGCGCCTGGAGGGGCTGCCCGAAGTCTTCGCGTCGCCGGTGGGGGCGGGCGGCCGCGTCTACATCGCGGGGCGCGACGGGGTCACCCTCGTGCTTCGCAACGGCAAGACCTACGAGGTGCTCGCGTCGAACAGGCTGGACGACGGGTTCGACGCCTCGCCGGCGCTGGTGGACAACGCGATCTATCTGCGCGGCTACCGCTATCTGTACTGCATCGCGGCAAGCTGACTAAGTGGTCCGTCGCGTAATTACGGCAGACGATTCTCACCCCGAGGGTCATGCAGCCAAGACTGGGGCAAGATCGGCCTGGCTGGCTGGCGCTTGCTCGAGCTCTTGAAGAACCGTGTTCAGTGCCACAAGAGAAACCTTGGCCGGCGCTGTGATTTCGATCCCGATCGCTTGGCCGTCCGCGGTGAAGTCGATCACCAAACCGGGTTCGACCCTACGGGTTCGTGCGCTCTTCTGATTCGTTCCCCGCGGCAGGTAGTATTACGCCGCGATCGGTCGGCCATGTCGAAACGTGACTTCAAGATAGGGCTCTTTCATGATGCTGCCTGCTCCACAGGATACGCCGTAGTTGAACGCGCGATCTTCCATGCGCTTCAGAAGATGGGCACTCAACTCGAGTTCCCATATCCACCACGGTGGCCACTGGCGCGTTGTCAGAATTCCTCCGATTCTCCGTCGCGCTCGTTTTCAGTTCTGCCGAACGTTGCAAATGAGCCGCGCGCCGCGTCCAGGGGATCGCACGGAGCGTTCGGCGCGTCGGCTCCAGTTGATTGATGCTCATTCACAGCGAATTCCGCCTGAGCTATGGGCGATTCCTGCGCATCGCGTCTGCGAGTTGGTCGGCTTCAGGCTCAACGACGCTAGCGGCCGAATTTCTGTCGCCAGGCCCTGACCTTCGAGGATCACGTACCGGTGCATCCGGATCTGACGGCGAATCCGATAGATGCGCGTGTGAGTTCCCGCCGTCATAGTCCGGCTCAAGCTGCGACGGCTGCAGCGCGATGGCAATGGACTTTCCGAAAATAGTGATCGCTACCATCACCAGTTGTTGGTCCCCTTCTACCTTCAAGACCTCGCCCACACAGCCTGTGAAGGGGCCGCCGATCACTAGAACCCTATCGCTCGACTTCAGACTCATTGCCATTCCTCAGCGGAAAGTTGCCCGATATCTGTCCGACGATCTCATTCGGCGGTGTGCACTGAATTGGCTGCATCGGGCTAACGATCGGCGCTCAGCCGCGAGCCGCGCGTGATGACCGTCTGGACTTGGCTTTCCGTCGAGCGCGGCTCGTCGGCTGCAGCGCCTTGATACTGATTCAGCCCTCCCCCTGCTCCTACTGACTCCCAGTAGGCTGGACGCAGGGAAACAATGCGCTACTCGCGCAGGAGGAGAGCCGATGAGATTCTACAACCGTCAGCATCGCCACTATTGCGGAATCGATCTCCACGTGAAGACGATGTACATCTGCATCCTTGACGCCGGCGGCCAGGTGCTCGTGCACCGGAACGTGAAATCCACGCCGGATGCCTTCCTCGAGACGATTGCCCCGTACCGAGACGATCTCGTCGTGGCGGCCGAGTGCATGTTCACGTGGTACTGGCTCGCGGACCTGTGCGCCGCGGAAGGCATCGCGTTCGTGCTCGGCCACGCTCTGGCGATGAAGGCGATTCGCGGCGGCCAGGCCAAGAATGACAAGATCGACTCGCACAAAATCGTGGCCTTGCTGCGCGGAGGTCTGTTGCCGCAGGCGTACGTCTATCCGGCGGGGATGCGGGCGACGCGGGATCTCTTACGGCGTCGACTGCATCTGGTCCGGAAGCGGGGCGAGCTCCTCGGGCACATCCAGAACACACGGGCTCAGTACAACCTGCCGGCCTTCGCGCGGCGGCTCGCCTATCCGGCCAACCGCGACGGCGTGCGGGAGCATTTCCCCGATCCGAGTGTGCGCAAAAGCATCGAGGTCGACCTGGCGCAGCTCGAGCAGTATGACTCGCTCATCAACGACCTCGAGGTCACGATCGTCCGGGAGGCGAAGCGCCACGATGCGGACGCGTTCCACCGGCTGCGATCGGCGCCCGGCATCGGGAAAGTCTTGTCGCTGACGATCCTGTATGAGATTCACGATATCGCGCGACTTGATCGGGTCCAAGAATTCGCCTCGTACGCCCGGCTGGTAAAGTGCCGCCACGAGTCCGGCGGCAAGAAACTCGGGACGGGTGGCGCCAAGATGGGGAACGTCCATTTGAAGGCTCTTCGTCGATTTGAGTACAGGCATTTGAGCTGAATACCCGGTCGCCTGCGCGGACCGCTGTTGGGTGGGCGGTCTGCTCGGCGACCTGGATGTCAGTGCGATCCCACGTGCACCGGACCATCCGGTGTCATCCTTTCTTGATGTGCCAACAACAAGGGAGGACCGGTGGGATCGCGACGCGATTGTACGTGGATCCTGGGACTGCCAGGGTTCCGAGTGCTGACGATGGAGAGCGACGGTGACGCCGCGGATAGCCGGCTGACGATTCGCCTCGAGCGGCGTGGCCTGCGGCGGTACGTCTGTAGCGGCTGCGGCGGCCGGACCGGTCGCGTCCGATCGACGCGGGATCGCACGTGGGACGATGTGCCGTGGGCGTCGCATCCGGTCACGCTCGTGGATCCGCAACGCCGGGTCCGGTGTCGGCGCTGTGGCATTCGAACGGAACGGCTGGAGTTCGCCGATCCGAAGGCGCGGGTCACGCGGCGCTTGCGCCAACAGATCGGCCTGGACTGTCAGTCGATGCCGACGAGTCATGCGGCGGTGCGCCATGGGGTGAGCTGGAGCAAGGCGCGTCGGGCGGAACGCGCGTGTCTGGCGGAATGGGATCGCACCCGCCCGCGCAAACGGCCGCGGCACATCGGGCTTGATGAAATCCAACGGGGGAAAGGGCAGCGGTTTTGGACGGTGCTCTCGGATATTGTCCACGGCGAGGTGATCGGGTTGCGGCACGACCGCTCGGAGGCCGCCGCCACGGCGCTGCTGACGGAGGAGCTGACCGGTCGTCAGCGCGCGGCCATCACGGCCGCCTGCACGGACATGCACCGGCCGTATCTCAACGCCGTCGCCACGGTGTTGCCCCACGCTGAGATAGTGTTCGACAAGTTCCATGTGCTCCAGCACGCGAGCGCGGCACTCGACGACGTACGGCGTCAGGAATTCTTCCGGGCCGGCGCGGTAATGCGGGAACACGGACGCGGGAAACGCTGGCTGCTGTTGCGGCGCTGGAAAACGGTTCGCGGATCGAAGCGCGTGGAACTCCAGACGTTGTTCGCCGCGAACCGGCGCCTCTTCAAAGCGTATGTGCTGCGCGAGCAACTCGATCGGCTGTGGACGTACACGACACGCCCCGGCGTGCTCAACTTCGTGCTGGGTTGGATCCGCGCCCTGCGGTGGCAGCGACTGCCTGAAATGGAACGGCTGGGAGACTTCCTCTTCTGCCATATCGAGGGCATCGCCGCCTACTGCGATCATCCCGTACGGTTTGGCGTCGTCGAATCGATCAACACCACCATCAAAGCCGTGCTCCGCCGCGCCAGAGGGATGCGTGATGAACAGATGCTCCTGCTGAAATTGAAATGGACCACCGCTCACCCGATCCGGTCCGCTCGCGATCTGGCGCGCTTTCTCAGCCCCCAGGGGCTGTACTCAAATCGGTGAAGAACCCAAATCTGGGGTCTCCAGATGGTCACCTTATTCCTTGCCGGACCCTTAGCCTGATGACGCGCGGTCGATCCCTTCGTGCCGGGATCATCGCCGCGGGCGCGGGCGAACGGCTGGCG
>JAHFUI010000275.1 GCA_023265175.1 Acidobacteriota bacterium
GACTTGCCGGCGCCGTTTGGACCGGCGACAACGACGAGAAGCCGCTCGCCAGTCGAGAGCCTGTCCTGGACGTGCTCTCCGATGTCGTCTGCTTGATTCACGCGCGAGTGCGCCGGCGCGTTGCCGTGGCCGGTACGAACGTGCGCTTCTCCAACCGACCTCGCGTCCGCGTGCCATCGGGAGCAATCCGCACGATGGCTCCTGACTTACTCGAGTCGGTCTCATAGACCGTTCGCCCGCGCTTGAGGGTCCGCGCCAGCTCCAACCGATCACGAGCGCCGGCGACATTACGCAGCAGTTGATAGACGGATTCCCGTGTAGTTCGTTCGCGAAATGCGGCGGCCAGGTTTCCCTCGCTCTCCTTGACCGCAAGAGCATCCGGATGACGAAGCGCCGTCTCAACGGATCGGCCGAGCTTGGCCCAATGCTCGATTTGCGCCGTGATGGACCGTTCCGCTGCGGCGGCCTCTTTGCGTGCCACTCGTACGAGTTCATCGGATAGCTTGACCGGCATTCCCACGGCCACCTCTCGGTAGTATTTTACTACCGCACTGCCGCCCTGGCAATGTCCTCGGCCTGGACCAGCTGTATGTCGGGTTGCATCAACCGCTACGACACTCTTTACTGCGCCCAATCTCGGCGTCGATGCGTACGTGCCGGGATCGTGTCTGACGAGCCGGAGCGTTTCGCCGCAGTCTCATGGACGCGACGCACTGTTTGAGCGCGTCTCTGCAGTATTCCGGACGGAACACGTCAGCGATTGGACGGGTGGCTCGTGGTGGCGACCGACTGGAAAGTGCGTATCAGACGACCGACGTGCGACGATCTAGAAGCAATCGACAGCGTCGGCGGGGCGTCGCGCTCCGCGAAATGAATGGTCGGGAAGGCGGGATTTGAACCCGCGATCTCCCGGTCCCGAACCGGGCGCGATACCATGCTTCGCTACTTCCCGAAAGCTGACTCTCCGGGCCTATTTCTGCTCCTGCCTAGCCAAGACTTCGGTCCCGAACCGAGTGCTCTACCAGGCTGAGCCACGCCCCGACGGAACAACTATCTTACCGCAGCCGCCTTCTCCAAGGATAGTGCTTCAACCGCGGCAAGCGCCTGATGCGCCGTGAGATCGGGATGCAGCGGGGTCAGCGAGACGTAGCCGTCTCGCACGGCTTGGTAATCCGAGCGATCGTGCGGCTGCCATTCGTCCTGCCCTTCCTCGATCCAATAATACGCGCGCCCCTTGGGATCGTGACGCTCGGCCACCGACGTCACGTGATTGCGCGTGGCCTGAACGGTCACGCGGTACCCTTTCGGCTGACCGCTCGGCAGATTGATGTTCAGGAACGTCCGCGGCGGCAGCGGACGCAGGAGGATCGCATCGGCCATCGCCGCCGCGACGTGCGCCGACGGAGCAAAATCGTACACGCCGCGCGTCGCTCGCAGCGACACAGCAATGCCGGGTACGCCAAGCAGCGCCGCTTCGAGCGCACCGGCCACCGTTCCCGAGTACGTCACATCGTCGCCGATGTTCCACCCTTTGTTGATCCCGGACACGACGAGATCCGGAAGGCCGCGGAATACCTGCGTGACGGCGATGTTCACGCAGTCGCTCGGCGTGCCGTCGACGGCGAACACACGCTCTGCGATCGCGTCGAGCCGCAGCGGTTGACGCAGCGTCAGCGCGTGACCGATCGCGCTCGCCTCTTGAACGGGCGCCACGATCGTCACCTCTCCGAGCGGCGTCAGCGCGTCCGCCAGCGCGCGAATGCCTTCCGAGCGATACCCGTCGTCGTTGGTCACGAGGATACGGATCATGTCGTCAACGATTATACGGATGAATCGCGCGCGGTGGACCGCGGCACGACGGCAAACAGCATCAGCGTCGCGGCGAGCGCCAGGCCTGCGCCGAGCGCGAATGCCGAGCCGGCGCCGTACGCGCGCCAAATCACGCCGAAGATGACGCTGGCAGTCAGCGCGCCGAAACCACTCACCGCGTTGTAAATTCCAAACGCGGTCCCCCGCCGCGACGCCGGCGCCAGGTCGGCGACCAGCGCCTTCTCGGTCCCTTCGGCGAAGCCGAAGTAGAAGCCGTACACCATGAACCATGTCAGCAGCGCAGGCAGCGTCGTGCTGATCGCAAAGCCGCCATACACGATCGCGTAGACCAGCCAGCCGATCGCAATGACCGCACGGCGGCCGATCCGATCCGACCAGCTCCCGCCGATCAGGGACACCGCCGCCTTCACGACGTGCAGCGCCGCCCACATCAGCGGCACGAATCGCACGCTGCCAGCCGCCTGCGTCAGCTTCAGCAGGAGAAATGCGTCCGTCGAGTTGCCGAGCATGAACAGGGCGAGCACGCCCATGAACCAGTAGAAGCGGCGCGGCAGCGGGTGGATTTTCCCATCGTCAGAAGTCCGGCTAACTTCGGACGCCGGGTACGACGGCGATTTCTCCCTTTCCGGAACAAAGAAGATGAGCGCGACCGCAATCGCGCCGGGAATGATCGTGAGCGCAAACAGCGTCCGGTATTGACCGGGATACAAGATCAGAAACACGGTCGCCAGCGACGGGCCGATGACCGCGCCGAGATGATCCATGCCACGGTGAAATCCATACACTTTGCCGCGCGTCGACGGGTCTGCCCACGACGCCAGCATCGCGTCTCGCGGCGCGCTGCGGACGCCCTTGCCCACGCGGTCGAGCACCCGCACCGTAAACACCTGCGTCCAGGTCGTCGCCAACCCGATGAGCGGCCGCACCGCCGACGACACGGCGTACCCGGCCAGCACCAGCGGCCTCTTGGCGCGCGAGCGATCGGCGGCGCGCCCCGACACGATCTTCAACACGCTATTGGCCGCTTCCGCCGCGCCCTCGACGATGCCGAGGGTGATGGCGCCGGCCGACAGCACCTGCGTCAGGAAGAAGGGGAGGAGCGGGTAGATTGCTTCGCTGGCGGCGTCAGTGGCAAGGCTCACCCAGCCGAGGAGCCAGACGGGTTTGGGAAGTCCGAACATTGCCGTTCCACTATCTTCGCGCGTACGGCACGAGCGGTCCGCGTCCAGTGCGGTGCCGCTCATACGGACGCATGAGATTGCGGCCGATCGGCACCAAGACCATAATAAGTAGATCTCATGTCGACATTGGCTGAGCTCCTCGCGCGCGAAACCCGCGACGGCGAGCTCTACGACACGCTGCCTGACGGCCGCTTGCGGTGTTACGCGTGCGGCCACTGCTGTCCGCTTCCCGACGGCGCCATCGGCGTCTGCAAGGTGAGATTCAACGACGGCGGACGACTGCGCGTGCCGTGGGGTTATGTGGGCGGCGTCCAGTGCGATCCCATCGAGAAGAAGCCGTTCTTCCACGCGCACCCCGGTGCGCTGGCGTACAGCTTCGGGATGCTCGGCTGCGATCTGCACTGCGCGTACTGCCAGAACTGGGTGACGTCGCAGGCGCTCCGCGATTCCGCCGCGATCGCGCCGCCGCTCGGAGCCGCGCCTGAGCAGCTCGTGAGCGACGCGCTTCGGCTCGGCGCGAGGGTGCTGGTGAGCACGTACAACGAGCCGCTCATTACCAGCGAATGGGCCGTCGCCGTCTTCAAGGAGGCGAAAGCCGCCGGTCTCACGACCGGCTACGTGTCAAACGGCAACGGCACGCCGGAGGTGCTCGAATATCTGCGGCCGTGGGTCGATCTCTACAAAGTCGATCTCAAGAGCTTCGACGATCGCCACTACCGTCAGCTGGGCGGCCGCCTCGAACCGGTGCTCGACACGATTCGGCGGCTGCAGGCGATGGGCTTCTGGCTCGAGATCGTCACGCTGCTCATTCCCGGCTTCAACGATTCGCCAGACGAACTGACAAGGTTGACGTCGTTCGTCGCGGGTGTGTCTCCGGATATTCCGTGGCACGTCACCGCTTTTCACGGCGATTACAAGATGAACGAACCGGAGAGCACGACCGCCGAGATGCTGCTCGCCGCCGCCGATATCGGCCGGCAATCGGGCCTTCGGCACATCTATGCCGGCAACCTCCCCGGTCAGGCCGGTGATCTCGAAGACACGCGCTGCGGAACCTGCGGCGACACGCTGGTTGCCCGCTACGGCTATCACATCCGAAGCTACCGGATCACGGCGGATGGACGCTGTCCCGCGTGCGGCCACGCGGTGCCGGGACGATGGAGCGCGGCATTTGACGGCCAGGTTACTTCGCGGCCGTTCATTCCCGGTTCGCGCTCGCGGCTCTCCATGCTGCGCCTGTAATCATTGAGTCAAGTTTTTCAGGCAACAAGTTGAACCTCCTGAAGGAAAGTCGCGAGCGCCGCGTCCAGGCGGTCGAAGGCGTGGCGGCCGCGGGCGGATCCGGATGCTGGGAGCGAGGCGG
>JAHFUI010000123.1 GCA_023265175.1 Acidobacteriota bacterium
AGTCGTGGAGATGTCCCTCCAACGCCTCGCCGTAGTGCCGCCACGTCTCGCCGTCCACACCCGGCGCGGCGTCCCTCTTCAACCCGAGGTAGGCCGCCCGACGCGCGTCGGGGTCATAGAGTCGGGGTCATAGACATGATGCAGGAGCGCCGTGAACTGCATCTTCCTGTCCCTACGTGCTGCCTGACGTACCCGCTCCAGCGCACTGAGCGCATCGGGCCGGCTCGGAGTCCGGGATGCGTTTTGCCGGGGCGAGTTTCCTTTGGCCAGACCCCTTCCCTCCATCCCCTCCGCCGCCGAGTGACCGGCGTTGTTCGGAGACTTCACGGGTACTGCGGGTCTGTCCGACTTCCCATGCTCGTTCATCGTCGGCGTACGTCCTTGAACTTCCCGACGCGTCCCGCGGCTCCATCGGCCGCGGGTGAACACGGGACCTCCCGGCTCCCGCGCGAGGTGCATCCGTACGTGCACGGGGTCTCTGACCGCGCGGGACCCAGGCGCGTCTCGCGATATCGACGCGCCTGGTGGAGCCTTCCGCTTTCTCCTACAGCGTCGGCGTCCCGGAGGACACTATTTTCGCGGCTCAATACCCGGCCCGCACGTACCCCTGTCAACGCTTCGACGCGGCCCTTGCGAGCCGCTCCGCATGACTCGGGGGCGGTGTGGGTCGCTACTCCTTCACCGTATGACTCTTTCATTCACTACACCTCGCCGGTTTAGCCGGCGCACAGGAGGCCCGCCATGTCCGTGACGCTTCGTCCAGGACGTCTTGAGGACGCCGCCGACTGTGGCCGAATCGCTTTCGAAGCGTTCAAGACCATCTCGAGCCAGCACGGTTTTCCCTGGGATTTGCCGTCTGAGGAGATCGCCACGGGCGTGGTCACGATGCTGTTGTCGCACGCGGGGGTGTACTCGGTGGTGGCGGAACAGGACGACAAGGTTGTGGGCAGCAACTTCCTGGACGAACGCAATCCGATCTCAGGGATTGGGCCCATCACCGTCGATCCAGCCGTCCAGAATCATGCGATTGGGCGCCAGTTGATGCTCGACGTGTTGGAGAGGTCCGCCGAACGGAGTTTCGCCGGCGTGCGACTCGTGCAGGCGGCGTACCACAATCGGTCGCTGTGCTTGTACACGAAGCTCGGATTCGAGACGCGAGAGCCCTTGTCCAAGATGGATGGTCCGACGCCTGGAGCCACGTTTCCGGGTTACAGCGTGCGTGCGGCTGCAGAGCCCGACCTCGCCCAGTGCAACCGGCTGTGCGAGCAGATCCATGGGCACCATCGCAGCGGCGAACTCCGGGACGCGATGGCGCAAAGCACGGCGCGCGTGGTCGAACATCTTGGGCACATCACGGGCTACGCGACAGATGTCGGCTTCTTCGGCCACGCAGTCGGCGAGACCAATCGGGACCTGATGGCGCTCATCGGCGCCGCGCCCGCGTTCCCGGGCGGCGGCTTCCTCCTGCCAACCCGTAACGGGGAGTTGTTCCGCTGGTGTCTGCAACACGGACTTCGCCTGGTGCATCAGATGACGCTGATGACGAGTGGCCTGTACAACGAGCCGACCGGGGCGTACCTTGCGTCGGTCATCTATTGAGATCGCTGGTCCTTCGGCCCCGTAACGGTCGGGGTGCGTAAGACCATGACACTCGTTTCGGGCACGCGGCTCGGAACCTACGAGATTCTCTCGCCGCTCGGGTGAGGACGCCAGCGGATGAATGAAACAGTGCAAGTCCCTGGGAACGTCCGAAAGCCCGTACTTGATTGACTATCCCAGAACTGGGATAATCTGACGGTGCGACGTGTCCCGGCCGCCGATGAGAAACCGTTGCATTGGGTCGGCTCCTCCAAGCGCGATTTCCTGAGCTTTCACCGCGGCGGTCAAGGGAAGACACGGGAAACGCCCTCGGCATCGCGCAGTTCGGCGGAACCGCGCCAACGGCCAAGCCCTGGAAGGGACTCGGTCCGGGCGTGCTGGAGGTCGTCGAGTCGCACGAGGGAAACGCGTATCGAGCCGTACATACGGTTCGGTTCGAGAAAGCGGTGTACGTCCTCCACGCGTTCCAGAAGAAGTCGCCTTCCGGCATCCGGACGGCCAAGCGAGACGTTGATCTCGTGGCCGAACGCCTGAGAGTCGCCGAGAGGGATCACGAGGAGCACTATGGCAAGCCGAAACCCTGAACGGAGAGAGCCGATCACCCGTGTTACCGGAAACGTGTTCGCTGACCTCGGGTTTCCAGACGCTGCCGAGCGCCAGGCCAAGCTGCGCCTGGCCTATGCGCTGAATCAGGTGCTTGAAGAACGCAGCCTCTCGCAGGTCGATGCCGCCAAGATGCTGGGCGTCACGCAGCCCAAGGTCTCTGCGCTTCGCCACTACAAGCTGGCGGGCTTTTCCGTCGAACGCCTGATGAACCTATTGACAGCGCTCGACCAGGACGTCGAGATCGTGATTCGGCGAAAACCCCGCTCGCGGAAGGCTGGCCGGATCAGCGTCGTCGCTTAGGAACCGCTTAGGAAGGGGTCGTCAGACTCTGACGACCTCTTCGTTTTTCTTGTGGCCCCCGTCGCGATCACTCTCGAGCGTCTTGCTAATGACGGAGAGGCAGCATCCGCACGCGGGTTCCCCCTTCGTCAATCGAAAGCAGAGCGCCCCGATCGACTTGCTCGCGGTACGCCTCAAGGGCTCTCGCCACCGCACTGACAGCCGCGTCACACAGAAGGTCTTGACTCCGGACTTGCACGACGCTGGGCGCCTGGCCGGAGGTGGGCGAGGATCGCGGCGAAGTCGAGGTCGTTCGTGATCACCACGAACTGATGTTCGTGTGCCCACGCCAGGATTCGTCATCCGGCGCCGTCAACGCACCGATCGTCGACCAGTGGACGCCCTCGAACCCGTGTCGCGCCAGCCGCTCGATCCAGGCGGGCGACAGGTTCATGTCCACGAGCAACTTTCACTGCTGGTCCAGAGGGACTTCGACTTCCTCGGCTCGCCAGGCCGCATAGGAGAGGGCCTCGGCGATGTCCGCGACCTCCAAATAAGGATACTCGCGGAGGATCTCCTCATTCGTGTGGCCAGCCGCCACCAGTCCGACGACGGTACCGACGGTCACCCGCATGCCACGGATGCACGGCTTCCCGCCCATTACGCGGGCGTCACGAGTGATGCGAGTGAGCTGCGGCATCGTTCCGTTCTCCTGCCTTCATTGTCTCAGATCTCTAGCTGGGGCTCAGGCAGCGTCTTCTTCCTCAGCCAGGCGGATGGGAACCTCCACGCCGTCGGCGAAACGCGCGGCGATGACCCGAACAAGCTGCACGACCTGAAGATGGATCTCGATGCGTACCAGGTCTACAGGGTCGCGCAGATCGACGAGTTGGTCGCGCTCTATCTCGGCGGCGCAGACCGCGACAAGCTGGATCCCATCCTGGATGCGTGCGTCGCCGTGTAGCGGGAGCAGTTGAACGAGGACGGACAGGTGGATTTCAAGGGGAAGGCCAAGGCGTTCCTGCGCGCCTACGGCTTCCTTTCCTCAATCCTCCCGTACACCAACGCGGACTGGGAGAAGCTGTCGATCTTCCTGAACTTCCTGGTGTCGATGCCGGCGCCCGTGGACGAGGATTTGTCCAAGGGCATCCTCGAAGCGATCGACATGGACAGCTACCGGGTGGAGAAGCGGGCGGCCGTGAAAATCCAGCTCCCCGATGCGGGCGCCGAGATCGAGCCGGTTCCCACCGCCGGAGGCGGACAGAGGCCCGAGCCCGAACTCGACCGGCTCTCGAACATCCTGAAGGTGTTCAACGACCAGTTCGGCAACATCCCGTGGACCGACACCGACCGTGTGCACAAGCTGATCACGGAGGACATCCCGAACCGCGTCGCCGCCGACAAGGCGTACCAGAACGCGAAGCAGCACTCAGACAAACAGAACGCGCGCATCGAGCACGACAAGGCGCTGGCGCGCGTGATGACAGCCGTGCTGAAGGACGACACGGAGCTGTTCAAGCAGTTCATGGACAACGAGAGCGTCAGGCGCTGGTTAACGGATACCGTGTTTGGGCTGACGTACGAACAGCGGACGTAGCAGTGCTGCCGCAGCGGTCAGTACGTCCAGGATGTCGTCGCGGGCGTCACCGAGGGCATCAAGGCCGGCCGCACGCTCGAACAGCTCCAGGCGAGTCTCCCCATGGACCGGTACAAGGCGTGGCCCAACTATCCGAAGCAGAAGAATCAGAACATCGCGGACGCCTACGGGATCCGCGCGCACAACGCTGACCGCTCAGCGCGTGAGCGAGGCGCGCTGATCGGACGGCACCATCGTTTCAGCGCTCCACCCGCCGCCGAGCGTCTTGTAGAGCCGCACGAGCTCGGTGGAGACCGAGGCGGTGCTCGACGCCAGCGAATCCTGCAGTGTCAGCAGCGATCGCTGCGCATCGAGGACTTCGCGAAAATCGCGGAGCCCGGCGGTGTAGAGCTGCAGCGACAGATCGGCCGCCTGCTGTGCGGCATCGGCCGCTGCGGCGAGGTGATCGCGGCGCGACTGTTCCTGCGCGACACCGGTCATCGAGTCTTCCACGTCCTGCAAGGCGCCCAGCACGCGCGACTCGTAGGTCAATGCCGCCTGCGCCTGGCGCTCGGACTGTGTGACGACGTTCTGATGCAACTGCTCGCGGTTGAACAACCGCGTGCTCGCCGACGGGCTCGCGCTCCATGCCCCGGCTCCCGGCAGGAGCAGCCGCGCGATGGACAGGGACTCGAGCCCGATCGAGCCAGCCAGGCGGAAGGATGGATAGAGGTCGGCTCGCGCAGCGTTGACCTGGGCCCACTGGGCCGCGAGCAGCCGTTCGGCGCTGCGCACGTCGGGCCGCCGCCGGAGCGTTTCGGCGGGCACTCCGACGGCGATGGCAATCAGTGCCACCGGAATCGGACCGGCGGGGGCGAGCTCGCCGATGAGGCCGCCGGGCGGCTCGGCCAGCAGCACGGACAGGCCGTGAATCGTCTGCGACGCCTGCCGCTCGAGCGCGGCGATCTGCGCCCGCGTGCTCTCGACGTTCGACAACGCCTGCTGCACCTCCAGGTCCGTGCCGATGCCCGCCTGCTGCCGCAACTGCGTGAGGTCCAGCGTCTGCTCCTGCAACGCGACGTTCGATCGCGCGATCTCGATGCGCCGCTGCAGCGATCGCAGGTCGATGTAGTCGAGCGCCACCTCCGCGGCGAGGCTGACGAGCACGTCACGGAGATCCTCGAGCCGGGCCTGTGCCGTCGCCTCCGCGGCCTCGACGCCGCTGCGAATGCCGCCGAACACGTCCAGCTCCCAGCTGGCATCCAACCCCAGCGAGTACGACTGGCTGGTGCCCGCGAATCCGGCCTCCTTTCCGTTACCGCTGGCACGCGCGGAGGCCGAGGCGTCGATCGTCGGGCGCAATCCGGCGCGATTGGACCGCACGCTCGCGCGCGCCTCCCGCACTCGGGATATCGCAGTCTTCACGTCCAGGTTCGCCCGAACGGCCCGTTCGACGAGCGACGAGAGCTCGGCATCGTCGAAGGCACTCCACCACGCCGCCAACTGCTCCTGGTCACCGGGTGGTGGCGCGTCTTGGCTCCACGCGGCCGGAGCTGCGGGTACCGGCGCCGCATAGGGTCGGCGGACCGCGCAACCGGACACCACCGTCGAAACCAGTGCCAGCAGGACCACTGAGTGAAGCATCGGACTATTCATGGCGAAGGGCATCGATCGGGTTGAGGCTGGCGGCGCGTCGGGCCGGGAAGAATCCGAACACCACGCCCACCGCCGCCGAAAAGGCGAACGCGAGCGCCACGATGCCGTAATCAAGAGCGAACGGCAGGCCCAGCGCGCGCGCCCCGGCAAACGACGCGCCGAGCGCGAGGCTGATGCCGATGGCGCCGCCGAACACGGACAGCACGACCGCTTCGATCAGGAATTGGGTGAGGACATCCCGCTCGAACGCGCCGATGGCGAGGCGAATGCCGATCTCACGCGTCCGCTCGGTCACGGACACGAGCATGATGTTCATGATGCCGATGCCGCCGACCAGCAGGCTGATCGCGGCGACGGCCGCGAGCAGCGCGGTGAGTGTGCGCGTCGTCCCGGAAATGGTGTTGGCGATCTCCTGCTGGTCCATGATGCTGAAGTCATCGTCAGCATCCCGGGCCAGATGGCGCCGTTCCCGCATCACCCGGTAGAGGTCCTGCTGCGCTTTCTCGCTCGACGACGAGGTGCGCACCGACAGCTGCACCTGATGAATGTCGTCGTTACCCGTCAGCCGCCGCTGCATGGTGCGGAGCGGGATCACGACGGTGTCGTCGCGGTCCTGGCCGAAGTTGCTCTTGCCCTTGGACTGGAGCACGCCGATCACGGTGCAGGCCAGTGACCGCAGGCGCAGCCGGCTGCCGAGCGGGTAGGCGCCGCCGAGGAGTTCCTGGCGCGTGGTCTGCCCGATGATACAGACGGCCGCACCCGAGCGCAGCTCGCTGTCGGAGAACCAGCGGCCCCCTGCGAGCTTCCAGTTGCCAGACTCGAAGTACTCGTTGGTCGTTCCGGTGATGGTGGTCGATCGGTTCTTGGCGCCGCTGATGACGCTCAGGCCAACCGTCGAGACCGGAGCCACCGAAGTAATCGATGCGACGTCGCGCCCCAGCGCCTCGACATCCTGCCGCCGGAACGGCTTCGCGCTGCCTGACGCCCCGCCGGGCCCGACCCGCTGTCCCGGCATGACGCTCAGCATGTTACTGCCCATGTTGGCGATGTCGGCGGTGACCTGCGCCGTCGCCCCGTTGCCCAGCGTCACCATGATGATAACCGACGCAACGCCGATGATGATGCCGAGCGCCGTGAGCGACGAGCGCAGCACGTTGCGGCGAATCTCTCGGAATGCGAGGACGAGGGCGTTGAACAGCATCAGTGCACTCTCCCGTTTCGTTCGTCGCTCTCGACGTGACCGTCGCGGAACCGGATCGTCCGCGACGCGTACGCAGCCATATCGCGCTCGTGGGTCACCATCAGCACGGTGATGCCCCGTTTGCGATTGAAGCCGACGAGCAGCTCCATGATCTCGACGCTCCGGGCCGTATCGAGATTCCCAGTGGGCTCGTCGGCAAACAGCACCAACGGCTCCGCGACGATCGCCCGCGCGATGGCCACGCGCTGCATCTCGCCCCCGGAGAGCTCCGCGGGCGTATGGGACTCCCAGCCGGTCAGCCCCACGGCCGCGAGCGCTTCGCGCGCCCGGCGGTGGCGCTCGGAGGCCGGCATGCCGCGGTAGACGAGGGGCAGCTCCACGTTTTCCAGCGCCGACGTGCGATTGAGCAGGTTGAAGCCCTGGAAGATGAACCCGAGGTAATACCGCCGCAGCAGCGCACGCTGCTGGCGGGTGAGCCCGCCCACGTCCACGCCCCGGAACCGGTACGCCCCGGAGGTCGGCACGTCGAGGCACCCGAGAATGTTCATCGCGGTGGACTTGCCGGAGCCGCTCGGCCCCATGACCGCCACAAACTCGCCTTTGCGCACCTGCAGGTCGACGCCGGCCAACGCCTGCACCTCGGCGTGACCCTTGCCGTAGGTTCTGACCACGCGCTCG
Organism: Acidobacteriota bacterium; assembly: GCA_023265175.1. Taxonomy (GTDB): domain Bacteria; phylum Acidobacteriota; class Vicinamibacteria; order Vicinamibacterales; family CAVVIG01; genus JAHFUI01. The sequence goes on from JAHFUI010000123.1 coordinate 7,596, forward strand.
AATTCGATGATCGGCACGCCCATGGTGATCACTGGTTCGTCGTGAGGAGATCGACGATGACGGGCGTGCCCGGGGTAAGATCGCCACCTCGCAGCACGGTGACCTTGCCGTCGCTCGGGCCCAGTGCAACCTCGATTGACGTGAGCCCGGCGCCGGACTCGGTCCAGACGTGCGGCGGCGCCTCGTCTGCCGAGCGATCGCGCCGCTGCGATCCAGGGGGCCGCGGCAGCAGCCGGAACCCGCCCGTCTGCTGGAGCGCCACTGGCGGCGTGAACCGCAGCGCGGCGTTCGGTACCAGCACGGCGTCGGTCACCTGCGTGACGGTGATCTCGGCGGTGGCAGTCATGCCGGGCTGCAAGAGGCGTTCGGAGTTGTTCACCGTCAGCACGGTCTGATACGTCACGACGCCGTTGGAGGTCTTCGGCGTGCTGCGCACTTCCGTGACGCGCGATTCGAAGGTGCGATCCGGATAGGCGTCGACGCTGAAACGGGCCACCTGCCCGACCTTGACGTTGCCGATGTCGGCTTCGTCCACGTCGATGATCAGCCGCATCCTCGTCAGGTCTTCGGCGAGCGTGAAGAGCGTCGGCGTCTGGAACGACGCGGCAACGGTCTGTCCGGGATCGACCTGGCGATCGAGCACGAGGCCGTTGATCGGCGAGCGGATGATGGCTTTGCGGATGTCGGTCTCGATCGCCGCGAGGCTCGCCTGCGACTGCGCGATCTGCGCCGCCGTGCTCGCTTCGTCGGCCTGCGCGCGCTTGACGGTCGCCTCCTGCGAATCGAGCTCGTGTCGCGACGGCACCCGCCCGCCGCTGAGATCCCGCACGTGCTGCAGCTTGGCGAGCTCGGCCTGTGCCTCGGCCAATGTCGCCTGCGCCTGCTGCCGTTTGGCCTCGGCCGACTGCAACCCGGCTCGCGCCTGCGCCGCTTGCGCGTCGAGCTTCTCCGTGTTGACGCGCGCCAGCACCTGCCCAACGCGGACGGGCGAGTTGTAGTCCACCGCGACGGATTCGACGATACCCGAGATCTCTGTGCCGATGTTGACCTGCGTCAGCGCTTTCAGCTCGCCGGTCGCCGTCACCGTGACCGTGAGCGTGCCGGTTTCAACCTTTTCGGTCCGATACTGCGCGGGCGCAGGGCCGCGGGCCGCGCGCAGCCGCAAGACGCCGGCCGCGGCCGCGACAAGCACGAGCAGGACCACGACCCATCGCCCGATGCGGCGGGCGCGGCCTCGCGCCGACATTCCCAGCCGCGCCTGCAGTTCTTTCGTGTCCGCTGTCTGACTCATGACGCCTCTATAGCTCCGACGCAGCACGCGCTGCGCCCGTTCTCAATTACGACCGAATTCCGTCTGGGACCGCGTTAAGGTTTGTAAAGGCCCGGCTCGGGCACTTCTGGCCGGCGAGGCTGCGTTACCGTAGATGGGATGACCGACAGGCGCGAGGGACACGATGACGACTCCGGGGCCGCCCCGGGCATCGCCATCCTGATAGTGGATGACGACGTGGAGTTGTGCGCCCTGGTGTCGGAGTATCTCGGCGCGCACGGCTATCGCGTCTCCTCGGCGCACGACGGCGCCGTGGGCTTACGGTGCGCGCTCGAGGGCGGCCACGATTTGCTGATCCTGGACGTCATGCTGCCCGTGCTCGACGGGTTCGAGGTACTGCGGCAACTGCGGCGCCGATCGGACGTGCCCGTCATCATGCTGACCGCGCGTGCTGAAGAGCACGATCGGATTCGCGGCTTCGGCGAAGGCGTCGACGACTACCTCGTGAAACCATTTGCCGCCGCGGAGCTGCTCGGACGCGTGCGCGCGATTCTGCGGCGAACGGCCGGCGCGCCGGGACCGGCCGAGGGCAGGACGCGGGTCGGCCCCATCACGCTCGACACTCAGGCGTCCGAAGCGTTCTGGGACGGGACGCCACTCGAGTTGACGCTCACCGAGTTCGTGGTGCTCGAAGTGCTCGCCCGCGCCGGCGGACGCGTGGTCTCACGCGATGAGCTCACCGCGGTGCTGCACCAGCGCGAGGCGACCCCCTACGAACGGTCACTCGACGTGCACGTCAGCCATCTCCGTCGGAAGATCGAGCTCGCTCGTGCGCGCGCGGTCTCCGCGGAGCCGTCGGCCGGATTCATCATTCGAACGGTGCGCGGCGTGGGCTATCTCTGCGCCGTCGACCGCTGAGGCTCAGCGATGCGATCCCTGCTGCTCCGGATTCTGTTGGCCTCGCTCGGAACCATCCTCGCCTCGTTCGTGGCGTTCGTCGTCACGTTCCTGGCCATGGTCGGGCCGTCCACTGAACGCCTCATCCATCACTTTCAGGCCCGACAGATCGACGACGCGGTTGCCGCGCTCGATCGCGGCGGTCCGTCCGAAGCCGCCGCCTATCTGGTGCGGTTGAACCGCTCGCTCGACGCCACGCATTACCTGACTGACAGCCGGGGCACCGACGTCGTCACCGGCGAGGACCGCTCCTCGCTGCTGAACGCGCCGCGCGGCCGATTCGGTCCGCCGCGAGCCGGCGACAAGGTCGTCGTCATCGAACCATCCGATGACGGGCGCCATCGCCTCATCATTCTGGCGACGCCACCACTCGACGTCTGGGCTTTCGCCCCTTACTACGCACTCATCCTGGCCGCCATCGCTCTCTTGTGTTGGTTAATGGCGATGGACATCGTCACGCCCGTCCGTTCGATCGCCGCGGCCGTCACTCGATTTGGCAGGGGCGATCTCGATACCCGGGTAGCAACGACGCGGCGCGACGAGATCGGACGGCTGTCGCATGCGTTCAACGACATGGCGGCCCGGATCCAGACGCTGTTGACCGCCGAGCGACGCCTGTTGCAGGACATCTCGCACGAGTTGCGATCGCCGCTGGCGCGCTTGAACATCGCCATTGAGCTGGCGCGCACCGCCGAGGATCGCGACGCCGCGGCCACCCGGTTGCAGAGAGAAGTCGACCGTCTCACCGAGCTGGTCGGATCGCTGCTGGAGGTCACGCGGGCGGAGGGCGACCCGCCGCTGCGCCGCTCGGATGTGGTGCGCGTGGCGGACGTACTGCACGACGTCGCCCAGGCATGTCAGCTCGAAGCCGACGCGCGCGGCTGCCGGCTGGTCGTGCACCACACGGCCCAGCGCAGTCTGTTGGGGGATTCGGAATTGTTGCGACGGGCCATCGAGAACGTCGTACGCAACGCCATCCGCCACGCGCCCGCGCGCACCGATGTCGAAGTGAGCACGGAAGACGGGCCCGGCGAGCTCGCGATCAGCGTCCGCGACGCCGGCACCGGTGTGCCCGAGGAGTTGCTGCCCCACCTTGCGCAGCCGTTTTTCCGCGTCGAGAACGCCCGCGACTACTCGCCGTATGGCGGCGTCGGCCTCGGGCTGTCGATCGCGCAGCGCGCCGTACAGCTGCACCACGGCACGCTCGTCGCCGAGAACGCGCATCCGGGACTTCGCGTCACGTTGACCTTTCCGGGCGCCTCGACAGCGTGAGACTGTCTTGGGATACAGCTCGGTGACGCCGCTACCGTCGCGCGATTAGCCGTCCCCGGACCTTCTGGTTCACGCAACCTTCTTCGACCTTGGCGTCTTGACCACTAGGACGCACGCGACGCCAAGACGCGCGAGCATGTCAATGAGTGAGTCGGTGCTGAAGAGATCGATGCGGCCGCGCAGAAGATCGCTGACGCGAGGCTGTGTGACGCGGAGAATCGTGGCCGCCTCTGCCTGCTTCAACCGCCTCGACTCGATCGCCTTCTGAACCTGAATGAGCAAGTCGGCACGGACCAGGAGGTGCTCCGATTCCTCCTTGGAGAATCCAAGGTCCCGGAAGACGTTCCCGGTCGACGACGTCACCCTAACGCCGCTCTTCTTTGCCATGCTGTTGCCTCAGCTTCCCCAAAGCGCGGAAGCGATCGCGACCGGTCTCCAGGTCCCGTGCGGTCGTCTTCCGCGTTTTCTTCTCGAATGCGTGCAGGACGTAGATCGCTTCCGCCCGCGTCGCCACACCCGGTGCGCACCGCCGACGTGAATCCGAATCTCTCTGACGCCGGGTCCCACGGTCGGCATCGGCTTCCAGTCGTCGGGATGGAGTCCCTGCTGCACACGCCGCAGCTGGAAGCCGGCCAGTCGCCGAGGGAGAGCCGGAAAAGCCCGCAAATCCCGGCGCGAACTGCCCAGCAAGATCAGCTGCTTGTCCGGCATCGTTCACACAAGAGATCAGCATATAAGTTTTTGTATGTGTGGTCCAGAGTAGCTTCAGACGGCGGCGCCGGATCAACGTCCTCTTGTGTGGCTATCCCACCCAAGAATTTCAACCATCATCGAGGCCGGCGGGCGGCGTCGCGCAGACGCTCGAGCGAGCGCATGAAGGACACCAGCTTCTCGATACGCTGCTGCGGCGTCAGGCGGAGGTTCTCGCGCAGCAGCGTGCGATCGACATCCTTCTTGTAGACCTCGATGACCGGATCCGGAAACATCTCGTCGAGCGTCCTGTCGCTCATGGTGTAAGTGCACATCCTTGAAGGGAGCTGGCCTGAACGAGCTGGCAAGAAAAGGCTATGAATCCCTAGCGAAGCACGTCGCTTCCACGTACGGACGCATGACCCTGTCGACGCGGCAGATCCGCGCGAAGCGCATGATGTCGTCACTGCTGGCCCGCCCGTACCGCAGGCACTCGCGCGGGGCCTCCATCGCGACGTCCAGGCCGACTCGGCTTCGATACTGGAAGCAATCCGCCACCGTCTTGGCCAGCACCGTGATCGGAACGTGCACGCCCTCGATCGTGTGACGCTGAATACCTGCCGTCAGGGACTCGCCGCTCGCACGAACGATCTCCGTCATGACGGGAGGATTCCGCGGCGCCGAGTACTTGGATTCGAGCAGTACGCCTCCGCCCAAGTGGTGAATCCTCTCGCTCGCGGGACCGGCCTATAGTCAGCATTCGTCCAGCAATCCAGCGCGTAGCACTGCGGCGGGGGCATCGACCGTGAGGGATGACTCGGCGATTCACGCGTGAGCCTCGATGCGCTGTTGAATGGCGGGGAGCGACAGCCACAGGCGAATGCGAGACAGCAGTTGCTTCGCCGTTGCGTCAAAGGCTCGTTGCCGCTCCTCGTCCGTTCCCACGACCGCCGCTGGATCTTCAACGCTCCAGTGAATCCGCTCGAGGTCACCCGGAAACACCGGACAGCTCTCTGCCGCACGGTCGCACACCGTAATCACATAATCGAAGTGCTGCCCGAGGATGCGATCGACGGTCTTCGGATACTGACCGACCATGTCGAGGTCGAGCAGGCTCTTCGCGGCACGTCGCGCCAGCGGATGAATATCCGACTGTGGCAAGAGCCCGGCACTCTCGACATCGATAGCTCCCTTTGCGACGTGACGCAAAATGGCTTCCGCCATTTGAGACCGGGCTGAATTGCCTGTGCAAAGAAACAGAACGCCGAGGCGTGGTTGGCCTGCCATTACGACGTGCAACACTCCGGTCCGCAACAGGTCTTCGACGCAGGCTTGCGGGCTCGAATGAACGCGCTCGCAAATTTGTCCTTCACCACTGGCGCAATCGCCTCAGCGTCCACGCCGGCACTGGTCAGAAACTCCCTGGCATCGGCGACGTTGTACACTCGCCACGGCTCGACCTCGATGGATTCAAATCCCGCGGCAGCAAGCTTGTCTCGATAGGCGGACTCTTCCAGGGCCCCCGCCACGCAGCCGACCCACAGCTCGACGCTGCGGCGAATGTCTGCCGGAACCGGACCACGAACCACGACATCCGACACGGCGAACCGACCCCCCGGCCTGAGGACGCGGAAGGCCTCTCGCAGCACCCGATCCTTGTCGGCGGACAGGTTGATGACGCAGTTCGAGATAATCACGTCCACAGAGGCATCGGGGAGCGGGATGGCTTCAATCTCGCCCTTGAGGAACTCGACGTTGGTCGCGCCTGCCCTTCGTTGATTCTCCCGAGCGAGCGCGAGCATCTCGTCCGTCATGTCGAGCCCGTAGACCTTGCCTGTTGGCCCCACCCGTCGTGCTGACAGCAGCACGTCGATCCCGCCACCGGAGCCGAGGTCCAG
>JAHFUI010000015.1 GCA_023265175.1 Acidobacteriota bacterium
GATCGAGGACGTACATCACGCCGTTGCGGTTGGCCCACAGCATCACCTTGCGCGGGCGGCCCTGCCACTCGATGTCGGCGAGTGTCGGCACTTGCGTCGCGTCGTAATCGAGCTCGTCGTGCGGCGTGAACTGGTAGTGCCACTTCAGCGTGCCGGTGTCGGCGTCGAGGGCGACGACGCTGTCGCTGTAGAGATTGTCGCCGAGCCGGCTGCGGCCATCCCAGTCTGGCGCGGGGTTGCCCGTGCCGAAGAACACCAGGTTCGTCTCCTGGTCATAGGCGCCGGCATTCCACACGCCAACGCCGCCCGTCTTCCATGAATCGCCCGACCATGTCTCATGGCCCGGCTCGCCGGGACCGGGAATCGTGTGGAACCGCCAGATCTCCGCGCCGGTCTTCGCGTCGAACGCCGAGATGTAGCCGCGGATCGGGCCGTCGCCGCCGCCGGTGCCGATGATCACCTTGTCCTTGACGATCAGCGGATTGTGCGTGATCGAGTAGCGGTTCCTGGCCTCGGCGACGACGCTGTTCCAGATCTGCTGGCCGCTGCGCGCGTCGATGGCGATGAGATGCGCGTCGACCGTGCCCATGTACAGCGTGTTGCCGAGGATCGCGACGCCGCGGTTGACGCGTCCGCAGCACGGACGCCCTTCAGGCGCCGGCGTATACGTGAACGTCCAGAACGGCCGCCCGGTCGCGGCGTCGAGCGCGACGACGTTGTTGGGCGCTTCGACGGTGTACATGATGCCGTCGACGACGAGCGGCGTCGCTTCGAACTTCTCGAGCGAGTGCGCCTGCCAGACCCACTGCAGCTTCAGGTTCTTGACGTTGGCCGGCGTGATTTGCGTCAGCGGGCTGTAGCGCTGATTGAACGGCGTGCCCGAGTACGACAGCCAGTTCTGCGGCTCGCGGTCGCCGTGCAGGATGCGATCGAACGTGACCTGCGCATTGAGCGTGACCGCGGCGGCGACGACAATGAGGGTGATGCGGAGGGCGATTCCAAGAGTGAATCGATGACGCATGGGATCAACCCCGTCCTTTCAGCGACGCGAGATAAGTGACGACGTCGGCGATTTCCTGCGGAGTCAGCGTGCCACGATACGAGGGCATGGGCGAGGGGATGAAGCCGTGCTCGCGAAGATCGCGCTTCGAGAACGAGCGCAGCGTCTCCTTGGTATCGAGCAGTTGCACCGTGAACGTATCGTGGCTGAGCAGCCGGCCGGTGACAACGGTGCCGTCGCGCATGACGACGCGGTAGAAACGATCTGTTGGCTGCACGTCGGCCTCGGGATCGACGAGCGACAGCTCCAATTCCAGCGCGCCGCGCAGTGCGCCGATCCGGCTGAGATCGGGGCCGACGCCGGAGCCGACGCCGTCGATGCTGTGACACGTGGCGCAGCGGCCCCTGCCGTTGACGATGGCGCGCCCACGCGTCGCATCGCCGCGGACGGCGCCGGCGCCAGCCGAGGCGCCGCGCGAGCGAAGATACGCCACGATCTTTTGCGCCTGCTCGACGGTCATGGTGCTGGCCGGCATCGGCGTGTTGGGGATGCCGGTACGGATGATGCGCACGAGGTCGTCATCGGTCATCGTTCGGCGGAACTGACCGCGGCCGAGATCGATGCCGGTGATCACGTCGCCGTCGGGACCGTGGCAGTTGGCGCACGTCTGACGGTAGGCGCGTTCGCCGTCGAGGATGTCGGCCGCGGTTTCGTGCTGGGCCAGCAGGGTCAACGGAGCCAGGGCGACGATTGCGACAAGAGCAATCCGCACACGCATGGGGTAATCCTAGATCAGGTTCACCGGGCCCAGGTCTAACCTTGCCAAGTAGACGCCTGATGCGTTAGCATATGTACAGCATATGCCTGAGGAGATGGAGTCGCATGAACACGGAACGACAAGTTCGCCTCTTTAGAAACGGCCGTAATCAGGCGTTGCGGATTCCACGCGACCTGGAACTGCCCGGCCGTGCCGCGACCCTGCGAAAGGAAGGCTCTCGCCTGATCGTAGAACCGTTGGTCGGACCCTCACTCCTCGATGTGCTGGCGAAGCTCAAGCCGCTCGACGAGGAGTTCCCCCGGATTTCGCGTCCCCCGGCAGAACCGGTTGAGTTCTGACGTGACCGGTCTGTATCTGCTCGATACGAACATCCTCTCGCATCTCGTGCGACAGCCGCAGGGACCAGTGGCGGAGCACATTGCCGACGTGGGCGAAACGAACGTGCTCACGAGTGTCATCGTGGCGTGTGAGCTGCGCTACGGTGCCGCCAAGCGTGGCTCAAGGAGGCTCACGCGGCAGGTCGAGGCCGTCCTGAGCGCGATGACGATCAGGCCCCTCGAGTCCGACATTGAACGCGTTTATGCCTCGATCCGTGTGGCCCTTGAGAGGAAAGGAACTCCAATCGGCGCGCACGACATGTTGATTGCCGCGCACGCGCGGGCCATCGATGCGGTCTGCGTCACCGACAATATCGCCGAGTTCAAACGGGTCCCCGCTCTGAGGGTTCAGAACTGGCTGAGGTAAAATCGACGAACCGAGATCTGTTTACCGCTCCGAAGGGCGCAATGCGGGCCTTCGACCAGGAGTGGATTCTCGAGGCGTTCGATGACCACCCGACCTTCTTCACCAAGAGGATGTTTGGCGGGCTCGCCGTGTACCTCTTCGAGCGCCAGATGCTGCTGCTCGTTGAGCCGACGAAGTCTGGCCGCTGGAACTGGCACGGGGTGCTGGTCTGCACAGACTACGAGAGTCAACCTTCCATCCGGGCCGAGTTCCCGGCGTTGGCGCCGCACGAGATTCTACGAAAGTGGCTATTCCTCGATTCGACCCACGCCGAGTTCGAATCCACCATGACAGCCGTGGCGAAGCACATGGCGAGGAATGACCCGCGATTCGGTATTGTGCCCCGGACCGGGAAGCCGAGCGTGCAAACGAAGAGGCGCCCGGCACGAGCTCGCGACTGATCGTGGGGCGGTGACGCCGCCCAGCATCGTCGTCCGTGCGGCGAGAGCCGAAGCTGCTCGACGAGGTTCCCGCCCAGAATCGCTTGACCAGCTAGCTCCTCATTGGGACGGTTGGCCACGAAGACACGAAAGCACGAAGAAGAAGCGATGCGGCTCACCGGTCCACGCCGGTGCGGAGGATGTCAAGAGGACTCCGCGCGGGGTTGCGCAGCTCCTTGACGACGTGAGTGTAGATCAAATGGATCTGTCCGACCCTGCTCGTCCACCACGGAACTGCCCGACCGCCGATGCCAGTCTGTTCGCTGGAGGAAGTTGACGAAATAGATGCGGAGCGCGTGTTCAGCCTGACGCACCTGCCAATCCTGACAGTCACCGCTGCGCTCCAACTCCTCGCAGAACAAGCGCACCTGGTCCGCCAGCGGCTCTTCCGACGCCGCGCGGCTTTCTCTTTCACAAGCTGGGCCTTGAGGACGAACTCTCCGAACTGCTGCAACGACACCTGAGGTTCACTCGCAATTGGCGCCTTCCACCCATCCGCGGGATGCCGTGTTTATGACGCCGGAACCAATCCACGGCTCCCGAGCCAACCGGGGCCGGCAATCCCTTGAGCAAATGGCACTTGACCGGCTCTCACGTACTGAGAAGAATGGCCGCATCGACCGGTCGGCGGGCGTCGGCCCAAGCCGGCGCTGCGGGCGGTCAACGGCGATTGGCGCGGTCGAGATATACGAAGCCCGACCACACCGCTCAAGTACTACTGGACGCTCATGTCAGAATCGCTTCGCGTGATTGGAAACTCGCAGGAACAGTGGGCACGAGCACTGGGGCGCGATAAGAGATGGACGGCGTACGTAGCCGAACTCGGCGATAACCTCTTCCGGAAGGGCCTCAGTTCGGAAACGCAGGCGGACTTCGCAGACGGTGACGGTTCGGAGCTCCGCAATAGCCCGCGAAGGCCGGCAAAGATGCGGGCCCTGGTATCATCGTCGGCGTTGGCTGTGAACTTCTTCGACGCATGGCGCGTCGTCGACAAGACGGCGCTGCAACGCGCGCTCGATCTCCAAACTGGCATCGCTGGGTTCCAGTTCGAATTCAAGACACGCGACTACCCGGTTCGCCCGTATTCGCCGAACCTCGACATCCTGGTACGGCTCCTCGACGGTCGCGCCGTTGGAATTGAGTCCAAGTTCACCGAACCGTACTCCTCGGATGATGGTCACGGGGTGATTTCGGCAAAGTACTTCGCCGAGGCGACGGGGTTGTGGCGCACGGCGCGGCTCCCCGCGGCACAGCAGCTGGCAGACCGACTCGAACCTGAATGGATTCACCTCGATGTTCCGCAATTGCTGAAACATTTGCTCGGCCTCGCATGCGACCCGGAACGGCCTGGCACGCTGCTCTACGTCTGGTATGACACCGGCCGCGCAGATGCGAGCGTGCATCGTCAGGAGATCGAACGATTCGCTGCCGCAGTTGCGAACGAGCCAGTCGCGTTTCGTCACATCACTTATCAATCACTGTTCGCAGCCCTCGCAGCGCGTGACGAACCTCTGAGTGGTTGGCATGAGTACATGTGCACGCGTTACTTCAATCCGAGGGCGGGCTAACAACGCGTTGCTGCTGGCCAACGCCGACCTGTCGGTAGCGGCCGCTGCGCGGCCGCGTTCTATTAGAGCGTTGGCAGCAGAACGCTATCCGTTACCCAGACATCTCGATTCCCTTCGCTCGGGAGATCCGGCTGACAATTAAAGGCATTGGAAAACGCAATCGTCATTGCTGCCCTGCAGAACCTCAGGGCAACAGGGAGCACGAAGGAGGCACAATGCCGAAGGGATCCGACGCAAACACGCTTGACCGTCGCGCGCTCTTAAGAGGTGCCGCGGCTCTCGCTGGTGCTGCCGCCACCGGCTATTTGCTCCCTGCCCAGAATCGCAACGTCAACGCCGCCGGAAGCACGGCGGCGGGCGGTTGCCGAACACTCATCATCGCGTCTGACTCCAAAGCCGCCGTCGAGACTACGGCCGGCAAGGTCCGCGGCTACATCCAGAACGGCATACACGCCTTCAAGGGAATCCCCTACGGTGGACCAACGATGGGAAACGCACGTTTCATGCCTCCCTCCAGACCGATTCCGTGGACCGGACTGCGCAGCTCCATGCAGTACGGGCCCGTGTGTCCTCAGCCGAAGTGGTCTCACTGGGAGGACGACGAGCAAGCCTTTTTGTTTGAGTGGAATGACGGGCAGCCGAGTGAGGACTGCCTGCGCGTGAACATCTGGACGCCGGGGATTAACGACGGCCGGAAGCGACCAGTCATGGTGTGGATCCACGGCGGCGACTTCACGGCGGGCTCGGGCCACGAATTCAAATCCTACGACGGTGAGAATCTGGCCGGGCGCGGCGACGTGGTGGTGGTCACGCTCAACCATCGTTTGAACGTCCTCGGCTATTTGAACCTGGCTGAGTTCGGCGCGAACTATGTCAGTTCAGCAAATGCGGGCATGTTGGATCTCGTCCGGGCGCTGGAATGGGTACGCGACAACATTGCCAGCTTTGGGGGCGACCCGGCCAACGTCCTGATCTTTGGCTATTCGGGCGGAGGCTCCAAGGTGCTGACGCTGATGGCGATGCCTGCGGCCAAAGGCCTGTTCCACAGAGCCGTCGTTCAGAGCGCGGATCTCAATCAGGGCTTACGCCAGATCACCGTGGAAGACTCAGCGAGGCTGGCTGCCGCGGTTGTGGCGGAACTCGGATTGAGCCGTCCGCGGATCGATCAGATTCAGACGATCCCCTACCAGCAACTGTGGGACGCGGCCAGTGCCGCGGTCAAGAAGCTCGCCCCGCCGCTGCACGGTGGCTGGGGGCCGGTCGTCGACGGGGCGATCCTTCCTCATCACCCGTTCGATCCGGTCGCTCCTGCCATCTCCGCAAACGTACCGATGATGATCGGCACCGTACTGAACGAGAGGGCAGGAAGAGAGTCGCTCACCGAGGCGGAGCTGAAAAAGGAATTGGCGGACCGGTTCGGCCTGCGCGCTCAGCAAATCCTCGAGGTGCTTCGTCGGACGTACCCGAAAGCCAAACCTGGAGAGCTGGCGGGACTGTCAAGGACGAACCGGACCGTCCCTTTCACCCAGGCGACGCGCAAGGCGGCGCAGAACGCCGCGCCAGCCTACATGTATCTGTTCGCCTGGCAGACGCCGCTGCTTGACGGCCGGCCACGAGCATTCCACGGCAGCGAATTGGCCTTCGTCTTCTACAACACTGATCGCTGTGCGCACATGACGGGAGGCACCGACGACGCGCGGGAGCTGGCCGCCAAAGTCAGCGACGCCTGGATCACCTTCGCCCGGAAAGGCGATCCGAACCACAGAGGCCTGCCTCAATGGCCGATTTTCACAGCGGACAAGGGCCCCGTGATGATCTTTGACAACAAATGCCAAGTACAGAACGATCCCGAGCGTGAACTCCGGGAGATGTTGACGCGATCATGACTCGGACGGAAACGAGCTACGGCAAGCGTGTTTGCCAATATCCCGGCTTCCGGCGATCATGCGCGATCGCCAGAATCCGAATCTCGGTTGCCGTCTCGAGGTAAATGACGTGGTACGGAAAGCGGGCCACGGCACGACGACGAATCGGCAACTCGGAGGCGACCCGCGGAACTGAGCCGCCGGCCCGCGGCATCGCCACGATGTGATCGACGGTGGCGTTAACGGCATCGAAGAACTCGATGCCCAGGTGCTCCCGGCGCTCTTCGTACCATCGACCGGCGAGCCGATACTCGGCGTCCGCTTCGTCCTCAAATCGAACGCGCGGATTCACCTCCGGCGCAGTTCGGCTTCGGCGCGACGGCGAACATCCTCCCAGGGAATCCCGGCCGTCTCGCCCGTCATCACCCGACGGGCGCGTCGCTCAACTTCCGCGGCCCAGGCGGCTTCGACTTCGGCCGGATCCTCGGCTGTCGCATCGTCCAGACTGGCCAGAAGCTCGGCCGCGAGATCGGCGCGCTCCTTGACGGGCAACGCCATCGCTTCACGTAAAAGCTCTTGCGCCCGTGGGGACATGAGGCCATTCTACACCTCACGACGGCAGCCCAACATGCGCTGGAGCCGACGGCGCGGAACTGACGCTGGCGCGCCGCGGCTCAGCGCTCACATTGAAGGCGAGATTCTCGGGCTCGAATGCAGTGCAGCCGATTCGCTCGTCGACGAATTGCACGAATTCTTGACATGAACACCGAACTGTCTTAGCGTCAGCCCCTCTTTGAAGATTCCTTAAAGAGGCACGCTGATGCAAGAATTCGCATCGAGGGGAAGGCCGGCTGACTGGTGCATCGGATTCGCGGTCGCCTGCGTGGTGGTCGCGCCGCTCTTGGCGCAACAGGTGCCGCAAAGTGGCCAGGCGGGCGCAACGCCCCGGTTCGCGACGCCGGTTCCGCGGGCGCCGTTGTTCTTCCGCGAGGGTTGGCGGCAGGTCGGCGCATTCGACGAGCGCTCAGGGTTCGACCCGGCGTTTCCTGTCAGCCAGGCGGCTGTCACGACAGCCGAGCTCGAGCTCCACGTCTACGATCCGGCCGCGAACAGAATTCCGGATTTCGCGAAGAACCCTCCGCGAGGGTCCGCTCCGAGAGACTGGACCGGCTCGTCGTGCGTCATCCTGTCGGGATACAACCAGGATCCGCCGCCGGCGAAGGTCGTTCACGGCGAGCCATCGGATCCGCCGAATCTGTGGACTGGCGTGTGTCCTGCTGTCGCCGTCACGCTCCGGGACAAGAGCCGCTACGTGGATCTCACCGGTTTCGCGAAGATCCGCTGGGTGACACGTGTCTCGGGCTTTCACGTCGTCCGACCAGTCGTCAAGTTGGCCGATGGAACGTGGCTGGTCGGCGATCACACGGACGGCGAGGATCGTCCGGGCGCAGGGAGCGGGGCATCGACAGACTTCATTGAGACCGAATTCTCACTCGCGCCGGTTCGATGGCTGAAGCTCGATCCTGTGCGGATGGTGACGGTGGGAACTTGGGTGGAGAAGCCGGACTTGAGCAGGGTCGATGAGGTGGGCTTCGCGGACCTCATGGCGGGCTCCGGTCATGGGTGGGGCGGCTTCGTCAACGTTGGCCGCATCGAGGTGTACGGCACGCCTGTCAGGCGCTACTAGCCCGTCCGAGTAATGCCGAAACGGGCTCCTAGGAGCGTGTTCCGGTTTCTCAGACACGCTCCTAGGCGAGCTGCCGCGCGCGATGCCGATGGAGGAACCCAAGGGGCGTCGCCGATGCGATTCCCCTGTTCCTCCACGCGCAATCCGTCTTGACCGCGGTCCCCGACGGCCGCGCCCGCGGCGCCACGCCTTCCTCGCGGGCTCTGTCTGTCGCCGTCGTTCAGTTCTGCGGAGCGACGTTGCGCGACTTGATCAGCCACGCGCCGTTCACACGCTCTAGCTCGTCGATGCTGCGCCCGACGGCCGCGACACGCGCCGGAGTGCCCTCGCCGGCCGCGCCGAACATCGTGATGTAGTAGGCATCGATGCGGGCGTGATCCTTGTCGATGAAGCGCAGCTGCTCGTTCGCCGTCATGTGGTACATCGGCGGCCGCTTCGTGTCCGCTGCCGGCTGCGCGCCTCCCTGCCGCTGTCCGACGCCTTCAATCATCTTCTTCAGGGCCTCGCGCCCTTTCGTCGGATTCGCGCCGGCGCCGAACTGGCCGTCCGGCGTATAGAGCGACGCGTACGTTGCGGCGTCGCCGGTATCGAGCGCCCGGGCATAGCGCCACATCAGCTCCTCGATCTGCGTACGATCTTTTGCCTGCCGCAGCACGTCATCGTCCGACTTGGAGGCGGTGAAGACTGCGCTCGCCGTGAGCACGACGCCTGCAAGAACTGCCACTCCTACTAGCTTTTTCATCTCGCCTCCTCGGTTCAGTGTGAGACTTCCATCCGGTGAATACGTCCGTGTCCGTCAGCGCGCCGGCGCGCGATGGCCGAAGTCCAGGCGCCTTCGCCTATCAGGTTGCAGAAAAGCGCAACCTGAACGCTCGTTCGGGCCGGCCTTTTTCAGCGGCCTGCCAGCGAAGCTGCGCCTCAAACCGTCGAGAACGGAAGGCGGCCCACGCGCACCTTCGCTGTAGAAACGCCAATGTTTCACCGTTGCCCCGCGAAGCGGGGCCTAAGACAGCTTCTAAGGCGCGCCGGCAAAAACTTGTATCATCTGTCACGATTCGGGCCTTAGAAGATGTCTAGACACGACGGGCATGAGTATCGCAGAGAACGCGGTGGAAGATCGACGCACACCGATCTAGACTGTGTGCCGATGAGCCAGACCCGTTTCCTCGCCGCGTCGTTCGCGCTGTGCCTGACGTCCCTGGGCTTCGGCACCCTTTGCATTCTAAGGATTCTTGACATTCCTCTCAGGGCGCAAGAGTCCAGCTCGCGTTCGGCGCCGACCTACACCACTGCGCAGGCGGCGGCCGGCAAAGCCGCCTACGACCAGAGCTGTGCGAGCTGCCACGGCGGCGGCCTCGACGACGGCGCGCTGGCGCCGCCGCTCAAGGGCGTGGCGTTCATGCAGAAGTACGGCGGCAAGCGCGTCGGGGACCTGCTCGCCACGGTCGCGACGATGCCGCCGGCCAGCCCCAACTCGCTCGGCGGCGCGACGTCGGCGGCCATTGCCGCGTACGTGCTGCAGGCCAACGCGATCCTCGCCGGGCCGAGCGAGCTTCCGGCCAGCGGGCCATCGCTGGCAACGATGACGATTCCCGTGGGCGGCTTCAGCGTGACGTCGTTCTCGCCTTACGCACCCACGCTTCCGGCGCTGAAGCGGCCCAACCCGCTCGACACCTTCACGCCCGTGTCGGACGCGCACCTCGTCGAGCCCGCTGCGCAGGACTGGCTGACGTGGCGGCGCGCGTACGACGCGCAGGGTTTCAGCCCGCTGACGCAGATCACGGCGCGCAACGTGGGCGGCCTGCGCGTGGCGTGGACGTGGACGCTGCCCGCCGGCTCCTCCGAGTCCACGCCGCTCGTGCACGACGGCGTGATGTTCGTGCAGGGCGCCAACGACAAGGTGCAGGCGCTCGACGCCCGCACCGGCGATCTGCTCTGGCAGTTCGAGCGGCGGCTGCCTCAGGGCGTCGCCGGCAGCTTCAAGCGCGGCGTCGCGCTCCATGGCAGCCGGCTCTACGTCGGCACCTCCGACGACCACGTCGTCGCGCTCGACGCCAGGACGGGCTCGGTCGTCTGGGATCAGGTCGTCGGCGACCCGCGCGTGCGCGAGCAAATCGGCGGCGGTCCCCTCGTCGCTCAGGGCAAGGTGATGATTGGCACCGTCGGCACCGGCGTCGGCGCCAAGCCCGGCGGCCCGGAGATCGTCGGCCTCGATGCCGAGACCGGCGCCATCGCGTGGCGCGTCCACACGATCGCGCAACCGGGTACACCGGGCGGAGACAGCTGGAACGGCGTGCCCGTGCAGCAGCGCAGCGGCGCATCGGTGTGGACGCCCGGAAGCTACGACGCGAGAACCGGCCTCGCTTACTTCGGCACTGGCAACACGTACGACACCGGTCCGCTCGTCAAACCTAGCACCGTGCCAGGCGTGACCAACGATGCGCTCTACACAGACTCGACGCTGGCGATCGATCCCGACACAGGCAAGGTCCGTTGGTACTTTCAGCACCACCCGAACGATCAGTGGGATCTCGACTGGGCCTTCGAGCGGCAGTTGATCCGCCTGCCTGTCAACGGCGGGACGCGGACTGTCGCGTTCACAGCAGGCAAGATCGGGATCTACGACGCGCTCGATGCCGAGAACGGCCAGTACCTTTTCTCGATCGACCTCGGGCTCAACAACCTCGTCACATCCATCGATCCGAAGACCGGCGCAAAGACGACCGACCGGTCGCTCGTGCCGGGCGACGGCCAGGTGAAGATGGTGTGCCCGCACGCAGCCGGCGCGAAGAACTGGCTCCCCGCGTCGTACAGCCCCACCAGCAAGACCGTCTTCGTGCCGCTCGTCGAAGCGTGCATGGATCTTTTTCCGGTGCCCGGCGGCGGACGCGGCGGGCTCTCGACCGGCGTCAACCTCGGCGTGCGGCCTCGCCCCGACAGCGACGGCAACTACGGCCGCCTGCAGGCGATCAACCTCGAGACGCGCAAGACCCTGTGGACCGTGCGGCAGCGGGCGCCGCAGACGACCGGCGTGCTCTCGACCGCGGGCGGCGTCGTTTTCGCCGGCGCGCTCGACCGCTACTTCCGCGCGTACGACGCGGCCAACGGCAAGGTCCTCTGGCAGACGCGGCTCAGCGACGTGTCGAGCGCACCACCCATTTCGTATGCCGTGAACGGCAAGCAGTACGTCGCGCTCGTCGTCGGCCGCGGCGGATTCCACTACGCGAGCTACGCGCCGCTCGTGCCCGAGCTTGCGGCACCGCCCGACCGCGGGTCGTCGGTGATGGTGTTCGAGCTGCCGGACGCGTCTCGATAGCTTGGAGTCATAGCAAATGTCTCGACTGTTCAAACACTCGGCAGTACTCTTCGCGCTCGTCTGCGTGTCCACGCCCGTCCTCGCCCAATGGTTGAAGTACCCGACGGCGGGCGTTCCGCGAACAGCCGATGGCAGGTTCAATCCCTCCGCGCCCGCGCCTCGCATGCCGCACGGCAAGCCGGATTTCTCGGGCATCTGGATCACCGCGGACACGAACTGTACTTCCCCATCTCTCGTGTGTGGCAGTGAGCTGCCGATGGCGCGCACGGGCATCAACATGGGCATCGGTCTGACTGGAGGCCTGCCTTACCAGCCGTGGCTCGCGGCGCTCGTCAAGGAGCGAACGGCAACTGACGCGAAGGAGGATCCGCATGTGCGCTGCCTGCCGGATACGTTCCTGCGAGCCTACGGGCTGCCTCATCTCCTGAAGTTCGTCCAGACGCCTGACCTTCTCGTGATGCTCAACGAGATGAACGCCGGCTATCGTCAGATCTTTCTCGACGGACGCCCGCTGCCGAAGGATCCTGTGCCATCGTGGCAGGGGTACTCCTCCGCGACATGGTCCGGCGATACGCTCGTCGTGGACTCGATCGGGTTTCGCGACGATCTGTGGATCGACTGGAACGGCAGCGTCCTGACTGAGGCCGCCAAGGTACGCGAGCGGATCCGGCGGCCCAGCTACGGGTTCATCGAGATCGAAGTCAACGTCGACGATCCGAAGGCGTACACGAAGCCGTGGTCCGTCGCGCTGAGGCAGCGGCTCGCGCTGGACACCGAGCTGGTGGACGAGATCTGCCTCGAGAACGAGAAGTCGTATCAGCGCATGAAGTGACGCGCCCGCTGGCGGCGCCAGGACGATCCCTTCGCGGTTTTTCTGAGCGTCGAGCTTGCTCCAGTGATCGTCGAGGCGCGTGCCGGCCCGCGTTGGTGATCGCGACCGTCGTCTGCGGATACTTTCCCGAGAATCCCTTCGCCACCCAGGTCGGTGTCAATGGAGTAGAGCAGGAAACGGCCGTCCGGGGACCAAGTCGTGTCGAGAATTGTGACAGGGGACACAGACCCACCGTCCGCCGAAACGCGTACGATCGGTGAAGTAACCGACGGCGTGAAGAGGATCACGCCGTCTCGGCTCCATGCGCCACCGAATGCGTGTGCCTCGCTGAGTGTGAAAGCTGATCCACCGGAGGCGACCGCGCAGTTTCTGCCATGCGTCCCGGCACCGACGGGGACGTGATGTTACGGCCGGGCGGCAGCCGCGGCGGCGCGGAGGATGTCGATGAGCGGGCCGAGCTCCTTGCGGCTCGCCATGGCGGCCCCGAGCGGCGTCTGACTCCGCCTTGTTTTGAGCCTGCAGGTTCGCCCCGCGCGCAATCAGGAAGCGGACGATCTCGGGCGACCCGCGCCCGGTGACCGCTTGGTGCAGCGCGGTGTCGCCGGTGTCGTTGGCGGCGTTGATATCGAGCCCGAAGTCCAGCATCAGCGCGATCGCCTGGATCGCCTCTTCCGGCGAGCCCTGGTCGTAGGACGGCGCCAGCGGGCTGCCGTCGCGCCAACCGAAACCGGCGGCGAACATCAGCGCGGTGGAATTTGGCAGCGTGGGTCGGCTCCCCCGGCGAGGAGCAGCTTCATCACCTCGACGTCGCCCGACTTGGCGGCGCGCATGAACGGCGTGGCGCCCTTGCCGAGGGACGCGTCGCCGCCCGTGTGCTGGCGGGCGGGTCCAAGCCATCGGAGCCATGTTCACATCGCATAGGGCGGTAACACGAACGCTCTCCAAGCGCGAAGAATCACAATGCGGCCGTCCCCGCCGGTCGGCGTATGCGATCTCGCCGTTGACCACTGCGATCTTGGGCTTCAGCACGCCGGTGCCGCGCAGGCCGAGGGCCTTCCGCCGGGCCGGCCTCCGGCGAGCCAAGTTGCCGCGCAGGATCCTCCGCATTCGTCGTAATCTATCGCTCCATTGCCGGGCGCCCGCCGCGCTTGGCGGAAGGGTTCCACGTCATGGACGACACCCGCACCGAGCCGGAGTCTGCGCCCGGGATCCTTGCCAAACCCTGGTACCGGTACTTACGTACTGGGCCTCCTGTTCCTCAGCTACGTGCTCAACACCGTCGATCGCAGCTCGGTGCTCTCGCTGGTGCTCCAGAACATCAAGGCCGAGTTTCACGCGAGCGACGCGCATCTGGGGCTGCTCGGCGGGATTCCGTTCGCGTTCTTCTACGCCTTTCTCGGCATCCCGCTGGCCATGTGGGCCGATCGGTCCAGCCGCCGCAACGTGCTGGCGCTCGCCGTGGCGCTGTGGAGCGCGACGACAGCGTCCTCGCGGCGGTCTTCTTCGGCCCCTCGTTCGCGATGACGCAGGCGCTTGCCTCGCTGCGCATACGGTCGGTGGCGACCTCGCTGCTGCTCTTCGTGCAGACGCTCGTCGGGTTCGGGATCGGACCGTGGGCCGTCGGCGCGATCAGCGACTGGCTCAAGCCGGCGGGCATGAGCCTGCCGCTCGTCGGCGTCGTCGGACAGGGCGCCGATTCGCTGCGCTGGGGGATCGTGATCGTCGGCCTGGTCGACGTCTGGTCGGCGGCCCACTACTTTCGTAGTACCCGGTTCCTGCTGGCGGATCTGGCGGCCTCCGAGAAGCTGGCGTCGGAATCGGCCTAAGGGGGCCTAAGGGGCTGTATCAAAACCCGCGGCGGCGCACGCTGCCGCGCCCAGCCCTCCTAATGACGGATTAGTAGCCGCTACGGCGTCTTCGGCGGGCTATTGTGTTCGGCCCTTCGCAGGCCGAAAAGGATTGCTACGTGTCGCAGACGGGGCGTTATGTTGGGCGTTTTCCGGCGGGTCGCCCAAACGCGGGATGCGCGCCTGAGGGTCTACGGTCTCCAGTCTCCCGTCCCCGTCCTGGTCTTCTTGAACGTGGTGGGGTTCCGGCTCGAGCCTACTTCAGTTCCTCAAATACCCTGACGGCGCGGTCCTGTCCACCGGCATTCATGAAGAGCCAGCCCTTTTCAATGTCGATTCTCCGAATCGTGCCGATGGCGTCAACGGCTGCGAGTGGAGTAAACGTGAGCAGAATGACTGCTGCTGCCAATAACGAGCGGCGCATGGAGATTCTCCCGCTGCGGAAGCAATCATAGTCCGGCGTCCATTCCGCGTCGATTTCAAAAGTATCTGTAATCGGATGGCCACCCTTGCCCTTGTGATTCCCAGAGGCAAAATGACGAAAGGCCTCGCGCGCGTCGCTCAGCTTGTAGGGGCCGCCGATGACGGGCACCAGGGCAGCCGCCAGACACGCATCGATGATCACGTACAACCACTCACGAGCAACAGCAGACGTGACCGCCCTCGGTGCAAGCGACGCTGCGGCGCGCATCCGCGCCGTGCCCCGTTCTCGATCCCAGGGTGCTATGATCGATGCTCGTCGGCAAGACGCCGACAGAAGCGCGAATCCCATGAGCCGCACGATCCGCGTGCACGATCCGCGAGGCTTCCCACCCGAGGTCATCGGGAAGCAGCTGGCGCCGCGGCTGGAGAACCTCGAAGGCAAGACGATCTATCTCGTCGATTGCCTGTTCGACAACTCCGACGTGTTCGTCGACCAGTTGCGGCAATGGTTCGGCGAGCATCTGCCGGGCACAGACGTTCGCATGGTGCGCGCGAGGGAAAGCTGGGTCGACGATCCCGATCTGCGCGCGCGCATCGAGGCCGACGGCGACGGGGCCATACTCGGTGTAGGGCTTTGAAGCACGTGCAGCCCAACGGTCGTTGGGCTCGCGGTGGCGCTCGAGACGGCCGGCGTGCCGACCGTCGCCGTGCATGCCCACGTGTTCGCGCGTCTCGCGCGTTCCGTGGCTACGGCCAACGGCATGCCGACAACGCGGCAGGCGTTCGTTCCGCAGCCCGTCGTCGGCCGCACGGCCGCCGAGCTCCGGGCGTACATCGAGGGCACGGATCCGATCAATAGGTGTGCGTTCATCGAATCCGTGATCGGCGGGCTCACGCGCCCGCTCGACGGGCAGGATCTGGCGGGCCTGTCGTACACCCGCTCGACGCCCCGGCTGCTCGAAGCCGACACTGAAGACAATCTGCACAGGCGGTTCAGCGAGAACCGCTGGACAGACTTCGCGCCCGTCGTGCTGCCGACCGAGGCGCGCGTCGCCGCGATGCTGGCGGGCACGCGCCACGCCGCCGACGAGGTGGTCGGGCGCCTGCGTCCGACGGCCTATCGCGAGTTCTGGGAGTTCACGGTCGAGAAGGTCGCGGTCAACGCCGTCATGGCGGGCGCGAGCCCCGCGTACCTGCCCGTCATCCTCGCGATGGCCGCAAGCGGCGTCTCGGGTCGCTCGAGCTCCACGACGTCGCAGGCGACCGTCGCGCTCGTCAACGGTCCGATCCGCGACGAGATCGGCATGAACTACGGGATCGGGGCGCTCGGTCCGTACAGCCACGCCAACGCGACGATCGGGCGCGCGTACGGATTGCTCTCGCAGAACCTGCAAGGCGGCTCCGTGCCGCAAGAGACCTACATGGGCTCGCAGGGAAACTTCCTGAGCTACAACGCGACGTTCGCCGAAAACGAGCAGGCGAGCCCCTGGGAACCGTTCCATGTGCAGCACGGCTTCAAGCCAGAGGACAGCACGGTGAGCCTGTTCCTCGGCGGCTGGTACACGGTGTTTGGCGGCGGCCCGCGCGAGACGTGGGAGCAGAAGTTCACGCGCTCTCTGCAGGCCTGCGATCCGTATACTGGCCCGATCATCGCGCTCGATCCGCTCGTCGCGCGGGGCTTCGTCGATCGCGGGTTCGAGACGAAGCAGCAGCTCATCGATTGGTGCGTTGAGCACGCGCGCCTGCCGGCCCGGGAATACTGGGACAACCAGTGGATTCAGACGCTGCACCACCCGCGCGCGCTCGCCGGCGTCGAGCCGTACGCGTCGATGCTGAAAGCGGCGCCCGACGAGCTCATTCGCATGTTTCGGCCCGAGGATATCCACATCGTCGTCGTTGGCGGGGAAACAGGAGCCATGTGGAAGATGATCGGCGGCGGACCGCGGCTCACCATCGTGTCGATCGACAAGTGGCGGTAGGCTCAGGACCCGCGCCTGCGCACATCGCGCCCCCAGTCGTGTAAGGCGTCGCCGCCGGTCTGATAAGGGACCGGATGCGCCAGTGTCGACGCACCTCAACGGTCATCGGAAAACGCCCCGGCGGCGCGCGGTGGCCGTGTGAACAGACCATCGCGCAGCTGGGCGAATCGAGCGTCGCCTCTCAAGCCGTCCATCTTCGGATCCCGGTCGATCGCATAGAGGCGCGACGAATTTTCGGTGACCGCCCGTTCCAGCTCCACGAACGCTTCGTCCCGCCGACCGATGGTGTCTCGAAACACCGCCATGAAGTACGCGTCGACGTACTCCGAGCGCCGCAAGTGCTCGAGCCCCTGCAGGAGCGATTGCGCTTCGGCGAGCCGTCCCATCTTCGCCAGGCAGACGCCTTCGTGCGCGCGCAGCCACGCGAGATCCGGCGCCATGACCGACGCAATCCGGTACTCGGCCAGCGCGTCGTCGAGCCGGCCCGCAAACTCCAGTGCCTGCGCGTAGATCGTGCGCCCGGCGGGCAAGTACGGATGCAGTTCGACCGCTTTGACGCCGAGTGCGACGGCTTCGTTGAATTCGCGGCGCCAGAATCGTACGGTCGCCTCCGTCATCGGCAGCATCGGCCATAGCGGGTCGGCGAGGTATCCGCGCTTCACGATGTTCAGCGCTTCATCGGTGCGCTCGAGCGTGCCGTAGAGCATCGCCAGACGAACGTAGGTTGACGGCAGCGTCGGATCCTCGCTGAGCGTCTGCAGAAACTCCGCTTCGGCTTCGTCGTGCCGCCGCTCGAACATGTGCAGGCCGTGCGCGCGACTGCAGCGGAGAAGCGGCGTCGGGTCCCCCAGCGCCAGGGCCTGCGTGTGCGCTTCGAGAAAGCCCTGGTACATGATGCGCGGCGGCAACATCCCGAACGTCGCGAGGGTCAGGTACGACTCGGACAGCCCTTCGAACGCCCGCCGATCGGACGGCGACTGCTCGGCGGCCTCACGAAAGCAGTCGATCGCGCGCTCGAACCCCGCGCGCGTCCGGCGGCTCCAGAAGTGCCAGCCCTTTCTCACGAGCTCGTCGGACTTCGGCACCTCGAGCCGGTATCCGACTTTCGGCCGCGTCGTGATCCAGCGTCCGTGCTCCTGCAGGCTTCGCTTGACTTCGCCGACCGTCACGTCGACGGTGTGGCGCGAGACGGACGTGCCGTGCCACGCCTCGGCGATCATCTGCTCGTGGCGAATGGTCTGGCCGCTGTGCCGCAGCAGCATCAACAGCGCTTGCAGCGCCTGCGGGCGCAGCCTGATTTCCTCGCCGTCGCGAAGCAGACGAGTGGCCGACGTATCGAGGGCGAACGGTCCAAATGTGATATCGGGCACGTGCGGAGAACTTTGACGGCTTCTTGCACATCCCGTCAAGACGTACAAACCGAGATTTGATCGCTTCTTGCGCGGCGCGTCACAGCCGAGACCCCACAACGAATGGGTAGAATAGCGCTGTTTGTCGCCCAACTGAACCAAGGAGGTATCATGCGGACATTCGGTGCGGCGCTGTTCATCCTCCTCGCGCTGACGCTTCTGCCGGCCGCGGCCCGTGCGCAAGCTTCCCCCGCCGGCGTTGTGAAAGATTCCTCTGGAGCCGTCCTTCCCTGCGTGACCGTGGAAGCCTCGAGCCCGGTCCTGATCGAGAAGGTCCGCGCGGCGGTCACCGAGGCGGTGGCCAGTACCGCATCGTCGATCTCCGCGCCGGGACCTACACGCTGACCTTCACGCTGACCGGATTCAGCACCGTCAGACGCGACGGCGTCGGTCCGCACGCCGACGCTCCGCCTCACCGCGCAGGTGAACACGCGCAACAAGTTCATGCTGTTCTGGGACGAGCAGATGCCGTGCGAAGGCGCGGCGTTCCAGGGCGTCGTTCGAAGCGAAGACCAGCGGCGCCACGATTCACGGCGTCGTCGGCGGGTCGTGACCGCCGCTGCTGCTGATGCACGGCGCCCCTCAAAGCCACGCGTCGTGGCGGATCGTCGCGCCGCAGTTGGCGAAGACGCACACGGTGATCGCGCCCGACCTGCGCGGCTACGGCGACAGCAGCAAGCCCGGCGACGGCGAGAATCACGCGAATTACTCGAAGCGCGTCATGGCGCTCGATCAGGTCGAGGTGATGAAGCACTTCGGGTTCGATCGGTTCCCGGTCGTCGGCCACGACCGCGGCGGCCGCGTCGGTCATCGCATGGCGCTCGATCATCCCGACAAGGTCACACACCTGGTGGTGCTCGACATCGTGCCGACGTATTACGTCTACACGCACGTCACGATAGATTTCATCCAAGCGTATTTCCACTGGTTCAACAACGTGCGAGCCGCGCCGGGGCCCGAGAACGATATCAAGACGCAGAACGAGGCCGCGCTCGCACGCGCGACGTCGGAGATTCAGAAGGAATACCTGCGGACCGCCGCGCAGCCGGAAAACATCCGCGCGATGTGCGAGGACTACCGGGCCGGGCCGTCGATCGACCTCAAGCATGACGAAGCGGACTTGAACAAGAAGATCGCCTGCCCGCTGCTGACGCTGTGGGGCGAGCGCGGTCCGATGGGCCGGATCTACGACGTGCTGGCGATCTGGAAAGAGCGCGGCACGAGGGTCACCGGCAAAGGCCTGCCCGGTGGGCACAACCTGCAGGAAGACGTTCCGGGTCTGGTGTTCGCGGAAGTCACCGTGCTGGTAAGGATTTTAACCTCGAGATCAATCCGCATGAGCTCGATGGAACGCATATACGCGTCGCTTCCAGCGCCTCACCTCGCCGGCGCGGTCGAGCACTCGTAGGAACCGGCCGACGCCGAAGCTCCTCCCCGGTGC
Organism: Acidobacteriota bacterium; assembly: GCA_023265175.1. Lineage (GTDB taxonomy): Bacteria > Acidobacteriota > Vicinamibacteria > Vicinamibacterales > CAVVIG01 > JAHFUI01. Next base: position 19,369 of record JAHFUI010000015.1, read on the forward strand.
CGCGGATAGGACGGATAGGAGCACAGCGGAAGGCTCTTGTCGCCTGCTGTGACCGTCACAGACATGGCAGGAGCCACGTTGTTCTCGACCCAATCGAAGAGGAGGCCGAGCTGGTCGAAGCGGTTTGGAATCGGCTGTGACGGAATCGCACGGCCGTCGCCATCGACGCCGTAGTTGGTGCCGGTCAGGCCATGCCCGGTTTGCGGCATCACGAACAGGCGAGCGAACCGATCGACCGTGGCACGACCCATCTTGTCCCGCACCGATTGGTAATAGTCCAACTGAGCACCCGGTGACGCCAGCGTATCGTTGGTGCCGATGGTGACGATCATTTTGCCGCCACGCTTCTGAAACACTGACAGATCCGGGTTCGTGGAATCGAGAACCGCCGACAGTTCCTGCCGCCGCTGGCTGAACACGCCGGCTTCGACGTAGTCGAGCGGATTGGCCGACAGGTTCTGCATCAGGAACCCGACCACACCCAGAACTCCGAGATGCGAGTGCATCGGGGCACCCTCTGCCGCACCGTCCTGGCCCTTGAAGCGTGAACTGAGGATCAGCCCGCTGCCCGACGGGTCGGTGTTGGGTACCCACATGCCGAACGTGCGCGTGGCGTTTGCGAGCGGTGTGGCGAACGGATAGCGCGAGTAGGTGAACTCCAACGTCGAGATCTGGCCATCGGTCAGGCAGGCGATCGCGCTCGTGTCCGCAGGGTCCGGATCCACGTTGTTCGGACAGCGCTTGGCTGCCCACGGCCGCCGGTTCCGCGCGCCCTGGGTCACGTCGAAGACGGCGCGGCACGCCATGTAGTTGTTGATGATCCCGTCGGCGAGGCCGTCGAGCGCATCGCATTGCCGCATGAACTCGCCACGAATGGCGTTGACCTTGGCCGGCGTGACCCAGTTGGCCACACGTTTCTCGCGGATGCGTATCAGCTCGGGCGCCAGCATCAACGTCGAGAAGCTGACGATCGGCACGTTGGCGCTCACGCCGTCGTAATCGGCTGGATAGCGCTGGGCCACGGTGAGCGCCTCGCGGCCGCCCTGCGACGTCCCGATGTAGTAGTTGAACCGAGGCCGCGCGCCGTACATCCGCTGAATGATGACCATCGCGGCGTCGTGCGTCTTCTTCATCTGCGCGTAGCCGAGGTTCGCGATCGCCTCGTCGTTAAGCGCCCACTCGTCCGACGCCTCACCCGCCGTGGGCGCGGGTGCGGGCGCTGGTCCACCGCCGCGGCGTCCCGGCGGAAACGCCAGCTGATGCCCCGAATCGCTGCCGTAGGTGGTAAAGCCGCGCGCCAGCATTGAGGAGCCTGGTCCAGGTCCGCCGCCCGTGAGGTTGGGGATGATGCCGTTGATCCCTGCTCCGCCCATCTGCGCCGCCCGGCCGCTCCACGATGCCGGCAGGACGACGCGGAAGTTGATCGGCCGTGCCGTACGGCTCGTATCGACCGGCGCCATCGAACCGTCGACACGACAATGAGCAGCCACGGCATTGTCGGCCTCGACCCACGCCGGAGGCGACAGCGTCACGCTCCGGATGGACTCTCCGATGGCCGACGCCGCAATGGTCGCTCCAAGCTTCTCAGCGGTGCAGTCGCCGGCCGTGATGGCGACAACCCCAACAGTGGCCACGGCCGCGGACGCGTCCGTGCGCGGCCGTTGCGCGCCGACTCGCGGCGGCGCGGCGCACACGCCCGCAATCAAGACGATCCCAAGAGTCCGGTGACGCATGTCTATTTCTCCTCCTGCTGCCGTCGCGATTCGCCCGTGCCCGACATCCGCTCGAGGTGGCGCGCCGCGGAGAGCATGTTCGACATGCCGAAGTTCCCCTCATGACAGGCGTACTCGAACACCCCGGCATCTCTCGGCCGCCCCTTCAAGTCGAGCGCGGCGGTCCACGGTGCAGTCCACGTGGCCGGATCGATGAACGTAACCTGATACTCGATGGAGTCCCGCCCGGTGCGTGTGAACCGCTCGATCAGCCTTAGTCCGGGCGTGGATCCGCGCGTGTTTGCCTTGAGATTCGTCGATTCGACGACCAGCGTCGTGCCCTCCCAACGGCCACGCGCGTCGCCCATGTACATTCGAATAGCTGGCGACAATGGCAAGTCGCGGCGCGGCGAGGGATCCACGGGGATGACGCGCGTGTCGTGAATCAGCTCGTACGTGATGGCGACGTACCCCTGACTTTGGATGATCCGCATGTTGGCGTTGTAGACGGCTGGAAACATCGCGTCCGGAAAGCCTCCACCGTGGACGATGCACCGGACGCCGAGGCCGTAGTCTTCGTACGAGTCGCACGGTTCGCCGCCCAGCAGGCTGCCGCACCTTTGCAGGATCGGGAACGGACTGCTCTGCGGCGTGCGGCGCGGAAGGCGGCCATCCGGCGGGTCGATCACCAACGACGTGCGCCGCGAGGTCGTGTTGTATTCGCGCCAATGAGGAATCGGCGCGTTCGGTCCGTCCACCTTGCCGGAGAGCACATCGACGCGCGCGAGATCGCGCGCATCGCGGAGGCGGACGTCGTCGAGCCGCCTGGCGTACTCGTCGTCGGTCAGGAATCGGCGGGTACCGAACTGCGCTGGACGCTCGAATGGCACCCCGTACTCGCCTTCGCTCGTCCACTCGCCCTGCACGTCGGGGTCGCCCCACGGCGTGCGCTCGCTCCACGTTCCTGGACGGCTCGTCTGTACGCGAGCTGGACGCGTTTGCGCCACGAGGTGCATTGACGCCGTGATTGCCAACACGCCTGCCGTAATCGTCGACGTCATCCGACCGTTCATCTCGTTGCTCCTGCTGTCGGCCGAGTTCAGAGCGGGTTCACTGCCTGCCCGCTGCGGGTTGCACGGCCCTCACCTCCACGACGATGCCGTTGTTGTCGGCGAAGCGGACGACGTCGGGCTCGTCTGGGGCTGGAAGCACTCCCACGCCAAGCTCTCGCAGGCGCATCTCGAGTGCGCCGTGGTCGAACGGCGCGACCTTGATCGCGTAGTGGGCGATCATGGGCACCTGCCCTCCCGCCGCTTCCATCAGGCCCAGCCGCGTATTGCGATCCAAGTGGAACCAGACCCGCCCGTTCGCATCGCGGGGCCGCTCCGCCGCAGCGCCGTACAGCAGCCGGTAGTACGGCAGCGAGTGATCGAAGCTGCTGACACGCAGCACGACGTGATCGACACCGCGGGGCGTGAGCAGCCCGTCGTGCTCGACCGGCAGCGAGGAGGGGACGGCCGCGGTCACCAGACCCGCCGGCGGCTGAAACAGCTGCAGCTCGAGCCGGTCCGGATCGGGCCACATCCCGGTTGGCCCCGCCGCCGCTACGCCGAAGCCGCCCGATTGCAGCGTACCGGCCATTCCGGCCCTGTCGTAGACCTTCGCGAGTACGCAGTAGTGGCCGATTACCGGTGCGCGCCCACCAGCGGCGCCGATGGCGATGTAGCCGACCTGTCGATCAGCCGGAAGATCGCCGAGCAGCACGAAGTAGCGCAGCGTCTCGCGCACCGGCTGCTGGTGCAGCGCGGACGTGAAGATCCGCGCGTAGAAGCGCGCCGATGCCGCCGGATCCGGAACGACGATATCGAGATGCTCGAGGCCCAGGTTGTGGAGCGGCAGCGCATTCGGCGGCGTCGTTTGGGCCTGGACGCCGAGACTGAGCGTGGCGGAAATAATCCCGGCCACGAGCATTGCGCGACTCATCTTTCCTCACCTTTCGGCTGCATGATGGGCGCGGCGTGAACGAGCCCGGACGGTACACCATGATCCTCCGGCGCTCGGCTCCGGCGAAGCAAATAACCGTCAAATCTCAGCCGGTCCTTCAGATCCAGTCCCAAATCCTGTTTGACCTCACAGTTGCGGGTGTAGCATTGCGTCGGATCGCTTAGTAAAGCGCAGGCACCTCCGCCGGTCACGATCCACTCCGCCCGGGCCGACGACGGGCGCACCAACGACATGGCGGTCACGTATCGATTCGCGGGAACTGGAACCTCGCGGCGAAATCAGGAGGAATCAGGTCATGCCTGTCAAGTTGCTTCTGCCGTGTGTCGCGGCGTTGATCGTCGCCGCGCTCCCGGGAACGGTGTCCGGCCAATGGCTGGATTACCCCACACCGGGCGTGCCACGCACATCGGACGGCAAGCCCAACATGTCAGCGCCCGCGCCGCGGACCGCCGACGGGAAACCGGACCTGAGCGGCATGTGGGGCTGGGAGACTCGCGCGAACTGCGGCGCCCACTGCAACGATACGCAGATCTCGCGCGAGTTCATCAACATCGCCGCCAGCCTGAAGGAACGCTTGCCCTACCAGCCGGAGGTGGCGGACTTGGTGAAGACACGAACGGCGTCGCAGGACGCGGATCCCAATGTCCATTGCATGCCGCGTGGCGCTCCGCGAATCTGGACCGACGACTACTACAAGCGGATCGTTCAAGTTCCTGACCGGGTGATCATCCTCACCGAGCGCAACATGCAGTATCGCCAGATCTTCACCGATGGACGGCCCCTTCCCGATGATCCGCACCCGACCTGGAACGGCTACTCAACCGCGCGGTGGGAAGGGGACACGTTGGTGGTGCAGACCATCGGGTTCCGCGACGACCTGTGGCTGGATGCCAATGGGAACCCCCTGACGAGCGCGGCGAAGCTGACCGAGAGGATCCGCCGGCCGCGTTATGGGACGCTGGAAATCGAAATGACGATTGACGATCCGAAGTCCTACACTGCGGCCTGGACCGTACAGCTGACCGAGCCGCTGGTGCTCGATAGCGAACTGCTGGACTACTACTGTCTCGAGAACGAGAAGGACTGGGCGCACATGGTGAAGTGATCGCCTGGACCGCGTGCGCGCTCGGAGGCGCCACAGCCGACCGGAGCACTGCGCTGTTCTTGCTCCGGCCCGTCGGCGTCACGCGTCATAAGGGGACGCCTCAGTGACGGACCACAACTACGACGTCGTGATCGCCGGGGCCGGCATCGCCGGCCTGACCGCGGGTCTGCTCTCGGCCAGGGCTGGGCGCCGCACGCGCGTGCTGACCGGCCCCGCGCTCGGGGGACATCTGCTGAGCATCGAGCATATCGACGGCTATCCCGGCTTTCCCGACGGGATCGCCGGCTACGATTTGTGTCCGATCGTACAGGAGCAGGCTGTCGCCGCCGGTGCGGAGTTCGGCGCGACGTCGGTCACGAGTCTCGCCGCCCACGAGGGCCGGTGGCGGGTGACCACCGGCGAGGGCGAGCTGCGGGCCGGAGTCGTCGTGGTGGCGACCGGCACGACGTCGAAGGCGCTCGGGATCCCGGGCGAGGCGCGACTGCGGGGCAAGGGCGTGAGCCACTGCGCGAGCTGTGACGGACCGCTGCTTCGCTCGCGCGCGGTCGGTGTGGTGGGGGGCGGAGATTCCGCGCTGCAGGAAGCGCTCACGCTGGCCCGGTTCGCGTCCCGGGTGATCGTCCTGCACCGCGGCACGACGCTCTCCGCGCAGGCCGCGTATCGCGAGCGCCTGCGCGATCACCAGAACCTCGAGGTGCGAACGAGCACGGTCGTCGAGGAAATGCTCGGCGACACCGTGCTCACGGGGGTCCGCACGCGAACGACGACCGACGGAACCGAGACCGACCTGGAGCTGGCCGGTCTGTTCGTTTACGTTGGATTGACGCCGGATACCGCGTGGCTGAACGGCACGCTCGATCTCGACTCGTCGGGAGGGATCCCGACCGATGACGCGATGCGCAGTCGTCTTCCGGGTCTGTTTGCGGCTGGGACGGTCCGATCCGGATCGGTCGGCCGGGCGGCTAGTGCGGCCGGCGACGGGGCGACGGCGGCAGTCGCCGCCGATCGGTACTTGAGCGACGGCGCGTGGCGCGTGTGATCACCGGCCGTCCAGGGAGTGTGAAATGGTTCAGCGTGTAACGGTGCACGATCCCCGCGGCTATCCGCCGAAGGTGGTGGGCAAGCGTCTGGCGCCCCGGCCGCCGACGATCGAGGGGAAGACGGTCTACCTGGTCGACTGCCTGTTCGACAACTCGGACGTCTTCACCGAGCAGCTGCGGCAATGGTTCGTCGAGCACCTGCCCGCGGTGAACATCCGCACGATCCAGCCGAGCAAAACCTGGTCCGACGACGAGGAGATGCGCGCGAGGATCGTGTCCGACGGCGACGCGGCCATCCTCGGCGTTGGGCTTTGAAGCACCTGCAGCCCGACGGTCGTCGGGCTCGCGGCGGCACTCGAAGAGAGTGGCATACCCACGGTCGGGGTACACACGCACGTGTTCGCGAGGCTCGTCCGCGCCACCGCGCTCGCCCTTGGCATGCCGCGCATGCGGCAGGCGTACGTGCCGCAGCCGGTGGTCGACCGCTCGGCCGCCGACCTGCGCGCCTACATTGACGGCAACGATCCGGTGTCGCACCGGCCCTTCATGCAGGAGGTGATCGACGGCCTCATTCGTCCGCTCGACGAATCGGACCTGCAGGGGCAGTCGTTCGAGCGCACGACACCGCGGCTGCTGGAGCCCGACAGCGAAGAGCACCTGCATCGGCTGTTCGAGGAGAACCACTGGACGGACTGTCTGCCGATCACGCTCCCGACCGAGGCACGCGTGAACGCGATGCTCAAGGGCACGAGCCATTCCGCTGACGAGGTCGTGGGACGACTGCGTCCGGCGGACCTCCGCGAGTTCTGGGAGTTCACGGTCGAGAAGGTGGCCGTGAACGCCGTCATGGCCGGCGCGCGGCCCGGGTACTTCCCGGTCATTCTCGCGCTCGCGGCGAGCGGCGTCACCGCGCGGTCCAGCAGCACCAATTCCTTCGCGACGATATCGGTCATCAACGGCCCGATTCGCCACGAGATCGACATGAGCTCGGGCATCGGCGTCATGGGTCCCTACAACCACGCCAACGCGACGATCGGGCGCGCCTTCGGCCTGCTGTCGCAGAATCTCCAGGGTGGATCGGTTCCCGGCGAGACGTATATGGGGTCGCTGGGCAACTGGTACGCCTACACAGCGGCGCTACCCGAGGCCGAGGAGCGCAGCCCGTGGCGGCCGCTGCACGTGCAGCAGGGGTTCAAGCCGACCGACAGCGTCGCCACCGTCTTCTTCGGCGGCTGGTACACGCACGCGGGCTACGGTCCCAGGGCCACGTGGCAGCAGAAGATGCGACATTGCCTTGCGGCGGTCGAACAGTACAGTCCGCCGCTGCTGGTGATCGATCCGATCGCGGCCCGTGGCTTCTCCGATCTCGGCTTCGACACCAAGGAGAAGCTGATCGAGTGGTGTGCCGACAACGGGCGCCTGACCGCTCGCGAGTACTGGGACAATCAGTGGATTCAGTATCTGATGCGGCCTCGCGCGGTCGCCGGCGTCGAACCGTTCGCGTCGCGGCTCAAGGCCGCGCCTGATGAGCTGATTCGAATCTTTGAGCCGGCGGACATCCACATCGTCGTGGCGGGCGGCGAGACCCAGGGCACCTGGAAGATGATCAGCGGCGCGCTCAGGGGGACGGTGTCCATCGACAAATGGCGGTGACCGTCGCGCTGGCCGTTTGGTGACGCGGTGGCTATCAAGGCTTCACTCGGCCCTGAGCGCTTCGACCGGATCGACCTTTGCCGCCCGGCACGCGGGCAGATAGCTGGCCAGCACCGCCGCGGTCCCGAGGACGATCGGCACTGCCACGTACGTCAGCGGATCCAGCGGGCTGATCCCAAACAGCAGCGACGACATCAGACGCGTGAGCCCGACGGCCGCCGCGAGCCCGATGGCCACGCCGATGCCGGTCAGCGCCAAGCCGTGGCGCACAAACATCCGCTTCAGCATCGCCTGCTGCGCGCCCAGTGCCAGCCGGATACCGATCTCACGCCTTCGCTGCGACACGCCGTAGGACATCACGCCGTAGATGCCGATGATCCCGAGCGCTAGAGCCATTAGCCCCGCGATCGAAAGCATCACCAGCGTGAAGGATGTCCGGGCGAGCGATTGGTCGTAGACCTCCTGCATCGTCCGCACCTCGGCCACGGGAAGATTCGAATTCACCGACCAAACGGCTTGCCTAAGCTGATTGATAAAAGGCTCGGTGCCCGTGCGATCGCTGCGGACCGCGAATGTTTCAGTGCGCCACACGTCCGTCTCCCCGGGTGAGAAAGGATTGGGCATCATCGTAGGCCAGTAGACGGTGAGCGGTGCCTTCTCCTGGATGCCGTTCTCGCGGACGTCCTGCAATACGCCGATCACCTCCCACCACGGCCCTATCTGAGACTGGCGAAATCTCTTGCCGATCGCGGCGGAGGGTGTGCCCCACAGCTCGCGGGCAAGATTCTCGGAAACCATCGCCACCGGTCTGAGGCCGTAGACCTCAGTCCATGTCAGTTCGCGGCCCGCGACTATTCGCGTGCCGGCCGTGTGAAAGAACTCGGGAGACACATACTTGAACAGCCGGAGGGGCGGAATTTCACCGGCAGCATACGCCTTGCCCTCGACGAGGATGGCGTTCCAGTTGGGGGCGAGCCCCTCCATCGGCATTTCGCTCGCGAATCCAACCGACGTCACGCCTGGAATCGCCTCCAGCGTGTTGGAGATCTCGTTCTGGATTCGGGTGACGCGCTCTGGCTCCGCCACCAGCGAGGCCGGGATGGAGATTCGCATGGTTTGAAGCTGCTCCGCATGGGTGAATCCGGGCTCGACGGTTCGCAACGCCTGGAACGTGCGAATCATCAATCCAGAGCACACCAGCAGGACCATCGCCATCGCCACTTGAGCGATCACCAGGATATTGCGCGCGCGGTGCCGCTCCCGGCTCACGCTCGCTGTCCGCCCGGCGCTCCGAAGGGCCAGGGAAATCCGCGGTCCGGCATATTTCAGGGCCGGGATCAATCCCAATAGGAAACCCGACAACAGAGAGAGGACCGCCGTGAACCCCAGCGCCCGCGTGTCGAGGGAGATTTCGCTCAAGCGAGGCAGATTCGCCGGACTCATGGCCACCAGCACGCGCAATCCGGCGTCCGCCAGCACCACTCCGAGAGCGCCGCCCATCAGGCCCAGCATCGAGCTTTCCACCAACAGGCCCCGGACGATTCGGCCCCAGCCGGCGCCGAGCGCGGCGCGAACCGCCAGTTCCTGCTGCCGCGACTCCGCTCTCACGAGCAACAAGTTCGTCACGTTCGCGCAGGCGATCAGCATCACCACGGCGATGGTCGCCATCACGACCCACAGGACGTCGCTGACGTTGCCGACCACCTGTTGTTTGAGCGGGCGAATATCCGGGGTGATTCTCCAGGTTTCCAAGACTCGCCCATTGCTGCCGGCTCCGTTTGTCCAGGAGTCCATCCAGATCGGGACCAGTCGCGCCAGGTCGGCATTGGCTTGCGCGATCGGAACGCCCGGCTTGAGCCGGCCGATCCCTTGAAACTGGAATCCACCCAGGATAGTCCGGCCGCGATCGAAGGCGAGCGGCACGATCAAGTCGAACTCCGCGTTGACGACACGAAACCCCTGGGGCATGACGCCGACGATTTCCCGCGGGCGCGAATCGACGGTAATGTTGCGCCCGATCGCGGACTTGTCCCCGCCGAAGTGCCGCTGCCAATACCCGTAGCTGAGTATCACGGTGGTCGAACGCCCCGAGAAGAACGAGCCAGGGTCCGGACCGCGCGAAACCTGGTCGGCCTGCGAGAGCCAACGGCCGGCCGCGGGTGGGACGCTGAGCACTTGAAGCACGCCATCGCTGATGGAAACCGTGCGAACCTGTTCCGGCTCGGCCAGTCCTGTGACGTTGGCGGTACCCGTGACCCAGACGCCCAGCGATTGGAAGGTCCGGTTCTGCTCGGCGTAGGTGAAATACATGGAAGGCGAGAGACGCAGGCCGTCGATGAAATTCGCGAGTCCCGCAGCGCCCGGAGCGATCTGTCGGAGGGCCACCAGTTCCTCCGCCTTCGGATAACGCAGTGGATTCAGCAGCACGCTATTGACGACGCTGAAGACCGCCGTATTCGCGCCGATTCCGATGGCGAGCGTCAGCAACGCCACTGCCGTGAACGTGGGAGCGCGGCGCAGCGCCCGAAGCCCGTAGCGCGCGTCGCGCAGCGCGGCGCCCAGCTGGGGGAAGCCCTGCTGATCGCGAAGCGCGTCCATCGTGTGCGCCACGCCGCCGAGCCGGATCGTCGCCGCTCGCGCCGCGCCGTCGACCGAATTGGCGCGCCGCCGTTCGTCGGCGGCGGCGAGCTCGAGGTGCAGACGCAGTTCCTGCTCGAGCTCGCGGTCGCGACGGCTGCCGCCGAGCGTTCCCCAGAGGCGTGTCATCCACTCACGGAGCGTGGCCATTGGACTTCTCCCTACTCAGAAACGCTACCGGAAATGCAAAATGCAGGACGCCACGCGGAGAGACTCGATTCACAGAGTTCGACACTCCGCCTTCATCATTCAGCATGACCATTCCTGTCATCCGAGATCGTGAAGTACCGTTTGCATAATCGACGTCATGTGCTCCCACTCGGCCTTCTCGGTGACGAGCCGCTTGCGTCCAGCCGCGGTGATCGCGTAGAAGCGCGCCTTTCGATTGGTATCCGTAATGCCCCACGTCGCGCGCACCAGCCCGCGCTGCTCCAGGCGCATCAGGCCCGGATAGAGCGTGCCCATGTTGAGCTGCAGGGCGCCGCCGGACACCTGTTGGAGGCGGGCGGCGATCGCGTAGCCGTGTAGCGGCCCGAGCGTCGCCACCGTCTGCAGCACCATCAGGTCGAGGGTACCCTGGAGGATGTCGGTCTTCGTCGCTTCTCTGTTAGCCATGCCAATGGAGTATGCCGCACTCCCATTAGACGGTCAAACAGAAGAATGGTTCGCCGGAAGTCCTCGAGCGACATCGTCGTGGCGAGCGGCGAGACCCAGGGCACCTGGAAGATGATCAGCGGCGCGCTCAGGGGGACGGTGTCCATCGACAAATGGCGGTGACCGCCGCACCCGGCCGTCAGGTTCGTCCGACCCAACGGCGCGAAACCGGCCCACAGGTCGAGGGGCTACAATGCCGGTATGCTGACACGCGGCATTCGAGACTTCGTGTCCCGCGACTGGCGCGCGGCCCGCGACGCCAAGGACGCGTACTGGGGCCAGCGCGTGGCACGCCTCGGCGCGTTCGAGGGCCTGCGCATCGCCGAGGAATTGCGGCGCCAGGCGCTCCTCCTGAATCCAGCCTGGCCACACCCCGCCGACCGGCGTGACGATCTCCGCTCCCACGTACGCCTGGCCGAACTGTTCCGCCGTGCAGGTTCAGCCCGCCGCGCTTGATCTGCTGACGGCGCTGTCGCAGGTGCTCGCACGGTGGGGGCGCTGGTACCTGTTTGGGGCTCAGGCGGTCATCGCCTACGGCGTGCCACGCTTGAGTGCCGACGTGGACGTCACCCTGCAGCTCGTTCCAGACGATCCGGAGCGCTTCGTGCGCGACATGGAGGAGGCCGGGTTTGCCGTCAGGGTCGACGACCCCGACTTCGTCCGGCGCACACGCGTGATACCGTTCGTCCATCTGGCGACGGCGATGCCCCTCGACGTGGTGCTCGCGGGCTCGGGACTCGAAGATGAGTTTCTCGATCGGGCTCGCGAGACGGACATCGGCGGCACGACCGTGCCGCTGATCGACACCGAGGATCTCGTGATCGCGAAAGTGCTGGCCGCACGACCCAAGGACCTTGAGGATGCGCGTGGGCTCTGGCACCTGTATCGACGAAAGCTGGACGTTGACCGGATCCACCGAACACTTCGCCTGCTTGAAGAGGCGCTTGGTCAGAGCGACCTCCTCCCATGCTTTGAGTCAATCCGAGATCGGGAACCGGAGTGAGGCTCGTGGCCTGCCCTGAGTATGAGCCGTGTCTCGAAGGTTCACGGAAGACTTCTTATCGGGCGCCGACCCCTGAGGCCGGTTGCCACAGCGGATTACCGCAGCCGCGGTGGGTGATCGACCGCCGGGAACATCGTCAAAACCGGCGATGGCAGCTAGATCGAAGTCCAGGGCACGGCCGAAGCGATTCCCTTCGGCCGCGACGCGCTCAACCGGCCTCGCCTCCGATCGCCGCTGCCGCTATGGCTGCCGGGGTGCCGCCGCCGTCGGCACCGTCGATGCCGGCAGCGGCCAGTTGCCCTCGAACGGCGGCCAGTTCGGTACCGCGAGATCGGCCGGCGCGTAGAACATCGCCGTGTAGATTGTCCGGATCTTCGCGTCATCGATTACAAACCATTCGCTGAAGACGTTGCGCGGTGTCGGCGATCCGGGGCGGCGGATGAAGACCGCGTACCCCAGCGCCACCTGTGCCTCTTCGTCCACCAGCGGGATCCGGCGCGCGACGACCATCTGCAGGTTGAAGTTGGCCAGCCCCGATACGCAGTCGTTCGCGGCGGTCGCCGAGGCGGCTTGCCCCGCTGGCGGCGCGGCGGGTGTCACAGGCGGCAGAAAGCGCCCCGCCGGCGCCGGCGTTCCGTTCTCCACGCGGCCGCAGCCAGAGTGGGTCAGCGCGACGGAGTTGTCGTGCGACGTGATGGCGTCAAAGTAGCTGTTGACGATGCGGACGAGCGTCTCGCGGTCGGCGCGCTGGTTTCGTGGGATGACGCGATCCGGCGGCGGGCGACGCCGGATGTCAAGAGGAGGAGGCGCGAGGTTCTGGGTCTTCTATCGCCGGGGTTGACATCGATGCACGTCTACACCACGCCGCACTCGTTCTCGTGGATCATCTTCCTCGAGAGCGGCGCGGGCGGGCTCGAATGGAGCGGTCCGGCCGAGCACGTGAAGATTCGCGAAGACCTGTATCTCTTCAACTGGCTCGAAGAGGCGTGCAACGGCACGTTGGGCACCCTGATCATCAACATGAAGACGATGCACGACTGCGGCATCGGCTATCACTGCGGCACCAAGGGCTTGAGTCTCAGCAGCATCGGCGTGCACGCGCGCAACGCCGGCGGCTACGACATCAGGAAGTTCTACGCGCTCGGGCGGTCGTGAGGTGGGCGTCATGAGACAGTCATCACTGCAGGGACGGCGGTCGTTTGTCTGGAAGGTCGGCGCCGCGCTGTCGGCGACAGCTGCTTCCGTGTTTGCGGCATCGCCCGAACGCACGCCGGGCGACGACGATGAGTTGAAGGCACGCCTTGGCAGGCTTGAGGATGTCCATGCGATTCGACAGTTGCACGCGACCACTCCCACACCCTTCTGCAGAGACAGACGCACCAGCAGGACGTGATTGAGATTGCGTCCGATCGGCTGACCGCAACCGCGCGGTTCCACTGTATTGTTCAGGCTGAAGCCGCCATCACGCCCGCGTGTCCGCTCGTGGAAATGGCCCGGCAGCAGGGCGGGGACGTCATCAAGTGGACGGAAGCCTGCGTGTTCGAGAATGTCTACGCGAGAGAGCGCGAGGCGTGGAAGGTTAGGACGCTCGTGTCCCCCGACGGCTTGCGGAATCACCTCGAAGGCGGCGCGCTGCAGGGCATGAGCCGGGCGCTGACGGAAGAAGTCACCTGGGACGATCAGAAGGTGACGTCGGTCGACTGGCGCACCTATCGGCCGCTGTATCTGGGCGCCGATGTTCCCACGATCGAAACCGTCTTGCTGAACCGATCGGACGTGAGGGCCACAGGCGCGGGAGAGACGGCGGTCACCGTCGTCGCGGCGGCCATCGGCAACGCGATTTTCGACGCCACCGGCGCGCGTGTCCGCCAAGTGCCGTTCACGCCAGAGCGCGTCAAGGCCGCGCTCGACGCGCGGACCTGAGCCGACTCGCGGCACGAACGGCTATAGAAGCTCGAACTTCTTGCGCCGCGCCCACCGGTAGACGGCGAAGTCTGCGTCGAAGGTCAGGATTCGCGCTTCATGATGGATCTCGGCGCAGCGGATCAGGCAGGCGTCGGCAAGCGAGGTCGGGCGATCGGCGTACTTCTTCAACAGCAGCTCGATGTTGGTCCAATGCTCGTCGAGCGACATGGCCAGGTTGTAGAGCCCCTTGCGTCCGAGCTCAATCACTTCGACGGGCCCGGCGGGATCGACCTTGCGCATCAGGAAACACGCCTCGGCGACCACGGCTTCGCAACATCGAAACGGCGGCACGCATTCAGCAAACAACCGTTCGGCGCGCGCGTGCGCCGCATCGTTCTCGGAAAGCAGTGCCACCAGCGGGCCGGTGTCGAGCAGAACTCCCGCGGCATTCATCCGCCGAAGCCGTCCAGATGCTTCTTGTTGGTGGCGAGGTCTTTCGGGCCTTTCTTGAACTTCCCCACGCTCGGACCGGCCAGTTCGAGGGCGCTTCGCCTCTGTCCGACCTCCTTTGACACCAGGTGCAGTCCGCGCCGGACAAGCTCCGACTCAGTGTGACCGGTTGACCTCTTCAGGTGTTCGAGAACGACGCGGTCTTCCCGTCGGAGACGCGCGTGGATGTACGCCTTCATGTGGTCGACTGTAGCACGTTGATAAATATCGTGCTACATCAGTGCGGGTCAGCAGCAGACCGACCAACGGTCAAGACTAAAATGTTTGCAAGGGTTTACTTGCAGATCTGAATGGCCGCAATGTCGCCGGCATTTGCGTCTGAGGCCTGGGATCGTGCAGTCTGACGAGCTGATACGGATCGCCGCTCAATGGGATGGTCTTGCCGAGGATGGCCCGATCGAGGTGGCGGTGCTCATTAATCAGCTACGGTTTGTGGATGCGCCGCTTCGGCGGATGAGTCAAAACTGGCGGTGAGGCAGGGATTCGAACCCTGGGTACAGGTTTTAGCCCGTACAACGGTTTAGCAAACCGCCGCCTTCAGCCTCTCGGCCACCTCACCGCGGAAGCTAAAGTATACGTCGCAGCGCCACTTGTGCGGAAGCGCTTCCACGCCACTGTCCCTGGAATTGTCCCTGTCACGCTATCCGATCTGCTCCGATCTACGCTGTCATCGCCGCGTCAAGATCAGCCGATGATTCTTCGATTCGCAGTGTGCGCGCGCGACCGCTTGGCCTGGAATCGGATCTCCGGTGATATTTGACGTTCCGCAGTCATAGACCACGGCCGGGAAGCGCAGTTGCCCTTTCTCATTCGTGCTCACTGTCGCCGTGCCGCCAATCAGCGCTGGCGAGCTGATCCGGACCTGTGCACTCGCGAGGCGCCACCCTGTGCGTCCTTGACGGTGCCGATGAGGGTCCCGGTCAACTCCTGTGCGCCAGTCACCCGAGGCCAACTCGGCCGGTAGTCACGTATCAGCTGATGGAGAGTGGGAAACGCCGCTTCGGACGGGAAACCTGCGGGATCCCAATGGTCCACAGTCGACGTTCGCCTCCGAATCATTCATCGACGAACTGGCGGCAGCGGCCAAAGTCGACCCGCTCGCCTTCCGCCTGAAGCTCCTCACGGCCAGCACCGCCGACGACGGCGGGTTCAAGCGCGCACGTTCCATTGCGGTCGTCAAGGCGGCGGCCGAAGCCTCTAGGCAACGCAGGCCGCCGACGCGTACCATCCTTCCCATGACGGTGCTGCGACGGCTCGACTCGCTGCTCGAGCCAACTGCCTTTCGCGGGGGTGATAAGATTGCCGCGTCGAGTCGCAGTTTACACTCCGAAGCCGAGCTGCCAGACCCGTGTCGAAACGGCACTTCCATAGCGCCGGGCCTTCCGTCAACGTCGATCGCCGTACGAACGGCCCGGCGATCAGTGCCGCAGCCGAAGCCAGCGTGCGGCAATTCATCGCCAGCGGCGACGATAAGGCGGCGCTCGAACGAACCAAGGAAATTCACAAAGCCTCTGGCACCACCGCTTCAGAGGCGCTGCTCGTGGATGCGAACGCCGAGCGCATCCGCTCGCTCGTGCGCCGAAATCTGACGCTCGAGGCGCAGTCGCTGCTCGATCTCGTCCGCCAGCGGTATCCGTCCGCCAGGATGCGACTCGACGCGTCGATGACGCGCCATGTGGCACGGCGCGCATCGCTCGACGAACTGGTGCGGCCATTGAACGATCCCGCGCTTGACGCCGCACCGCGCGCCGCCATCGAACGTGCTCTTCAGCAAGAGGTCTGCGATCTCGCGGCACTCGCCGGATGCGAAGCCCTTCCTGTGGACCATCCACTGCGACAGGCTGCGTCGGCGCTCGAGCGGGCGTTCGTCGCGGCGACGAGCGGACCGATCGCCGAAGACACGCTCGCGCTGCCCGAGGTGTCCCGTCGCAGTCCGCTCGCGCCGTGGAAAATGCTCGTGAGAGCGATCGCGAGCTTTTACGTCGGCGACGAAGAATCCTGCGACCGCCATCTTGGTGCAATCAGTCCAGAGTCAGCGCCGGCGCGCCTGGTTCCGGCAATTCAGGCGATGCTCAGAGGCGAAGCCGCCGCGCCGCTGACTCCCGCAGCGGCGGCCCTCAAGATGCGAGTCACTGGAAATTCAACGGCGCTGCGGAGCGCGCTCGAGGCGCTGGATCAGGCCTTTGCGTTGGGCAGTAAAGGCCGCATCCTCAAAGCGATTCGGCCAGCAGTACAGGCGTGCCGGCAAAACTCGCCCAGCCAGCTCGAATCGCTCCGGCAGCTGATCTCGGTGCGGTGCGCGGTGGCCGATCTGGAACCGGCGGGGGTCACGGCGGCCATGGGCGGACCGAGCCGCCACGACGCGGCCTTTCTGCAATTGCTGGCGCGCGGGATGGAGGAGACGCGGGATCCGGAAAAGATCGTCGGGGCCTGCAGGACTTGAGGATCCGCGAGGAAGCCCTCATCGTCGAAAGCGGCCGGCCCCTGCACCTCGACATCGAGGTCTCGCGCGACGATTACGAAGCGCTGATTCGCCCGCTCGTCGAGTCGACGCTGGATAGCACATCGAAGGCGCTCCAGGACGCCGGGATAACGCCGAGTGCGCGGGATGCCATCCTGCTCGTGGGCGGTTCCACCCGGACGCCGTTGGTCGCCACACTCCTCAGCGAGCGGACCGGGCTCCAACCGCGCCAGGAGGTGCACCCGGATCTCTGCGTGGCGCTCGGTGCGGGCGTGCTGGCGTCGCGTCTGGCGGGGCACGCGATCGAGCGAGTTCTGGTCGATGTGTCTCCGTACTCGTTCGGCGTCTCCTATCTTGGTGAGCGTGGTGGAGTGCCGTATCCGCACTGCTACCGTCCCATCATCCAACGCAACACGCCTCTGCCGTTGACGCGCACCGAGCGATACGCGACGACCTATCCATATCAGACCGTGGTCAGTATCCAGGTCTATCAGGGAGACGATGAGGATGCGTTGAAGAATGTGCCGGTTGGGGATTTCCGCGTCGAGGGTCTGATGGCCATTGAAGAGCCGAATGAGATCCTCTGCCGCATGCACCTCGACCTGGACGGGATTCTCGAGGTCACGGCCGTGGAAAAGCAGACCGGCAAATCCAAACACATCACGATCGCCAACGCGCTTCGCGCGAAGACCGCTGACGAGATCGCGGCGGGACGCAAGCGCATTCGAGAGCTGTACGAATCGCGCGCCGAGATGGTGGAGCAAGACTGGGAGACGTCCGAGGAGGTCGACGAGATTCCGGAATCAGGCGCGCTCGAGGTCCGCGACCTCCACGAGCCCGCGGTGGTTGACACGGTGCCGGCGCGAGGGGACCGCGCGATTGAAGTGCGGCATCTGCTGGAGCGCTCGCGCCGGTTGCTCGATCAGATGCACGCCGAGGATCGTGAGGAAGCCATCGGCCTCCACGAACGGATCGAGGCGGGCAACGAGGCCGCGCTGCGGGATGCCTCGCGGGCGCTCGGGGAGCTGCTGTTCTTCGTCGAGGGTCAGGACTAACAGCCCGTGGTGATGATCGCTCCGAGCCAGTGCCCGGTCTGCCAGGCGCGCTTTCGAAAAGCGCGTGTGTGCTCGCGCTGCGGCGTGGATCTGGGACCGCTGATGCGTCTGGCCGTCAGCGCCTGGCGGCTGCGTCAAACGGCGCGGCGAGCGCTCGACGCCGGGAGCTTCGAGTGGGCGCTGAACCTGGCTTCGGAAGCCCAACGCCTGCATCGCACACCGCGTGGAGAATCCTTGAGAAGGTTGAGCGCATGGTTGAACGCTGAATGCTCTGGACCATCTTTCCGGAGCGTCTGTCAGGAAGACAACCTCGATCAGACCTGAGCATCACCAACTTCGCGTGGTCGCATGTTTGCGGCACCCGTATCCCGCGTGTGGAGCTGAATCGCTTGACGAGTGTGTCGACAACCGCGCTCGCCCCCGCCCTGACGCCCCATGGCCGCCTGGTGCTCGCGCCGGTGGATGATGCACCGGCGCTGCCGGCGGATCTGTCGCGCAGGCTCGAGGAATCCTTTGCGCGCGGATCGGGCCACGGCCTGCTGCAGCTCGGCGCGGCGGAAGTGGAAACCGCGCTGCCGCCGGCGCTCGCCTACTGGCGCGAGTTTGGCGCGCGCTACGTCACCGCCGTGTGCACCCGGCCGGACGTCGAGGGCCCAGAGCACGCGCCGATCCCAACGACGGTCCCAACGCCGCCAATCGCCGAGCTCGAGGCCATCGCGTGTTCCGCACCGCCGATGACCGGCGCGGAGTACTTGACAGCGTCCGTGCTGCAAACGCTGTGGGACGCCACCGACGCGGCGTTTCAGTCCGAGCTCGCCCTGTCGAAGTCCTCGGTTCAGGACTTCTTGAAGAGCAGGAGCTCGGCCTGGAACCTGGTCGGCCGCGTCCACTTCAATCTCGCCGAGAATCGCCGGGACGACGAGGCGCCGTTTGCATTCCTCGCGACCTACACGACGCGGTTGTCGGCGCACGCCAAGGCCCAGCACCTTCCGCTCGGTCGGGCGCTCAGCGAGTACGCGGGCGCGGCGAATAAGTCCCGACTGCTGTCACTTCTCTTGCCGGTGCAGCGCGCGGCCGAGCAGTGTGCCTGGCTCAAAACGATGGTCGACGCCGGCGAGATCTTTCATCCGTTGCGATGGACGCCCGCGGAAGCCTTTCAACTCCTGACCGATCTTCCCCGCCTTGAATCAGCGGGCGTCATCGTCCGCGTGCCCGGCACGTGGCGCGCGAACCGCCCGCCGCGTCCCCAGGTCAGCGTGACAGTGGGCGGCAAGCCGCCCTCGGGCATGGGCAAGGATGCCCTTCTCGATTTCCGGATGGACGTCACACTCGACGGCGAGCGGCTGACGACAGCCGAAATTGCGGAGTTGCTCGCGGCATCTGACGGCCTGCACCTGGTTCGCGGTCGCTTTGTCGAGGTGGATCGCGACAAGCTCGGCCGGATGCTCGACGAGCTCCGCCAGGTGGAGCGAACCGCGCAGGAAACCGGCCTCAGCTTTGCCGAGGCGATGCGCCTGCTCGCCGGCGCGAACATCTCGGACGCCGCGGCGGATCGCTCCGACGCGCCCGACTGGACACGCATCGCCGCCGGTCCGTGGCTCGCGAAGACGCTCGATGCGCTTCGTCATCCGGAAGCGCTCGCACGGGTCGATCCCGGCGACGCCCTGAAGACGTCGCTCCGTCCGTATCAGCAGGCAGGATTGCAGTGGCTGCATCTGCTGTCCGGGCTCGGCCTCGGCGCGTGCCTCGCCGACGACATGGGGCTGGGCAAGACGATGCAGGTGCTGGCGCTGTTGCTGATCCTGCAAAAGACTCCCGGCGCGAGCGGCGCGGGGCGTAGGGGCCCCGCAAGCGAAGCGGCGTGGAGCGGGGGAGGGGCCCCGCGACTAAACGAAGATGGGAGGCGGACGAGCGTCCTCGTGGCGCCGGCCTCGCTCATTGCCAACTGGGCGTCGGAGATCGCACGCTTCGCGCCGAGCCTGCGAGCGCTCGTCGCGCATCCGTCGGAGATGTCGAGCGCGGATCTGGCGGCGCTCGACGCGAATCGACTCGCAGAGGTCGATCTCGTGATCACGAGCTACGGCACGCTCCTGCGTGCGCCCGCGCTGCTGACAAACAAGTGGCGCCTGGCGGTGCTGGACGAAGCGCAAGCCATCAAGAATCCGGGCGCCAGGCAAACGCGGATCGCCAAGCAGCTCGACGCGGGGGCGCGGATCGCGCTCACCGGCACACCCGTCGAGAATCGGCTCGGCGACCTCTGGTCCATTTTCGACTTCATCAACCCGGGCCTGCTCGGGTCCGACAAGGAGTTCGCGCGCTTCACCGAACGCCTCGAGGCGAGGCCACAGAATCCCTACGGACCGCTGCGCGAGCTGGTTCGTCCCTACATTCTCAGACGACTGAAGACGGACAAGTCGGTGATTGCCGATTTGCCGGACAAGACGGAGGTCAAGGCGTTTTGCTCGCTCACGCGGGCGCAGGCGGCGCTTTACCAGCAAGGGGTGACAGAGCTGTCCACCGAGTTGGCGGCAACCGACGGGATCAAACGCAAGGGCGTCGTGCTCGCGTTCCTGATGCGCTTCAAGCAGATATGCAATCATCCATCGCAGTGGCTCCGTGATGGCACATGGGCGGAGACCGACAGCGGCAAACTGGTGCGCCTGCGCGAGATCGCCGAGGTCATTGCCGCGAAGCAGGAAAAGGTGCTGCTGTTCACGCAATTCCGCGAGGCGGCGGGCCCGCTGGCCGCCTTTCTCGGATCGGTATTCGGCCGTCCCGGACTTCTACTCCACGGCGCGACGCCGGTGAAGACGCGCCAGTCGCTCGTGCGGCAATTCCAGGAAGACGAGGCCGTGCCGTTCTTCGTGCTGTCTCTCAAGGCCGGCGGCGCGGGTCTGAATCTTACGGCGGCCTCGCACGTGATTCACTTCGATCGATGGTGGAACCCGGCGGTGGAGAATCAGGCGACCGACCGCGCCTTCCGGATCGGGCAGACGAAGAACGTGCTCGTGCACAAGTTCTTGTGCCGGGGGACGGTCGAGGAGAAAATCGACCAGCTCATCGACTCGAAGCGGCAGCTCTCGCAGGATCTGCTGGAAGGCGGCGGCGAGCTGCTGTTGACCGAGATGAAAGACGACGATCTGTTGAAACTCGTGGCGCTCGACGTTCACGCTGTCTTGCAGGAGTGACCGATGGCTTATTACGACGACTTCGGTTGGAGACCCTACGTGCCCGTCGCCGCGCGCCGCCGGCAGGCCGCCAAGCGGCTGGCGCAGCTCAAGAAGAAGGGCCGCGAGGCCTCGCCGGTTGTCATCGACGGCCGCAAGATCGCCACGACGTTCTGGGGCGAGGCCTGGTGTGAAAACCTGGAGCGCTACAGCGACTTCGCGAACCGGCTGCCGCGCGGGCGCACGTATGTCCGCAACGGGTCGGTCGTGGACCTGCGGATCGCACCCGGCGCGGTGACCGCGCTCGTCAGCGGGTCGGACATCTACGAAATCAAGATGACGGTGTCGGCCGTCCCGCCCGCCCGCTGGCGGGCCATCTGCAAGGCGTGTGCGGGCGCCGTCGACTCGGTCGTCGAGCTGCTGCAGGGACGGCTGTCAAAGGGCGTGATGGCGCGCATGTGCGAGCCAAAGACCGGTCTCTTCCCCTCGCCACAGGAGATCACGTTCGCGTGCAGTTGCCCGGACTGGGCGTCGATGTGCAAGCACATTGCGGCCGTGCTCTACGGCATCGGCGCGCGGCTCGACGAACAGCCCGATCTGTTGTTCCTGTTGAGAAAAGTAGACCACCAGGATCTCGTCGCGAAGGCGGGATCGGATCTGTCGCGGACCAAGAAGGTGCGGGCGGGCAAGGTGCTCGATACCGGAGATCTGTCGGAGATATTTGGAATCGAGATGGCAAGCCACGCGACGCCGGCACCATCGGCGACCGCGCGCGCCGCGAAGAAGCCTCGTGCGTCTTCGACGGCCGCGGTGCGGCGGCGCTGATCAACGGCGCCAAGACTTCGCCTCTGGAGCCAACGGCGGCCAGATCGCCGAATGGGTCAATTTCAGGAGGGGGGTTCCCATTACAACATTCAACCCGTATCTGGTAGGAAACTTAGATCTGTACACAAGTAATAGTTGTTATTTTGCGTGCTGTTTGCTATTGTTCTGCTTACATTAGTCAAGGCCAAGTTGACGAAAGCGAGTCGGCGCGGCACCGCAACCCCCCGGAATCGGAGGCGTCAACGCCCGCCAAACCGGTCGGCGTCGGCAATCGGTCCGCCCACGAGTCCCCGAACCGCTTTCGTCCGACTCCGTTCCACTCTGGGGCGCGACCACCATCAACCGATCCTTTCTGCCGACGACTCACGAGTCCGTCCGACGTGCTCACGATCTTGTGGAGGGCAGGAACGATCCGACACAAGGGAAGGACATACCTTATGCGCACGATAGCGGTAGTCAACCAAAAAGGAGGATGCGGCAAGAGCATCACCGCCATCAATCTTTCGGGGTTTCTTGCCCACGAGCGCCGTCGAGTGTTGCTCGTGGACATGGACCCACAGGGGCACGCCACGCTGGGGTTATCGAGGGAACCCGGTCAGCTTCCGAAGAGCATCTACGACGTGTTCGTGCGCGACAACGGTGGTCCCTTCACGCGTCTTAGCGACGTCACACGCTCGGTGTCCAAGAATCTCGACGTGGCGCCCTCCGATATCTTCCTGAGCGCGGCGCCAGAAAAACTGGCGGCGGTTCCCGGCCGAGAGAACATTCTCGCCGACGCGCTCGACGAGGTTCACAGTCAATATGACTACGTCGTGATCGACTGCCCACCCAACGTGGGTCTGCTGACATTCAATGCGCTGAAAGCCTGCTCGGAAGCCATCGTTCCCATGGATCCCAGCTTCTTTTCGCTCCATGGGATCGGCAAACTGCTGGAGACGGTTGACGTGCTGGCGCGGCAGACGGGGCATCAGATCGCCGCGCGTGTGCTGATCACGCTCTATTCCGGTCGGACGCAATTCGCCAAGGACGTCGTCGCTCAGATTCACGAGCACCTGGCCGGCCGGCATTTCGACACGATTATCAGATACAGCGTGAAGCTCGCCGAGGCGGCGAGCCACGGGCTGCCAATCGTGAATTACTGCCGGCACTGCGCGGGCTTTGACGACTACCGGGCATTTGCCGCCGAGGTCCTGCAGCAGGAAGCCGGAACAGTGGCGGGCGCGTCCCTCACGGCAGAGGAAATCCGGGCAGGTGAACCAGAGGATCTCTCGCGGCCGTCGCCGCCCACGCCAACGCCGGAGGGCGTCATCTTCTCGATTGAGGCGCCGGACGCGGGACGCGTGCAGCTCGTGGGTGACTTCAACGAGTGGGCGCTCGACGGCAACGAGATGAAACCGGCGGGGCGAATATGGAGGACGGTGTTGAAGCTGCGCCCTGGGCGGTACCAGTATCGCTACGTTGTCGATGGATGCTGGCTGAGCGACCCGTTGAATTCCAATATCGAGTCGGCACCCTACGGCGGCCACAACTCTGTCCTGGTTCTGGATGAGCAGCACACCGAATAGGACATCTTGCCTATGCCATTTGATACCGGACCGAAAGACGTTGCTCCAAATATGGCTGCGACCCCTGCGAATGTTCAAGGCGTCGGCCGACTGGACAAGCCACTGGGTCGTGGGTTGGAAGATGTCTCCTATCTCTTTCTGTCACAAGGGACGGCCGATGCTTTGCCTCGCGAGCAGACATCGATCCGTCCACCCGCCAGAGCTTCGTCCGAGCCTGCACTCCATCAAAGAAGCGTGCTTTTACGGCGCCGCCAACACTTCGCTAAGGATCAACTGGCCGCCGCGTTAACGCAGTTCGATGGCGCGCTGGAGGAGGGCCTGAGGGGGATTGACGTGAACGTTCCGTGCGACCCGTGTGGCGAAATCGACGTGATCGCCCTCGACCGCGTGAACCAACTCACGCTCATCGACTTCGACACGACCCCCAACGACGGGCTGCTGCTCCGAGGGCTTGGCCATTTCGATTGGGCCATGCGCAGCATCGCCATCCTTCGCCGCATGTACCGCGGTCAGATCATCAACTTTTCGCTGCAACCGCGGCTTTTTCTTGTCGCCCCGGCATTCTCCCCACTCCTCAAACAGGCGGCACATCAGATCACTCGCCCACAAATCGGCTGGATGAGGTACCACGTCGTCGACGTAGGCGGGGGAACTGGGATCTTCTTCGAAGACGTTGAAGGCTAGGCGAATCGATGGCTTCGGAGTTTCCTCTGTCAGAGGTCCTGCTGCAACAGATCAAGAGCGAGTACGAGGAACAGCGCGAGTGATCGAGAGGATGGCGATGGTTTTAGCAAGCCGCCGCCTTCAGCCTCTCGGCCACCTCACCAAAGTAGTCGCCAGTCGTCAATCATGTGACCAACGACTCGCGACCAACGACCGACGACTACTAATAGGGATAGCGCAACCGGCTAGCGACGGCGGCCGGCCTTCTTCGCCTCTTTCCTGCCGCCGCTCTTTTTCCGGCTCGGCGCGCTCTTGCGCGCGGCTTTCCGCGCCGCTTTGGGCGCAGCCTTCTTGCCGCGCTTCTTCGACGCCGCCGCTTTCTTGGCGCCGGATCGCTTCCGGGCTACCGGCGCGCTCGGCCGCGCCTTGCGGCTTGCGGAGCCGCTGCGTCCCTTGCGTCCGCCACCGCTCGACCGCCCGCTGCCTGAGGGCTCGGCAGCTGCCCCGGACTCGCCTTCGTCGACCTCGGATCCGCCGATATCCGTGGGGGTCGATTCGATCAGCTCGTCATCGGGAAGTCCCATTCCACCGTCGAACTCATCCTTCATGATGCGCCTTCCAATCTAAAAGTGAACAGGGGCGCTAGTCTGACGAAGCCCGGTGTCCGCGTCAAGCACAGCTCCAAACCACCTGCCCGTGGCGGCGAGGTTGGGTCCGCCCGCCTAGGAGCCCGTTTCGGCATTACTCGGACGGGCTTCCTAGCCGCTGTACAGATCCAGCATGGCGGCGATCGCGCGCCGGCAGACGGCGCAAAACGCGTTCACGTCCCGCGTGAACATGACGCAGTCGGCCTGCGGCCGGAAGAAGCCGCGCGCCTCGTAGTTCGCCCCTTCGAATGCTCCGACCGTCGTCGCGTACGGACCGCGTCCGAGGAGCGCGGTCTCGTGCGCGAGCTCTTCGCGAAACAGCGCGTCCATCTCCGCTTCCCGCCGGTTCGCGGCGCGGATGTCGCGGCGCCGCTGCTGAATTTGTTTCGAGAACTCCTCGAATTCTTCTTTCGGCCACGGCGTCGGCACGGGCGTATCGGCCACCACCAGATCCTTCCACTTCAACGTGGCGGGATCGAGCAGCGCGGTCACGTTCGGTTCCCATGGCTCGACCAGGTCCTGGGCCGGCAAGTACGCCACGTCCGACGTGTAGTACTCGTCGGCGAGGCCCGCCAGATGATGGCCGAACTCGTGAACGAAGATATACGGCGCCCAGGCGCTGTCAGCGGCCACCGTGCTGTACAACCCGAAAATCCCGCCGCCGCCGTAGGTGGCGCTGTTCACGAGGATCTCGACGACGTCGTAGGGCGCGTTGGCGGCGAGTTCGCGGAACGATCGGTTGTCGAACGTGAGGACGTAGCGTTCGGAATCAAACGCGTCGTAGGTCGCGCCGAGCGGCGTCCGCCGAAAAATGTGCTGCGACGGCCGGCTGATGCCCGACTGCGCCGAGGGTGGGGAAAGGCCCCACACGTTGATATCGCGCTCGCGGTCCTTGAACGGCGAGGTGGACAGCAGGACGCCGACCAGCCGGCGGGCGTCCCGTTCGAATTTTCCGCGCTCCGCCGCCGTGTAGCCGTCGCCGAGGATCAGCAAATCCAGCTTCCTGGCCGGATCGCCGCTCTCGTGAAGTTTGAGTAGGGGTCCGGCGGCCGCAGCGGTTGCGCCGCGTTCGATGAACTTGTCCGCCGGGTCGACGACGACGGTCCACACGTCACGAAACACGTTCCGCGCGTCGCGTTTCTTGACGATGATGCGAGCCGGCGTGTCGACGAGCGGAAACCGCAGCGACTCAGAAAACGTTCGGTTCATGCGCATGGCTTCGGGCGTCGTCTCCCACTCGCCGTAGATGGAGCTGAAGCCGCGCGAAAACAGCGCCTTCCCGGTGGCATTGTCGATGACTTCGAACAGATATTTGCCCCGGTTGGTCTCGTCGATCGGCCGCGCCGGATTGCCGGGCCACGGCAGCCGTTCGACCACGATCCGATCGAGGCTGAAGCGTTCCTCGGTCGCGTTCCCGGTATGGAAGTAATCGACGCGCATGGTCGGCGGTTCGGCCGCCGTGCCCAGACGTGCCACGAGCACAGCGAATGTCGTCGCTAAGAACGCGTGCCTCACGGTGCCTCCCTAGACATCTTCTAAGGCCGGAATCGTGGCAGATGAAGCAAGTGTTTGCCGGCGCGCCTTAGAAGCTGTCTTAGGCCCCGCTTCGCGGGGCAACGGTGAAACATTGGCGTTTCTACAGCGAA
>JAHFUI010000124.1 GCA_023265175.1 Acidobacteriota bacterium
CGAGGCGCCCCGCTCCCAAGGCGCGACGACCGAGAATACCGGGAGTATTTGACGGAGGAGCAACGCAGCCAGCGGGGATGCATCGCCCGGCGAATGCAGCCAGACTTTCACCACGGGCTGCTAGGCGCATTACAGACGTGTTGGGGCTTCGATTCCGATTTCGTGATGGCGTTCAAGCTGCGCGGCGGCAAGGCGATCGAATTCCAGGAATTCATCGATAGCGCGCCCCTCAACGCCGCGTTCGAGCCGGCGCGCGTATCCGCGCGTCGCCGGCCCGGCGCGTCGGGGTCGCAATCGACGGGACCAGAGCAACTTGCGGACGCCGGCCAGTTTCGTTCGTCGCGCCGCGCGTGTCGTTTTCTTAGGGGCCGAAGATCAGGCTGCAGCACGTGACGGCGGCTTCCGCTTTCACGATCTCGCTGACGTCGACGTCGGCGACCTGAATGCCTCGATCGACGAGTCGCGCGCGGGTCCTGGGAAACATCGCCGGATAGATCACGCGATCATGCAGACGAAGCGCGTTGGCGCCCGCAGGTTCCGCCGGATCCACGTCGACGAGGGCGAACGACCGGAAGCATTCGGTGGGTGCCCAATCGCGATTGATCAGCAGGATGTTACCGGCGACGGCCGTCACCGCGGATTTCAGATGGAGGCATCCACGCACGGCAACACCGATGACCGTGTAGCCGTGGGGGGCCAGGATCGATTGCATCTGCGCGATCGCCGCCGGGTTGGTCCGCGCGGATTCGCCGATGAACACGCGCCTGCCGACGGTCAGCACGTCACCGCCATCGATCGTGCCCGGCGGATCGATGTACTGGAGCGGCCGGTACGCGCGAAGCGCTTCGGCGACCGCCGCGGTCTCCACGCGGCGCGACGCCGCGCCCGGACGCGTGATGATGGCGACTTCGTCGAAGACCACGGCGATGTCCTCGACGAAGGCCGAGTCCGGCATGGTGACGTCGGCCGCGAGTCGGACACAGGAGTACCCGGCCTCTTTCAAGCGCTGTTCGTACGCGTGATGCTGACGGCGCGCCCGGTCGAGATCGATAGGCTGCCTGGGCAGGTGCGCGAGCTCACAGCGCTCGATGGCCGGACTGATCTCGCGGGTGATGGCGATGCGCAGTTCCACCTTTATCACAGCCCCCCCGCGGGGGCTAGGAGACGCCCTCGACGAGGATCGTGTCGCTGACGGCCGCGCGCTGGCGAATCGCCTTCGGCTCGCGATAGTCGGCTGAGTCCCACCACGCGTTCGCGCGCTCGAGGCTCGGGAATTCCAGCACGACGAAGCGCTTCGGCTCGATCGATCCTTCGAGCTTCTTCGCCGTGCCGCCGCGCACCAGATAGCGGCCGCCGTACTGCTCGACGGTGGCGCCGGCCACCTTCACGTACTCTGCGTAGCGTTCCGGGTTGGTGACATCGATGTTCAACAGCACGTAAGCGGCCATGGATGTCCTTTCATCACAGCACCCGAATCACGTCCGATCGCGTGATGATGAACGTTTTGTCGCTCTTGAAATCCCGCACCAGCACCGCTGGACTCTGCGGCGTGATCATGGTTGCCAGCACATCGACCGGCGTCGAGATGTCGACGAAGGGAAACGCCGGCTGCATGATTGATTCGATCGGCTGGCTCTTCACGTCCGGGTTGCGAATCAGCTCCTCGTACAGGTGCGTCTCATTCAGCGACCCGATGACGCGCTGGTTGTTCGTGATCGAGATCTGCGAGAAATCGTGCTCGCTCATGATGCGCAGAGCGTCGGCGACCGGCTCATTGCACTCGACCGAGAGGAGCTCGGTCGATAGCCCCAACGCGACCAGGTCGCGTGCCGCCATGCCGGTCTTCTCCAGAAATCCTTTCCCGCGCATCCAGTCGTCGTTGAACATCTTGCCGAGATAACGCGACCCGTGATCGTGGAAGATCACGACGACCACATCGTCTTCGGTGAAGTGCTCCCTCAGCTGCAGCACGCCCGCCATCGCCGAGCCCGCCGAGTTGCCGGCGAAAATGCCTTCCTCGCGCGCGATGCGCCGCGTCATCGCCGCCGCGTCCTTGTCGGTCACTTTCTCGAAGTGATCGATGATCCCGAAGTCGACGTTCTTCGGCAGGAAGTCCTCGCCGATGCCCTCGGTGATGTACGGATAGATCTCGTGTTTGTCGAAGATGCCTGTCTCCTTGTACTTCTTGAACACCGATCCATAGGTGTCGATGCCCCACACCTTGATCGCCGGATTGCGCTGTTTCAGATACCGCCCGACGCCGCTGATCGTGCCGCCGGTGCCGACGCCGATGACCAGGTGCGTCACGTGGCCGTCGGTCTGATCCCAGATCTCGGGGCCGGTCTGCTCGTAGTGGGCCGCCGTGTTCGACAGGTTGTCGTACTGGTTCGCCTTCCAGGATCCCGGGATCTCTTTGGCCAGCCGCGACGAGACCGAATAGTAGGACCGCGGATCTTCGGGATCGACGTTGGTCGGACAGATGATCACTTCGGCGCCGAAGGCTTTCAGCGCGTCGATTTTCTCCTTCGACTGCTTGTCGGTCGTCGTGAAGATGCACCGGTACCCTTTGACGACGGCGACGATCGCGAGGCCCATCCCGGTGTTGCCCGACGTGCCTTCGATGATCGTGCCGCCCGGCGCGAGCAGCCCGGCGCGTTCCGCGTCGCCGATCATCTTGACGGCGATGCGATCCTTGATGGAGTTTCCCGGATTGAAGGTCTCCAGCTTCACCAGGACTTCGGCGCTCACGATGCCGCGGGTGATCCGGTGAATGCGCACCATCGGCGTGCCGCCCACGGTGTCGAGGATGGTGTCGCAGATCTTCTTCACGTGGTCAGTGTAATGCTGTGATGGAAACTTTGGCCAGGCTGCGGGGCCTGGGCTTACACTGGTAGGCTGGAGCCGGACCGATGATGATGCTGCGACGCCGTCATGTCCTCATTGCCGCCTGCGCGACGCTGACCACGCTCGGGCTCTGGTTCAGCCCGCGGGTCCACGTCGCGGCCCAGTCGCTGCCGACCAGCGTCAGCGACAAGGACTTCTGGGGCATGGTCGTCGCCTTCTCGGAACCGGGCGGCTTCTTCCGCTCCGACAACCTCATCTCCAACGAGACCGCGTTTCAGCGCGTCATCCCCGAGCTCAAAAAGATTCCGCACCCCGGCGCCTATCTTGGCGTCGGCCCCGATCAGAATTTCACCTACATCACGGCGCTCAAGCCGAAGATGGCGTTCATCGTCGACATCCGGCGCCAGAACCTGCTGCTGCACTTGATGTACAAGGCGCTCATCGAACTATCGACCGACCGCGCCGATTTCCTGGGCCGCCTGTTTGCGCGGCCGCGTCCCACTGCCATTACTGCCGAATCGACGGCGCAGGCGTTGTTCGACGCATTCGACACGGTGTCGAGCACCGAGGAGCTCGCCGACCGAAATCTGCGCGCGGTCTTCGACCACCTGGAGCGCACGCACGGTTTTCCGTTGAGTGAAGAGGACGAGAACAGCATCAAATACGTGTATCGGTCCTTCTACCTTGGCGGACCCGACATTCGCTACTCGTTCCCGCGCAGCGATTTCGTGGGCGGACAGTGGTTTCCGACCTACGCCGAGCTGATGGTGCAGACCGATTTGCAAGGTCGCAACCACAGCTACATCGCGTCAGAAGCGAATTTCAAGGCGCTGCAGAATTATGAAGTGCACAACCTGATCGTCCCGCTCGTCGGCGATTTTGCGGGCGACAGGGCGCTGCGGGCGGTCGGCCAGTATTTGAAAGAGCACGACGCCACGGTCACGGCGTTCTACACATCGAACGTCGAGCAGTATCTGTTTCAGGGTGATGCCTGGAAGAAATTCTTCACGAATGTGTCGACGCTGCCGATCGACGAGCACAGTACGTTCATCCGCGCGTACTTCAACCGGATGGGTTACCGCTTCCAGAGCGCCGGCCCCGGCTTGCAGTCGTCAACCCTGCTCGATCCCATTCAGCGGCTGCTGGCCGCGTTCTCGA
This sequence comes from Acidobacteriota bacterium, assembly GCA_023265175.1. Lineage (GTDB taxonomy): Bacteria > Acidobacteriota > Vicinamibacteria > Vicinamibacterales > CAVVIG01 > JAHFUI01. Next base: position 4,003 of record JAHFUI010000124.1, read on the forward strand.
GCAGCGAGATTCGGTCGTACTACGACGTCGTATCCCGGTCGAAGTGAACATTCTTGGAAGCTGTGGAGCAGTGACACGAGCTTCCAAGAATGTTCACTAAGACGCCAGCGCTCCGAGCGCCATGGCGCCGCTCGTCGTGGAATCGCCGGTCATCGCGCGGCGCAGGTACCCCGCCTGTCCAAGATGAAACCCCGCGTGCGCGCACAGGTGAAGCAGGAAGAGGCCGGTCCGAAACCTGACGCCGAGCAGCGGTTCCGGAAACTCGGCGGTCAGCGTCGTGTCGGAAAGCCGAGGCACGACCGCGCGGACGACGGCAATCGTCCGATCGAGATCGGCGACGATCTCCGATCGCGCCCCTGACGTGCGGCCGAACTCGGCTTCGCGGTCTCTGACATACCCGGTGCCGCCCAGAACGCCGCCGATCAAGTATTGAAGACCACCGGCAACGTGCAGCGCCAGGTTCGCCGCGGAATTCGTGATTCCAGGCATCGTCTTCCACACCGTCTCGTCGTCGGGAAACAGCGCGAGCTCCCGCTTGAACCCCTCGAGCTCCCGCACGAGCAGCATGGCGACGTCGTTGGCGATGTTCGTCATCGTTCATCCTATTCGCGTGGGGCCCCACCCCCACGCGCTGGCGCAGCTTCGCTGTTCCTCGGCCTCGAGCGTAGACTCTCGGCCTCGGGAGGAAGGTGCAGGGCCACCCGTAGCGCTGGCGCGGCTTCGCTGTTCCTCGGCCTCGAGCGTAGACTCTCGGCCTCGGGAGGAAGGTGCAGGGCCACCCGTAGCGCTGGCGCGGCTTCGCTGCTCCTCGGCCTCGAGCGTAGACTCTCGGCCTCGGGAGGAAAGGTGCAGGGCCACCCGTAGCGCTGGCGCGGCTTCCCTGCTCCTCAGCTTCGAGTCAGCCGAGGATGGTTCGCGGCCAGCCGGTCTTCGACAGAATGTAATTCCGCGACTGCTCAGCGAGACGCCTGACGCGGGGGAGATCGACGCCGACGAGCCGGCCATTCCGCTTCTTGATCGTCCCGGCGATGATCACGGTGTCCACGTTGCTCGTGTCCATGCCGAGCACGATGGCGCCGAAGACGTTGTTCACCGGCATGACGTTGATCGCGTCGGTCCGCAGCAGGATGATGTCGGCGTCTTTACCGGGCGTGAGCGTCCCGATCTTGCGATCGAGCCGATTGTCCTTCGCGCCTTCGATCGTCGCGAACTCAACGACCTCCCGGGCGGTCAGAAGCGTCGGCGCCTTCCGCTCAGCGCTCGGCGGCCGATTGATCGCTAGCATGCGCTGCAACGTGAAAACCGCGCGCATCTGCGTGAAGAAATCGCCGGGCATCTCGGTCTCGACGTCGACGCTCAGGCTTGGCCGGATGCCGTGATCGAGCGCCTGCTGAATCGGCGGGACGCCGTGTCCCATCTCCATTTCGATGGGACACGCGATCGAGACGTTCCCGCCGGTTCTGGCGATCAGCTGCCACTCGGCTTCCGTGAGATTGTTGCAGTGAATGTAGGTGACGTCGGAGTGCATGGCGCTTGCCAGCGGCAACAGCTGGTTGGCGCCGTTGACATGCAGCGTGATCGGCGCGCCGACCTCGCGGGCAACGGCCCAATCCGCGGCGTTGGTGCCCGCTGCCATCGCGAGTGTCAGGAGCTGATCGTCCGAGGAGAAGTACTGTTTCCGCAGCCGGCGGATGTCCTGCGGGAATTGATTCCTCGGACCGCCCGCCCCGCCGCCGAATGCGTAGACGGCGCGGACGCCGGATTCGCGCAGCCCTTCAATCGCGGCATCGGTGTACTCCGGACTGTTCCCAATATGTGACCAGTCGAGCACCGTCGTCACGCCCGCATTCACCGCGCCCAGCCCGCTGACGAGACCGCCGACGTGCGCGTCTTCGGGTCGATAGACGGCGCGCGCCGCTCCAGTGATGTCCCGCGTGTAGTCGCTCAGCAGGCCGTCGGGAAGAATGTTCCGCAACTGACCTTCCCACATGTGACGGTGCGTGTCGACGAACCCCGGCATGACGATCATGTTCGACGCGTCGATGACGGTGGCCGCCTCGGTGATGTTCGGCTTGACCGCAACGATTTTCGACCCTTCGATCAGGACATCCGCCGTCTGAAAGTTCCCGACTCCCGGATCGAGCGACAGGACCGTGCCACCCTTGAGCAGCGTCCGCGGCGCGGGCCCGCGCTGCATCGCCACCGCGCTGGCGAGCGCGCCGACGCCGCTGAACAGGAATTCGCGCCGCGAGGTCTCGTCAGTCACTGGAGTCAGCGGATTCTATCGCGGTTGGTAGCCGCCTCGTTGTGTTTTCCGCCACCGGCCACTCCGGCCACCACCGATTCCTCGGGATCCGTATGGTAGGATGATCGCTTCTCTCACGGACTCGAGGAGACACGGCATGTTAAAGGCGACCGCGGGCAAGATGCTGCCGACCACCGTCACCGGCTCATTGCCCCGTCCCAGCTGGTATACGGAAAATCTCGGCATCAAGTCGTTTCTCGATGCCATGGTCATCAGCCGGTTCCGGGAACAATACGTCGACGCGCTGTCGGTCTACCTGCGCGAGCAGGAAGTCGCCGGCCTCGACATCGTCACCGACGGCGACTGCCGGTTCGATCAGGATGTCGGCGGCCAGAGTTGGACGAGCTATCCGCCGCACCACATGGCCGGTTTCGACCCGACGCATCCCAAGCTCGCGCGCGTCGGCGCCGGCGGCATCGGCTTTCCCCGCGGCCACATCCTCCACGACTACCTCGAAGCGCGCGTCATGCCGAAGATCGTCGGCCCGATCGGGCCCGGCGAGATGCAGTATGCCGAGATCTGGAAGGCCGCGCAGCGAATGACAGCCAAGCCGGTCAAGTTCGGCACGGTGACGCCAGAGCTCGTCGCGTTCGCCGTACAGGACGAGCATTACAAGAGCCTGCCGGACCGGATCATGGCGATGAGCGACGCCTTCAACCAGGAGCTGCACGATCTGGCTGACGCGGGATGCCCGGTCATCCAGATGGAAGAGCCGCAGATCCATCTGCTGGCGGCGCGCGGGTATGTGGACAAGGTGATCAATCCGGAGTTCATGCTGAAGGTGTTCAACAACACGGTAAGAGGCCTCCGCGCGAAGACGGAAGTCTGGTGCCACATGTGCTGGGGCAACCCGTCACAGCAGCGGATGTTCGCGAAGGTCCAGACGTACAAGCCGGCGTTGGACCTGCTGAATCAGCTCGACGCCGACGTGATCACCTTCGAGATGAAGAGCTCGGGCGCGATGGATCTGGAAGACGTCGGCAAGCGCATCACCGAAAAGAAGATCGCGATCGGCGCCATCGATCACCACACGCTGCAGGTGGAATCGCCGGAGGAAGTGGCCGATCTGGTGCGGCTCGCGCTGAAGCACATTCCGGCCGAGCGCCTCGTGCTCTCCTCGGATTGCGGCATGGGCCGCGAAGGGATGAGCCGCCGCCACGCGTTCTACAAGATGGTGTCGCTCGTCCAGGGCACCAACATCGTGCGCAAGGAGCTCGGGATTCCTGTTGCGGAGTGCCTCGCCGCCGATCCCAAGTTCTCGCTGATCAGAACGTCGTAGAGGATGGGGACTGGAGCCTGGAGGCTGGAAGAACACCGAGGTTGTTCTGGCCCCCAGCCCCTAGCCTCCAGCCTCTTCATGGAGTAGACATGATTCGGGCTGCGATCGTCGGTCTCGGATGGTGGGGCAAGACGCTCGTCGAGTCGGTCCGGGACAGCAACAGCGACATGCACTTCGTCGCGGGTACGACCCGCACGATGACGCCGGAAGTCCAGGCGTTCGCGGAGAAACAGAGGCTGCGGCTGGCCGCCAACTACGACGCGCTGCTCGCGGATCCGGCCGTCGACGCGGTGGTGCTGGCCACGCCGCATTCACAGCACGCGGGTCAGGTCGTCTCCGCCGCCGCGGCGCGCAAGCATGTCTTCTGTGAGAAGCCGTTCGCGTTGACGAAGGCCGACGCCGAAGCGGCGGTCGACGCCACGCGCCGGGCGGGCGTCACGCTCGGCCTCGGGTACAACCGCCGCTTCCATCCGGAAATGACGAAGCTGCGCGATCGCATCCGATCGGGTGGTCTCGGCACCATCCTGCACGTCGAAGCGACGATGACGTTTCCCAACGCGCTGATGTTGAAACCGTCCCAGTGGCGCGCGCATCGGGATGAGACGCCGTGCGGCGGCCTCACGCCGATGGGCGTTCACGCCATCGACGGCATGATCGATCTCTGCGGCGCGATCGACCAGGTGTACTGTCAGAGCTTCCGGCGCGTCGTCGAGGTGGATGCCGACGACACGACGTCGATCTTGTTTCGCATGAAGGACGGCATGTCCGGCTATCTCGGCACGATGACCGCCACGGGGCCGGGGTTCAGCTTCCAGGTGTTCGGCTCGAAAGGCTGGGTCCGTCTCGAGGGGATGACGCACGTGGCGGGCGCCTCGTCGGAAGAACGGCGCACGCGCTTGTTCGGCGCCTGCAGGTTCCAGCCGACGAAGGGCGAGGCGGAGGTCTGGCAGGCGGCGTCTCTCGACGTCACGCGCGCCTCGTTGGAAGCGTTCGCCAAGGCGGCGAGCGGCGGCCCGGCATACCCGATTCCGGTGGAGGAGATGGTTCACGGGGTCGCGGTGACGGAAGCCATCGTCCGATCGGCGGCGTCGGGCCGGGTCGAGCAGGTTAGTACTTAGCGAAATGCAGAATGGCAAATGCACAATGCATTAGCCATTCTGCATTTTGCATTTTGCATTTTGCATTAATTACTCCGGAGTTATCGCATGGATCTCGGCGGCGGTCTCGGTCACCTCACGTATTCAACGCTCGTACATCCCGCCGATACGTGGGACCAGTTGTGGACGAGTCTGAATACGTACCTGCCGAGGGTGAAGGCACGCGTCTCGCCCAACGCACCATTCGGCGTCTGCATCCGGCTGTCGGCATCGTCGGCAAGACTTCTGGCGTCGAACCGCGCGGAGCGCGACAAGCTCAAGCGGTTTCTCGCCGAGCACGACATGTACGTCTACACCGTGAACGCCTTTCCGTATGGGGCGTTCAAAGACACGATCGTGAAAGAGCAGGTGTACGAGCCTGACTGGCGGACCGAAGAGCGGACCGCATATACGATCAACGTGGCCGACGTCCTCTCGGATATCGCGCGGGAAGACATCTCGCCGTCCATTCAGACCGCGCCCCTCGGGTTCAAACCGAACGTCACCGGACCGGACGTCGTCGCCAGCTATACCGAGCACGTGTTGCGCGTCGCCGCGCACCTCGTGCAGATCGAAGCGCGGACCGGCCGGAACGTGACGCTCGCCATCGAGCCGGAGCCCCACTGCTTCCTGGAAACGACGGACGAAACCGTCGCGTATTTCGGCGCGCATCTGTACACGGGCGCGGCCGCCACGAGGCTCGCGCAGTTGGCGGGTATTCCGATCTCGGAGGCGCACGTCGCGCTGCGCCGCCACATCGGGATCGTGTTCGACATCGGTCATCAGGCGGTCGGCTTCGAGCACATCCCGACCTCGCTCCAGAAGCTCGTCGACGCCGGCATTCCGATCTTCAAGCTCCAGGAAGTCGCCGCGATGCACATCCCGCAGGTCACGCAGGAATCGGTCGATGCGCTCGCGCAGTACGCCAAGACGGTGTATCTGTCGCAGACGGTCGAGAAGAAGAACGGCCGCATCACCAAGTTCCTGAATCTGGAAGATGCCTTCGCCGCCTGGAAGACGGATCCGGGGCCGCGCGAGTGGCGCACGCATTTCCACGTGCCGGTGTTCCTCGAAGATCTGGGCCTCTTCCGCACCACGCGGTTCGCGCTCGAGGACGCCCTGAGGGTCCACAAGGCCACGCCGCTCTCGCGACAGCTCGAGATCGAGACCTACACGTGGGACGTCCTGCCCGACCACCTCAAGACCGGCGACATCGTCGACTACGTGTGCCGCGAAATCGACTGGGTGCGCGCGCAGCTCAAATCGTAGATCTGTCGCCCGAGCGCCGTGACCTCGTTTCTACACGGAGGACTCATGAAGGTGGGTTTCATCGGTCTGGGCAAGATGGGCCAGCCTATGTCCCGGCGGGTCCTTGGAGGCGGCCACGACCTGATCGTGTACAACCGAACGAAAGAAAAGACCGCCGGCCTCGCGAGCGCGGGGGCTTCTGTCGCCATCTCGATCGCCGACGTGTGCCGCGGACGCGACGTCGTCATCACGATGGTTGCCGACGATGCCGCGGTCAAAGAGGTCGCGCTCGGCGCGGGCGGACTTCGCGACTCGCTCGGCGCCGGCGCCGTTCACTTGTGCATGGGGACGCACAGCGTGACCGCCATTCAGACGCTCACCGCGGCGCACGCGCACGCCGATCAGAAGATGGTCTGCGCGCCGGTGCTCGGCCGGCCGGATATCGCCGCGGCCGGACAACTCGGCATCGTCGCCGCCGGACCTGCCGACACGGTGAAGCGGTGTGACCCGTTGTTCCAGATCATCGGCCGGCGGACGTTCGAGGCGGGAGCGAAGCAGGAAGGCGCCGCCGCCATCAAGCTCTCGAACAACTTCGTGCTGGGTGCCGCGATCGAGGCGATGGCGGAAGCGTTCTCGCTGGTGCGCAAGTACGGCGTGATGCCTCAGGTGCTGTTCGACGTCATGACCGATGCGCTCTTCGCGGCGCCAGCCTACAAGATCTACGGGAAGATCATCGTGGACGAAAGCTACGACAAGGCCGGATTCATGACGCTGCAGGGGCTGAAAGACATGAATCTCGTGCTCGCCGCCGCCGATCAGGCTCGCGTGCCCATGCCGAGCGCCAACAACGTCCGCGACCGGCTGCTCGGCGCGATCGCGCACGGCGATGGTGAAAAGGATTGGGCCGTCATGGCGCGCGAGCAGAATCGAGCCAGTGGGATCGAGTAGATTGCAGGATTCTGCAACTCTGCAATTGTGAAGGCGAAGTGATGAACGTCGGTTTCATCGGGCTCGGCCGTATGGGGTCGGGGATGGCCGCCCGGATCCTCGAGGGCGGGCACGATCTCGCAGTCTACGACGTCATGCCCGCGAGCACGGCGAGTGCGGCAGCGGCCGGCGCGCGAGTGGCCTCGTCCGTCGCCGATCTGTGCCTCGGCCGTGAGGTCGTCATCACGATGCTGGCGGAAGACGCCGCGGTCCAGGCCGTCGCCTTCGGCGGGGGCGGCCTGCGCGATTCACTGCCTGCGGGCGCCATCCATCTCGCGATGGGGACCTATGGCATCGCGACGATACGGGCGCTCGTCGCCGCGCACGCCGCGGCCAAGCAGACGCTGGTCGCCGCACCCGTGCTGGGGCGGCCCGATCTTGCCGCCTCCGGACAACTCGGCATCGTGTCCGGAGGGCCGGACGAAGCGGTGGCCCGGTGCGAGCCGCTGTTCAAGATCATCGGCCGCCTCACGTTTCGTGCGGGCACTGAACCCGAGGCCGCGAGCGCCATCAAGCTGGCCAACAACCTCGTGCTCGGATGCGCGATTCAGGCGATGGGCGAAGCGTTCTCGCTCGTGCGGAAGTACGACGTCATGCCGCAGGTGCTCTACGACGTGCTGACCGAAGGGCTTTTCTCAGCGCCCGCCTACAAGGTCTATGGCAAGATCATCGTCGACGGAAGCTACGACCGGGCCGGATCCACGATTGCGCTGAATCTGAAAGACGCGAACCTGATCATCGCGGCGGGCGACATCGCCCGCGTTCCGCTGCCGAGCGGCAACACGTTTCGCGACCGGCTGCTGGGCGCGATCGCGCACGGCGATGCCGGCAAGGACGTCGCGGCGCTCGCCCTCGAACAGGCGCGCGCAAGCGGGCTGGAATCATGATGTTGAGGAAGGGATTCGTACGACAGCCGCAGAAAGTGTGGACGCGCAGGGCGCTGTTCCAGATCCATCTCTGGACCGGCATCGGCGTCGGCCTCTACGTCCTGATGATCAGCATCACCGGCAGCGCGATTGTCTTTCGCCGCGAGATCACGAGGCTCGCGTGGACGCCACCGGCTGTCGTCGCGACAGGCCGGCTGATGACCGCCGAGCAATTGAGCGGCGCAGCGAAGAAAGCGTATCCACGATTCGACATCACGCGCGTGACCTTCTCGCGCGATCCGGCGCGCGCGGCCGTGGTCACGATGACTCGCGGCCAACGGCAACGTGAGAGGGCCTTCGATCCGTACACGGGAAAAGATGTCGGCGACGTGGGAACGAACGAGCCGAAGCTTCTGAACTGGCTCGTCAGGCTTCACGACGACCTCCTCGCCGACCACCCAGGCCGCCTTGTCAACGGCGCCGGCGCGGTACTGTTCACCGTCCTGTGCCTCACGGGCGCGGTGATCTGGTGGCCGGGCATCGCCCGGTGGTGGCGCAGCCTGTTCGTGTGGCGAAAGGCCGGCTGGAAACGGTTCAACTGGGACCTGCACAGCGCGCTCGGCTTCTGGATGTTCGCGTTCGTGTTGATGTGGGGGATCAGCGGGATCTATCTGTCGTATCCCGAGCCGTTGACGAACCTCGTCGATTACCTCCAGCCCTTGGACCCGAAGAGCCTCGAGCCACGCAGCGGCGACGAGTTTCTTGCATGGCTCGCGCGCATCCATTTCGGCCGCGCGTACGGGACGTCGATCAAATGGCTCTACACGATTCTCGGAATCGTGCCCGCGGTGCTGTTCGTGACGGGCGGGATCATGTGGTGGAACCGCGTGCTGAGACCGGCCGTGCAGAATAACGAACGTGTGAAGTCTGAAATTGAAAGTGTGCAGACTTCAGACTTCACACTCGAGACTTAACTTCTCGGCTTGACCGTAAACAGACGAGCGAGCGGATAGCGGAATCCCGGCAGGAGGTCGTAGCCGTCGAGGGCGTCGTGCTCGCCCAACGACGCGGGCACCGCATCCGGCCGGTAAACGACAACGGCACGTTTTTTCGGAAACACCACCCACACGAGCTGCACGCCTCGTCTCAAGTAGTCCTGTGCCTTGAGTTCGAGCTCGCGGACCGAGTTGTTCGGCGATTGAACTTCGACGGCAAGGTCCGGCGGGCCTGGCCAATAGCCATCCGGAAGGCCTTCCTCAAGCAGCCGTTCCTTGCGAACGAACGACACGTCCGGAGCGCGGACCGTGTCAGGATCGCGCGCAAGGCGAAACCCGGTCTCCGCGGCAAAGACGGCCCCGAGCGCGTGCGCCTCGACGAAACGATCCACCGCCGCACCGAGGCGCATCGCAAGTCGCCCATGGAGGCTTCCGGCGTGCGTCATCGTGATGAGCCGGCCTTCGACCAGCTCGTGCTTGACGCCGTCGTCCGGCATCCGCATGAGCTCGTCGGCCGTGACGAGACGATCGGTGCGCGCTCGCATACGCTCCATCCTCGACGCCGCATTCTACATCGTCTTCTGCGAAGGCCATGCCGTCGCGCGACGCCCGCAGAGACTACTTCTTTCGCGGACGAGGCGGCCGCGTACGCAGAACCTGCCAGCCACGTGACACCGAATCGTCGCAGTTTCTGCGCCGCGCGCGATGCGAAGACTCGAACCCGGCGCCTTGTCTTGACAGTTTGACCTGGAGTCCCGGGAGCACCTCGCATTGGATGATAGGAACGATGAAGGCCCTGTCGCGGGGATACCTGTTAACCGAATC
>JAHFUI010000016.1:0-999 GCA_023265175.1 Acidobacteriota bacterium
TCGACCGCCTCCGTCAACAGGTCGGCCGCTTGGACGTCGCAGCTGACGAACTCGAAGGCCGCAATCAGCGCAGCTCGCTCTTCAAAACCATGTTCCTTGCGTATCGCGCTGCAGGGGCCAAGGACTGGCGATCGCAGGTCGCGATCGCCTAACGACAAGCGGTTACCTGACAGGAACCGTAGTTGAAGTCCCACTTCCTCACTTCCTCACTTTCTCACTTTCCAAGTGTCTCTGTGCTTCCATCAGCAATGCCTCGAACAGCGGCCTGAACTCGCCGGTGCGCCAGAAGTTTTCCGGATGCCATTGGACGCCGACACAGAATGCCGCGGCGAGATCCTCGATGGCCTCGATGACGCCGTCGGGCGCCGTCGCCGAGATCTGAAAGCCGTTCGCGACCTGCCTGACGGCTTGATGATGGCGGCTGTTCACGTCGCAGGCGTCGGCGTCGCGCAGGCGATCGCTCATCAGCCGGGCGAGCACCGTGTCCTTCTCGATCCAGATTTCGTGCGCGAGCGCGTACGCCTCGTGCGGGGGGACGGCCAGCCGATGCTCGATCGCCCCGGGCACTTGTGAGGGAATGTCCTGAACCAGCGTGCCGCCATACGCCACGTTGAGGAGCTGCACGCCGCGGCAGATCGCCAGGACGGGAAGCGAACGCGCGCGTGCGGCGTGGAGGAGCGCGATCTCGAAATCGTCGCGCGCAGACTCCACGTCGACAACGGTGGGATGCGGAGGTTCGCCATATCGGCCGGGATCGACGTCCTCGCCGCCGCTCAGCAGCAATCCATCAACGCCCGTCAGCGCGTCCATGATGCTGGCTAGCGGCTCGAGAATGCGGACCTCACCGCCGACGTGCAGGATTGCCTGCCTGTAATCCTCGATCTTTCGACAGCGTGTGATTCCGATCAGGGCCATGCTTTGGGCCTATCCAACCACAAAAAGGACACCATGGACACAAAGGCGAGACGATGAGGTTTTTTCCCTTCGTGTCCTTTGCGT